>NZ_CAXWGV010000053.1:0-141150 GCF_964266725.1 Tessaracoccus sp. O5.2 | reverse complement strand
TCATAGATCGCCGCCGCTGGTCCGGGCAGGGCCTTGATCCATGCCGTCACTTCGGCGGGGTCGGGGCAGAGTCTTGCTTTGAAGATCTCGCCGGTCTGGACGTCCATGGCATGCGCCACGACGCTGCGGGCATGCACGTCCAGGCCAACACTCGTACGCTCGGTAAACAACCGGGGCCTCCCCACGTATGTCGGAAAGGCCAGACAGGACGCCCCTGTCCGGCAACCCACGAATCGTTGCGCGGCGAGGCCCCGGCCTGCCAGAGCCTCACCCCCGATCGGGGTCACCCATACCGTCTAGGTTGGCCCAATGCCTGACATCGTCCTGATCGCCCCCGGCTCGCCCGACCCGCGCCACAGCGACGGCGTGGAGCGGCTCGTCGACGCCGTCCGCGACCGGGTCCGTTCCGGGCGGGGCGTGGGGGCGTGTTACCTCGGGCATCACGGGCCCACCCCGTCGGAGCTGTCCGCGGAACTGGGGCGTGCGGCCGTCGCCATCCCGCTCCTGCTGGACCCCCGGGACCGCCACGCGAGCGCGCTGCCCGGCGCCGCCCGGGAACTGGCCGCGGCGGGTGCGGACGTCCAGCTGAGGCCCACGCTGGGGCCTGATCCCCGCCTGTTCGACGCCTGCGAGGAACTCCTGGCCGCGGCGGGCATCGTGCCGGACCCGGCCACGGCCGTCGTGCTCGTGGGCCCGGCAGGGGGGCGCGACCTCGCGAGCGTGGAGGAGCCCGCCACCGCACACCGCCTCGGCTGGGGGCCATGGGCCCTGGCCGCCGTCGACGGCGCCGAGCCGCTGGAGGCCGTCGTGGCCCACGTCCGCGGCCTCGCGGACCGGGTGGTCGGCGTCTCGTTCGTCGTGTCGGAGGACCGCGACCACGACCGCATGGCGGCCCGCTGCGACGCCCTCGACATCCCGATGGTGGCCGGTGGCCTGTCCCAGACCGGAGCGCTGGCTGATCTCGTCATCGCGCGCGCGGCGCAGGACGCTAGGCTCTCCGCGTGAGTCAGTTCGGCGCCCTGGTCAACCTCCCCCTCCGCCACGCGGGCAAGGTCCGCGAGCTGTACACCGTCGACGACGACGGGATCGAGCGGATCCTCATGGTGGCCACCGACAACATCTCGGCGTTCGACCACGTGCTGGCGACGCCGATCCCCGACAAGGGAGCCATCCTCACGCAGCTCAGCCTCTGGTGGTTCGATCAGCTGGCCGACCTCGTCGACAACCACGTGGTCTCCACCGACGTGCCGGCCGCGCTCGCCGGGCGCGCGACGCTCGTCGAGGCACTCGACATGGTGGAGGTCGAGTGCGTGGCCCGCGGCTACCTCACCGGCTCCGGGTGGACCGAGTACCAGCAGTCGCGGACCGTGTGCGGCGTTCCGCTGCCGGGCGGACTCCGCGACGGCGACAAGCTTCCCGAACCCATCTTCACGCCGGCCATCAAGGCCCCGCTCGGCGAGCACGACGAGAACGTCGACTTCGCCACCATCGCCCGCCTCCACGGCGATCAGCTGGCGGCCGAGCTGCGCGACCTCACGCTGGCGATCTACCGACGCGCCGAGGCCATCGCCGCCGAGCGCGGCATCATCCTCGCCGACACCAAGTTCGAGTTCGGCCGCCGCGCCGACGGGACGCTAGTGCTCGCGGACGAGGTGCTCACCCCCGACTCCTCCCGCTTCTGGGACGCCGCCGCGTGGCGGCCGGGGGAGTCGCTGCCGAGCTTCGACAAGCAGTACGTCCGCGACTGGCTCGCGCACGAATCCGGCTGGGACAAGGCCTCCGACACCCCGCCCCCGCCGCTGCCCGCCGAGGTGGTGGCGGCCACGCGCGAGCGCTACCTCGAGGCGTTCCGCCGCCTCACCGGCCGCGACTTCCAGCCCGCGGTTCCCGCCTGAGGGCTAGTGTCGACGGCATGACCATCCGCATGCTCGCCCTCCTCGACGGCACGCTCGTCGACCCCACCACCCCCATCGTCCGCGCCGACGACCAGGGCGTCGTGCGGGGCGACGGCGTCTTCGACGCGCTGCTCGCGAGCTTCGGCCGCGCGCACCATCTCGACGAGCACCTCGACCGGCTCGCCGCCTCGGCCCGCATCCTGCAACTGCCCGACCCCGACGACGCGGGCTACCGTCGCGCCGTGGACGCCATCCTCGGCGCGTGGGACTGGGACGCCGAGCCCGAGGCGGTGCTGCGGCTCATCATGACGCGCGGACCAGAGGGCCTCGATGAGCCGAACGGGTGGGTGATGGCCGCCCCGCTCGACGCCACCACCAAGCGTGAGCGGACCGACGGCGTGCGCGTCCTGGTCCTGGACCGCGGGTTCGAGGGCGCCGACGTCGCCCCGCTGCCCTGGCTGCTGCCGGGCGCGAAGTCGCTGTCCTACGGCATCAACATGGCGGCCAAGCGCTACGCGAAGGCGAACGGGGCCGACGACGTCATCTTCGTCACGCCGTCGGGCTCCCTGCTTGAGGGCCCCACCTCCAGCGTGGTCCTGGACCTGGACGGGGTGCTCGTCACCCCGCCGCTGGACGGCATCCTCCGCTCCATCACCATCGCGGAGCTGCTGGACAAGGCGCCCGCTGCGGGGCTCGACGTTCGGGTGGTCCCGCTGCACCGCGACGACCTCGCCCGCGCCCGCGGCGTGTGGCTGCTGTCGAGCGGCCGCATCGTCGCCCCCGTCACGCACATCGACGGCGCGGACATGCCCGCCTCTCCGCTGGGGGAGGCGCTGACCGACCTGCTCACCCCGCGCCCCGAGTGATGCTGGTCCATCCCGCGATCGGCTACCCCGACCTGCCGGACGACGCGGTCGTGCTGCTCGAGGCCGTCGCGGCGGAAGCCCGCGCGCTGCTCGACGGCACGCTGACCGTGGACCGGGACGGGGAGCGGGTGTCGCTGCGGATCACCGAGGTGGAGGCCTACGGCGGCGGGTACGACCCGGCCTCGCACGCGTACCGCGGGCCCTCGGCGCGCAACGCCGCGATGTTCGGCCCGCCCCGCCACGCCTACGTGTACCGGCACATGGGCCTGCACACCTGCTTCAACGTCGTCGTCGCCGTCGACGGCACCCCCACCGGGGTCCTGGTCCGCGCGGGGGAGGTGGTCGAAGGGGTCGAGATCGCCAGGGCCCGGCGCGCGGCCAAGGGCGTCACCCGCCGCGACACCGACCTCGCGTCGGGGCCCGCGCGGCTCACGGTCGCGATGGGGATCACGCTCGCCGACGCCGGCGCCCCGTTGGACGGGTCCACCGGCATCACGGTGCGGCCGCGCAGTGCAGAGGAGCCGATGGTGGGGGTCGGCCCGCGCATCGGCGTCGGGAAGGCGGCCGACTTCCCGCTGCGGTTCTGGATCGACGGCGACCCCACCGTCAGCCGGTGACCCTCAGCGCTGGAACGCGACGATCCGCTCGACGGCCTCGGCGATCGCAGCGCTCCCGGCCGCGAAACTGATCCGCACCGTGCGGTCGCCGAGGCGGGCGTCGAAGTCGCGCCCCGGGGTGACGGCGACGCCGGCGGGCAGAGCGCCAGGTTTCCGGCCAGCGCGTCGACGGCGGGCGCCAGATCCTCGGGCAGCACGAGCCAGCCCAGCCGCCAGCCCGTCATGCCCCAGTACTTGCTGAACGAGGACACCACGACGGCACCGTCGCTCTCGTCCAGCGCCGAGGTTCCGCGATCCGCGCCTGCCGGGTAGGTGACGCCGTGGTAGATCTCGTCGCTGACGAGCAGGACCCCATGCCTGTCGCACCAGGCCACGAGGTCGCGCAGCTCGTCGCGGCTGACCATGGTGCCGGTGGGGTTGGCGGGGGAGGCGAGCACGAGACCCGACAGGGGGTGCTCGGCGTGCGCGGCGGCGAGCAGCTCGACGGTGGGCTGGAACCGCACCTCCGGGCCGCAGTCGATGTCGACGACCTCGCAGCCGAGCGAGGTGAGGATGTTGCGGTAGGCGGGGTAGCCGGGGCGGGCCAGCGCCACCCGGTCGCCCGGCTCGAAGGCCGCGAGGAACGCGAGCAGGAAGCCACCCGACGACCCGGTGGTGACTGCCACCCGGGCGGGGTCGAGCTCCACGCCGTACCAGCGGCGGTAGTGCCCGGAAAGAGCCTCGCGCAGCGGACGGATCCCGAGCGCCGGCGTGTAGCCGAAGGGCCTGCCCTCCGCGTGCAGCCGCGCTGCCTCGGCGTTGACGGCCGACGGCGCCCCGCCCGCGGGTTCCCCGGCGCACAGTGAGATGACGTCGCGGCCGGCCGCCCGCAGGGTGGCCACGCGGTCGAGGACGGTCATGACCTCGAACGGGGGGACGGCGGAGCGCGACGACGGCATGCCGCTCAGGGTAGCCCGGGGCCTCCCCGCGTGTTGTATCAAGGTGTTGACACAAGGGTGAGCCGGGGGATAGCTTTGTGTCACCTACATGATACAAGGAGGGCGCCATGGCCGTCTCAGGACTCTTCTCGCTGATACTGCTCTCGCTGACCGTCGTGATGGCGCTCGCCGCCGCACTGCTGCTGGGGCGACGGCGGGCCCGATCCCTCGCATTCGACGTGGCCTGCCTGCTGGCCCTGCTCCTCACCGCGGTCCTCTTCTCGACGCTGGCAGCCTCGCCAGACGACATGGGCCGTGCCGGGCGTGCCGTGGCGGCCTCGTGGACCCAGGGCGACGGCGCGGCAGAGGGTGTCTTCGGCTCGCTGCGCAGCCCGTACCCGGGCAGCTTCTACACCCTGTGGGTGGGCATCGCGCTGGTGCTGCTGCTGGTGGCGACGGGCATCGGGCTCGGCATGACGGCGCGGCGTCCGCGCAACGGCGCCGATCCGGAACTCGTGCGGGTCGACGACGCGCTGCGCCGGATCATCGCCGAGGGGATCGTCGCCGGGCTCGGCGTCGGCGTCGGCGGCGCGGCGTTCGCCGTGCTGCTCGTCGGGGGCATGGACCTGGTGCAGCTCGCGCCGGTCCCCCTCGTCACGGCAGCCGGGGTGGTGAGCCTCCTCGGCGCCGTCGTCGCGCTCGTGGGTCTGATCGGCGCCGGCGTGATCCTCCTCGTGCCGCGCGACGGCGGTGCCCGGTGACCGTCTCGCTTCGCGTGGACTCCGCCGATCCCACGCCACCGTATGAGCAGCTGCGGCGACAACTCGCTGGGCTCATCCGCACCGGCACCCTGGCCTCGGGGACGAGGCTGCCGACGGTCAGGCAGCTGGCCCAGGACCTCGGCCTGGCTCCAGGGACCGTGATGCGGACGTACCGTGAACTCGAGGCGGACGGGCTCGTGGCGAGCCGACGGGTCCAGGGCACTGTGGTGACCGGGACGGTAGGGGCCGTGGACCAGAGGTTGGCGGTGCTTGCAGCGAGCTTCGTCGAGGAGGCGGGGCGCCTCGGCGTCGGGCCCGCCGAGATCCGCGCCGCCGTCGACGTGGCGCTGTCGCGGGGCTGACGCTGTCCGGCGTCGTCGCGCGCGGACGTCCGCAAGGACGCCGTGGGCTAGAATCCGGGCCATGCCACGCGTCGTCGTCAACGTCATGCCGAAGCCCGAGATCCTCGACCCGCAGGGGAAGGCCGTCACCGGCGCCCTCAAGCGGCTCGGCTTCGACGGGCTCACCGTCCGTCAGGGCAAGCGGTTCGAGATCGAGGTCGACGGCGAGGTTACGCCCGAGGTGCTGGCGGAGATCGGGGATGCGGCCGAGAAGCTGCTCGCCAACACCGTCATTGAGTCCTTCGACGTGGTGGCCGACTGATGGCCCGCATCGGCGTCGTCACGTTCCCGGGGTCGCTCGACGACCATGACGCGTTGCGCGCCGTCCGGCTGACAGGCGCCGAGGCCGTGCCGCTGTGGCACGGGTCTGACTCCGTGCAGGGCGTCGACGCCATCATCCTGCCCGGCGGATTCTCGTACGGCGACTACCTGCGCTGCGGCGCGATCGCCCGGTTCAGCCCGGTCATGGACACCATCATCGACGCCGCCAACGCGGGCATGCCGGTGCTCGGGATCTGCAACGGCTTCCAGCTGCTGTGCGAGGCGCACCTGCTCGAGGGGGCGATGATCCGCAACGTCGGGCAGCACTTCATCTGCCGCGACGAGCGGCTGCGGGTCGAGACCATCGACACCACGTGGACGTGCGCCTTCGAGAAGGGCCAGGAGATCACCATCGCCCTGAAGAACGGCGAGGGCAACTACCAGGCCTCGCCTGAGACGCTGCGCAAGCTCGAGGACAACGACCAGGTGGTCTTCCGGTACCTGGACAACCCGAACGGTTCGGCCAACGACATCGCGGGGATCACCAACGAGCGCGGAAACGTCGTCGGCCTGATGCCGCACCCGGAGCACAACGTCGAGGAGTTGACCAGCCCCACGCTCGACGGCCGCCCGTTCTTCGAGTCGGTGCTGCAGTTCCTGTCCGCGCGCGTCTGACTGGCGCTAGCCGCCGACCGAGGCCGCGCTTGCCTGTTCGCTGAGGTCGCGCCCGACGGCGCAGCCGTCCGGGCGAGTCTCGAAGCCGACGCCGCAGGCGTCGATCTCCTTACCACCCCGTTCGCTGAGGTCGCGCCCCGACGGCGGAGCCGTCCGGGCGAGTCTCGAAGCCGACGCCACCTCGTTCGCTGAGGTCGCGCCCGGTGCGGAGCACCCGGGCGAGTCTCGAAGCCGACGCCGCAGGCGTCGATCACCCTCACCCGGCATCCGTCGAGCGACGTCGCCGAGCCGACAGACCCGGCAGGTCGTCGAACCGACCCTCCACCAACGCACGCCGCTTCGCCCGACCCCAACCGCTGAGCTTCCGCTCCATCTGCCAGGCCTCCCCGATGTTGTCGAACTCCTGCGCCCAGACCAGTCGGACGGGCTGCCTCAGCGCGGTGTAGCGGCTGCCCCTCCCGATGCCGTGCTCCCAGGCGCGCTGATCCAGGTCCCGGGTCGAGCCGACGTAGTACGAGCCGTCTCCGCATTCCAACATGTATGTCCAAGCCATGTCGGCATGATGGTTGGCGGGGCTGGCGGTGTGCCGCGGAATGTGTCGCCTGTGGAGAGTGGGGGGCTTGGGGGGATCGACGCCTGCGGCGTCGGCTTCGAGACTCGCCCGGACGGCTGCACCGTCGGGCGCGACCTCAGCGAACGGGGTGGCGCGACCTCAGCGAGCGGTGTACGCGAGGGGGTGGGACGGTGGGGCGGCAATGCGCAGTGATGCCCAACCCGAGGGTCACCAAACTGGCGTCCCGCCTGGAGCTACCCGACCCAGGGCCGCCCCACCGGCACGCACCCGGACCTGCTCACGCCACCGCCGGAACGAGTGTGGGGAGACGGGAGCCGAGGGTCGGGCGGCCTCGATCTACCCGGCCCCAACTCCTCGGTCAGCTGAACGGGGCACCCGGCCACAAGGGCCGCCCGAGCGTCGGGTCACGGCTTCCCACACCATCAGGGGATGGGGTCAAGGGATCGACGCCTGCGGCGTCGGCTTCGAGACTCGCCCGGGTGCTGCGCACCGGGCGCGACCTCAGCGAACGAGGCGGGCGCGACCTCAGCGAACGGGCAGGCGCGACCTCAGCGAACGGGGAACGCTTGCCACAGGTGCCAGGATGGTGCCCATGTCGTCTGCCAACCTCAGCCACGCCGAAACTTCCGAGCGTGCCCGCCTCGTCACCGTCCACGCGTACCGCGTCGACGTCGACATCCGTGACGCGGCGAACCCCGAGGTCGACATGTTCCCGGTCACGTCGTCGATCGATCTCACCTCGCTGGCGACGGAGACCTGGCTCGACTTCATCGGCGAGGTCGACGCGGTCGAGGTCGACGGCGCGACACACCCCGTGGAGCACGACGGCGCCCGGATCGCGCTGAGCGACCTCCCCACCGGCCGCCCCTGCACCGTCACGGTCCATGCCCGGGGCCGGTACTCGCGCACCGGCGAGGGGCTGCACCGCTTCGTCGACCCGGCTGACGGCGAGACGTACCTCTACACCCAGTACGAACCGGCCGACGCCCGCCGCGTGTTTCCGAACCTGGAGCAGCCGGATATCCGGGCGCCGTTCACGTTCTCGCTCACGGGGCCTCACGGCTGGTGGCTCGGGTCCAACCAGCCCGCGGCGTCGCGGGAGGAGGTGGCCGACGGCGTCGTGCGCGTCGGCTTCGAGCCCACCCGGACGCTGTCGACCTACATCACCTGCCTGGTGGCAGGGCCGTACCACCGGGTGACCGACACCTGGCGCGACATGGAACTCGGCCTGATGTGCCGCCAAAGCCTGGCCCGCTACCTCGACGCCGATGAACTCTTCCGGCTCACCAAGGCGGGCCTGGACTGGCTGACCGCCAACTTCGGCGAGTACCCGTGGGGAGCGACCTACGACCAGATCTTCGTGCCCGAGTACAACCTGGGCGCCATGGAGAACCCCGGGCTGGTCACGTTCACCGAGCACTACCTGTTCCGCTCGCCCGCGACACCCGCGCAGCTGCAGGGCCGCGCCAACACGCTGGTGCACGAGATGAGCCACATGTGGTTCGGCGACCTGGTGACCTGCCGCTGGTGGGGCGACCTGTGGCTCAAGGAGAGCTTCGCGGAGTTCATGGGCAGCCACGTCTCCGTCGAGGCGTGCGGCTTCGCCGACGGCTGGGTCAACTTCGCCACGTCGCGCAAAGTGGGGGCCTACCTCGCGGACGCCATGCCGACGACGCACCCGATCGTCGCCGACATCCCGGACCTCGAGGCCGCGAAGACCAACTTCGACCGGATCACCTACTCCAAGGGGTCCGCCGCGCTGACTCAGCTCGTGCACTACGTGGGCCTGGACGCGTTCCTCGCCGGGTGCCGCCGCTACTTCCGCACGCACGCCTTCGGCGCGGCCAGCCTCGCCGACTTCATCGCCGCCCTGGACCACGAGACCGACCGGGACCTCAGCGGCTGGATCGCGGCGTGGCTGGAGACGTCGGGCCACGACCGGCTGAGCGCCCACGTCGACGCGCCCGCCGGCCGCCTCGCGGGGCTGCGGGTGCGCCGCTACACCCCGGCGGGTGACTCGGCCGACCGCCCGCACGCCACCACCGTCGGCCTCTATGCACTGACGGACGGCAGCCTGACCCTGATACGGCGGCTCGACGTCGTCATCGCGGGCCAGGAGACCGCGGTGGAGGTGCCGACCGGGCTCCCCGCACCGGACGTCGTGCTCGTCAACGACCAGGATCAGACCTTCGCGCGCGTCGAGCTGGACGACCGCAGCCGCGAGGTCCTGCTCTACCACGTCGCCGACCTGGAGCCGCTGGCCAGGGCCGTCGCCTGGACCGCGCTCTGGTCGGATGTCCGCGCCGGGCTGATCGCCCCGGCCGCGTTCGTCGCGGCGGTCCTCCGCGCCGGCGAGACGCAGTCCGGCGTCCTGGCGACGCTGCTGGACCGCGCCTTCACCGCCCTGGACCGGTACAACGACGACGCGCCCGTGACAGCGCTCTGGCGCGAGGGCTGCCGCCGGGCCGCCCTGGACGCCGAACCGGGTTCGGCCGAGCAGCAGTCGTGGGCCAAGGCGTCCCTGCGCGCCGCGGCCCTGGCCCCCGAGGACGTCCGCTGGGTGCTGGACGGCGGGATCCCGGGGCTGGAGGTGTCGGTCGACCTCACCTGGTTGGCCTGGCAGTCGCTGGCGACGCAGGGCGCGGCGAGCGACGCCGAACTGGCCGCGGCTCTGGCCGCCGACGACACCGCGACGGGTCGTATGGCGCACCTGCGCGCGGTCATGTCCCGCCCCGACCCGACGCTCAAGGAGGACGCCTGGCGGCGGGCGCACACCGTCGGCGGCGAGACCAACGAGGCGGTCGACGCCCTCCTCGCCGGCTTCCGCGCCCCAGGTCAGGACGCGATGCGCGCCCCGTTCACGGACCGCTACTTCGCCGGGCTGCTGGCGGTGTGGCGGGAGCACCCCATCGAGATCGCCATGCGGCTGGTCCGCGGCGGGTTCCCCGCCGACGGCGCGGAGGCGGGACGGCGGTGGCTGAGCGAGCACCCGGACGCGCCGGCCACGCTGCGCCGCCTGGTCCGCGAGGAGGTCTTCGAGGCGGAGGTCGCGGCGCGGGTGCGGTCCGCGAACGCCGTCGAGTTACCCGCAGCGGAGCGTGCGACGGTAGATTGACCCCGTGGCAGACACCGTTGAGCACGCAGCCCAGACGCCGGATGTCGAGCAGCCGTACGCGGCGCTGGGCGTGAAGGACGACGAGTACGCGCGGATCCGCGAGATCCTGGGCCGCCGGCCCACCAGCGCCGAACTCGCGATGTACTCGGTCATGTGGTCCGAGCACTGCTCGTACAAGTCGTCGAAGGTGCACCTGCGCAAGTTCGGCGAGCTCAGCCAGGACACCCCGCGCGGCCCGCTGCTGGCCGGCATCGGCGACAACGCCGGCGTCGTCGACATCGGCCAGGGCTACGCCGTGACCTTCAAGGCGGAGTCGCACAACCACCCGTCGTTCGTCGAGCCGTACCAGGGCGCCGCGACCGGCGTCGGCGGCATCGTCCGCGACATCCTCGCCATGGGCGCCCGCCCGATCGGCGTGATGGACTCGCTGCGCTTCGGGCCCCTCGACGAGTCCGACACCCGCCGCGTCCTGCCCGGCGTCGTCGCCGGCGTCGGGGGCTACGGCAACTGCCTCGGCCTGCCCAACATCGGCGGCGAGGTCCAGTTCCACGAGAGCTACCTCGGCAACCCCCTGGTCAACGCCCTGTGCGTCGGCGTGCTGCGCCACGAGGACCTGCACTTCGCCAAGGCGACCGGCGTCGGCAACCAGGTCATCATGTTCGGCGCGGCCACGGGCGGCGACGGCATCGGCGGCGCCTCGATCCTCGCCTCCGAAACGTTCGACGAGGACGGCCCCGCCAAGCGCCCGAGCGTGCAGGTCGGCGACCCGTTCATGGAGAAGCTCCTCATCGAGTGCACCCTGGAGCTGTTCCAGGCGGGCATCATCAACGGCATCCAGGACTTCGGCGCCGCCGGCATCTCCTGCGCCACCTCCGAGCTGGCCTCGGCGGGCGACGGCGGCATGTTCGTCAACCTGGACCTCGTGCCGCTCCGCGACCCCAACCTCGCCCCTGAGGAGATCCTCATGAGCGAGTCGCAGGAGCGGATGATGGCGGTGGTCGAACCCGCCAACGTCGACCGCTTCATGGAGATCTGCGCCAAGTGGGACGTCCAGGCCACGGTCGTCGGTGAGGTCATCGAGGGCGACCGGCTCATCATCCAGTGGCACGGCGAGACCATCGTCGACGTCGACCCCAAGACGGTCGCCCACGAGGGCCCCGTCTACGAGCGCCCGTACCACCGGCCGGCGTGGCTCGACGCCGTCAACGCCGACCGCGCCGAGGACCTGCCGCGCGACAACTCGCCCGAGGCCCTCAAGTCCGCGATCCTCACGATCCTGGGCCACGGCAACATCGCCGACAAGACGTGGGTGACGGAGCAGTACGACCGCTACGTGCGCGGCAACTCCGTCCTCGCGCAGCCCGAGGACTCGGGGATGCTGCGCATCGACGAGGAGACCGGCCTCGGCATCGCGCTGGCGCTCGACGCCAACTCGCGGTTCTCCTACCTCAACCCGTACCTCGGCGCCCAGCTGTCCCTGGCCGAGTCCTACCGCAACGTCGCCGTCACCGGCGCCGAGCCCGTGGCGATCACGGACTGCCTGAACTTCGGCTCCCCGGAGGACCCCGAGGTGATGTGGCAGTTCGCCGAGGCCGTGCTCGGGCTCGTCGACGGCTGTCGTGAGCTGGGGGTCCCCGTGACCGGCGGCAACGTGTCGCTGTACAACCAGACGGCGACCGCCCCGATCCTGCCGACCCCCACCGTCGGCGTGCTGGGCGTGATCGACGACGTGGCCACGCGGCTGCGGTCCGGCTTCGCGCACCCCGGCGACGCGATCCTCCTGCTGGGCGAGACCCGCGAGGAGCTGTCCGGCTCCATCTGGGCGTCGGCGCTGCACGACCACCTGGGCGGCATGCCGCCCGCCGTGTCGCTGGACGCCGAGAAGGCGCTGGCGGCCGTCATGGGGGAGGCGTCGCGCCGCGGGCTGCTGTCGTCTGCGCACGATGTCAGCGAGGGCGGCCTGGCCGTCGCGCTGGCGGAGTCGGCGTTCCGCGCCGGCCTGGGCTTCGCCGTCACCGTCCCGGAGGGTGACCCCACCGTCGCCCTGTTCTCAGAGTCGTCGGCCCGCGCCGTTGTGTCGCTGTCGGGCGCCGACGTCGAGGCGTTCGAGGCGCTCTGCGCCGAGAAGGGCGTCCCCGTCACGCGGCTGGGCGAGGTGACCGGTGAGCCGGAGCTCGAGTTCGTGGGGCTGCTGACCCTCGGCCTGGAGGAGGCGCTGTCGGCCTGGAAGGCGCCGATCCCGGCCGCGATGGCCTGACGGCTCGGGCCCCGGGCTGGGGCATCGGGGAGTCTCGGTAGGGTGGGGAGCATGAGCCTCACCGACCGCGTCACCGATGTCCTGCCCTCAGTCCTCACCGACCTCAAGCGACTCATCGCGATCCCCTCGGTGTCGTCCCTCCCGGACCACCACGACCATGTCCTGGCCGCCGCCGACGGCGTCGCGGACCTCCTGCGCGACCTCGGCTGCCCGGACGTGCGGCTCCTCGGCGCCGGCGGCAAGCCGGCCGTCTACGGACACTTCCCGGCCCCCGACGGCGCACCGACGGTCCTGCTCTACGCGCACTACGACGTCCAGCCGACGGGCGACGACGCTGCCTGGACCTCGGCGCCGTTCTCCGCGATGGAGCGCGACGGGCGCCTGTACGCCCGCGGCTCCGCCGACGACAAGGGCGGCATCGGGGTCCACCTCGCCGCGCTGCGTGCCTTCGACGGTCGGCCGCCCGTCGGAGTCAAGATCTTCATCGAGGGCGAGGAGGAGATCGGCTCGCCCAGCATGTCCGGGCTGCTGGATCAGCACGCCGCCGACCTCGCCGCCGACGTGTTCGTCATCGCCGATGCCGTGAACTGGAACGTCGGCGAGCCCTCCTTCACCACGACCCTGCGCGGCATGGTCGACGCGACCGTCACCGTCTCCACGCTGCGGACCGGGCTGCACTCCGGCCAGTTCGGCGGCGTGGTGCCGGACGCGCTGACCGCGCTGTGCCGCCTGCTGGCCACGCTCCACGACGAGCGCGGCAACGTCGCCGTCGCCGGCCTCACCAGCGACCCCGACCCCGTCGTCGACTACGACGAGGACCGACTGCGCGACGAGACGGGCCTGCTGGACGGCGTGCAGTGGATCGGCGACGGACCGGCCACCGCCCGCATGTGGACCCGGCCCGCCGCCTCGGTGCTGGCCATCGACGCCACCCCCGTTCAGGACGCGTCCAACACGCTCATCCCCACGGCGCGGGCGAAGGTGAGCCTCCGGCTCGCGCCCGGCCAGGACGCCGACGCCGCCGAGGCCGCCCTCCGCGACCACCTGCTGGCCAACGCCCCGTGGGGCGCGCGGGTGGAGGTCGAGGCCGGCCAGAACGGCGCGGGCAGCGTCATCTCGCTCGACGACGACCGTGCCCGCGCCGCCCTCGACGCGTTCGCCGAGGCGTTCGGCGTCGCGCCTGTGGAGATCGGCGTCGGCGGCTCCATCCCCATCGTCGCCGAGTTCGCCGACCGCAACCCCGGCGCCCTGGTGCTCGTCACGGCCGTGACGGACCCGACGTCGCACATGCACGGGATCGACGAGTCGCTGGACCTCGGCGACTTCGCCAAGGCGGCGCTCGCCGAGGCCCTGTTCCTCCAGCGCCTGGCGTGACCGCGCCGCGTGCCGATGAGGCCGCCCGCTCGGTGTTGACCCTGTTCGGCGCCCGCGCGCTCGGCCTGCCCGGCACGCACCTGGCGCGCACCTCCCGTCCGGGCCGGGTGCACCGCGACTGGCATTACTGGTGGCAGGCGCACCTGCTCGACTGCATGGTCGACGCCCACGGTCGCGGGTCTCCCGTCGTCAGCGAGCGCCTCATCCGCCGGCACCTGCGCGGCATCCGGGTGCGGAACTGGGGCCGCCTCCGCAACGGGTTCTACGACGACATGGCATGGTTGGCGCTCGCGGCGCACCGCGCCGGCCGCCCTGCTCGCGGACTCGAACGGGCGCTACTCGGCGCCATCACCGACGACTGGGGCGGCGGGGCCTTCTGGAGCACCGACCGGGACTTCAAGAACACCGCCGCCACCGCGCCGATCGCCCTCTACCTCGCCCGGACGGGGGACCGGGTCGCGGCGGGCCGGCTCCTCGACTGGCTGCTGGCCCACCTCGCGGACCCCGACACCGGGCTGCTGCGCGACGGGCTCCGCCGCGTCGACGGCCGCCCCACCCTCGTGCCGCACGTGTTCACCTACAACCAGGGCCCCGTGCTGGCGGTGATGCTGGAGCTCGGCCGGGTCGACGACGCAACCCGCCTGCTGGGCGCCGTCGGCACCCGCCTCACACACCCGGGCACCGCGGTCCTGCGCACCCACGGCGGCGGCGACGGGGGTCTCTTCACCGGCATCCTCGTCCGCTACCTGGCGCTCGCGGCCCGCGATCCGCGAATCCCCGCCGACGCCCGCGCCGCGGCCGCCGACCTCGTCGGCGCCACCGCCGAGGCCCTGTGGTCGGGCCGCGAGGTCCGCGGCTGGCGGCACCGGCCGGTCACCGTCTTCCCGCAGGACACCACGCCCGCCGGGGCAGGACCCGTCGCGGACACCGTCGAACTCGCCGCACAGCTGCAGGCATGGCTGGCGCTGGAAGCCGCGGCGGTGCTCCGCCGGTCCGCCTAGCCGACGGTCTCCACCCAGAACCGGCCCTCGAGCCAGTGGGCGGCGATAGCCGCGGGCAGCCAGGGCAGGACGTCGGCCGGCAGGTCGCGCGGCTCGAACCAGCCGAGCTCCGACGTGGCCTCCCCGGGCGCGAGCCGGCCGTGCCAGACGTCGGTGTCGAAGAAGAAGTTGAACCCTTGCACCCGCCCGTCCGCGTACGGCACGTCGAAGCGCTGCACGCCCACGTGCCGCAGCGCCGTCGGGTCCAGGCGGGCGCCGACCTCCTCGGAGGCCTCGCGCGCCGCCGCCACCGCGATCGTCTCGCCGGGCTCGACGTGACCGCCGGGCAGATTCCACAGACCGTCGCCCCGCCCCGTCCCGTCGCGGCGCGCCAGCAGCACCCGGCCGGCCTGATCGCGCAGGGCGACCCAGGCGATCAGTTCGAATTCCATACCCTCATCTAACCGCGCCGGTAGCGTGGCGGAGGAACCGACGGGAAGGGGCGGCCAGTGCGGATCGAGCGCGACTCGCTGGGGGAGATGGAGCTCCCGGACGACGCCTACTGGGGCATCAACACGGCCCGCGCCGTGAACAACTTCCGGATCAGCCGCCGCGAGATCAGCGTCTACCCGGACCTGATCGTCGCCTACGCGCAGGTCAAGCAGGCCGCCGCCCGCGCCAACCGCGACATCGGCGCCCTCGACGGCGAGCGCGCCGAGCTCATCGACCGGGCCGCGCAGGACATCATCGACGGGCACCTGCACGACCAGTTCATCGTCGGGGTGATCCAGGGCGGCGCCGGTACCTCGACCAACATGAACGTCAACGAGGTGATCGCGAACCGCGCGCTCGAGCTCGCCGGCCGTCCCTTCGGCGACTACGCGTTCCTCTCACCCAACGACCACGTCAACCGGTCGCAGTCCACCAACGACACGTATCCCAGCGCGGTGAAGCTCAGCCTCATCGCCGCCCTCACGAAGCTGGCCGACGAGATGCGGCTGCTGCGCCACTCGTTCGCGACCAAGGGCCGCGAGTTCCGTGAGGTGCTGAAGGTCGGCCGCACCCAGCTGCAGGACGCGGTGCCGATGACGCTCGGCCAGGAGTTCCGCGGTTTCTCCACCACGCTGGGGGAGGACATCGACCGCCTCGAGGACGTGCGCCCGCTGTTGATGGAGCTCAACCTCGGCGCGACCGCCATCGGCACCGGCATCACCGCGTCGCCCGAGTACGGCCCCGCCGTGATCCGCCATCTGCGCGAGATCACGGGTCTGCCCGACCTCATGCAGGCGGGCGACCTCATCGAGGCCACCAGCGACACCGGCGTGTTCATGTCGACGTCGTCGGTGATGAAGCGCGCGGCCATGAAGCTGTCGAAGATCTGCAACGATCTGCGGCTGCTCAGCTCGGGCCCGCAGGCGGGGTTCGCCGAGATCGTCCTGCCCCCGGTTCAGGCCGGCAGCTCGATCATGCCCGGCAAGGTGAACCCGGTCATCCCCGAGGCGGTCAACCAGGTCGCCTTCGTCATCGCCGGGGCCGACGTCACGGTCGCGATGGCGTCCGAGGCGGGCCAGCTGCAGCTCAACGCCTTCGAGCCCGTCATGGCGCACGTCCTGTTGCAGAACTCGACCTGGCTGCGACGGGCCGTGCGGACGCTGCGCATCAACTGCGTCGACGGGATCACGGCCAACGTCGACCGGACGCGGGCGCAGGTGAACCAATCCGTCGGCGTGGTCACCGCGCTGCTGCCGGTGCTGGGCTACGCGACGGCGACGCGGATCGCGAAGGAGGCGCTGCGCACCGGCCGCCCGGTCCGGGACCTCGTGCTCAAGGACGGCCGGATCAGCGCCGAGGTCCTCGACGAACTCCTCTCGCCCGTGGCGCTGTCGGGGCTGCAGGACACCGGTCCGCTGCCGCCCATGACGCCCGAGCTCATCCTGCGGATGGAGCGCGAGCTCGACGCGGCCGACCTCCGCGACGACTCCTGAGCCCCGATTCAGCCGTCCGACGCGAACACGTGCCCGAACGACTCGGGCGCCGGCTGCGTGAACCGCGCCTCGCGCTTGCCCAGGAACGCGAGCGCGCCCTCGCGGCCGTCCCCGTGCGCGGCGTGGCGCAAGGCCAGCGACTCCGCCAGGTGCGCCCCGAGCACGTCGTCGCTGGCGAGGTGCCGCCAGACGAGCTGCCGCGTGAGCGCGACGGCGTGCGCGGAGCGACCGAGCGTCATCCGGTCCGCGACAGCGCGGGCGGCGGCGAGCAGATCGGCGGGGGAGTGGACCGAGTCGACCAGGCCGATCTCGAGGGCCCGCTCGGCCGGGATGATGTCGCCGCTGTAGAGCAGGTCCAGGGCCCGCGAGGGACCGACGATGCGCGGCAGGAACCACGTCGAGCAGGCCTCCGGCGTGATCCCCAGCCGCGCGAACACGAACCCCATGCGGGCGTCGGTGGAGGCCAGCCGGGCGTCCATCGGCAGCGTCATCGTCGAGCCGATGCCGACACCGGGCCCGTTGATGGCCGCGATGACGGGTTTGCGGCATTCGAGGATCGCCAGGGTGAGCTTGCCGCCCGGTTCCCGGGCTCCCTCGGTGACCTCCGGCTCCGCCCAGCGCTCCCGGAGCTCCGCCGGGGTGAGGTCCATCCGCGGGTCGAAGCCGAAGACGTTGTCGCTGTCCGACAGCTCCATCCCGGCGCAGAACGCCCGCCCGGACCCGGTGACGATGATGGCGCGCACCGCGTCGTCGGCGTCGGCGTCGCGCAGGGCGTCCACGAACTCGCGCCCCATGTCGAGGGTGAAGGCGTTGAGCCGATCCGGGCGGTTGAGGGTGAGGGTCGCGACGCCGTCGTCGCGGGTCAGCAGCACGCTGCTCATGGCTCTCCTTGTAGTCGGGTGAGGGTGGCGCGGTACTCGGTGTCGAGCCGGTCGACCAGTTCGGCGACCGTGGGCACGTCGGTGATGCCGGCGACGCCGTGTCCGGCCGACCACACGTCGCGCCAGGCCTTGACGTCCTCGGTCCCCGCCGGCGGCCCGGCGGGGTCGATGCCCGCCGCCCCCAGGCTGGCGGCCAGGAAGTTCGCCGGGATGCCGCTCACGGCCGGGGTGTACACGACGTCCCCGGCCCCGGCGGCCACGACCATGGCCCGGTAGGCGTCGGGGGCCAGGGACTCGCGGGTGGCGAGGAATCGGGTGCCGAGGTAGGCGAGGTCGGCGCCGAGCGCGCGGGCGGCCACGACGTCGGCCCCGCTGTTCATCGCGCCGGCGAGCAGGACCGTGCCGTCGAACCACGGCCGCACCGAGGCGACGAGCGCGAATGGATTGACGGTGCCCGCGTGCCCGCCCGCGCCCGCGGCCACGAGGACGAGGCCGTCCACCCCCGCCGCGGCGGCCTTGCGCGCGTGGCGCAGGGTGGTGATGTCGTGGAACACGACGCCCCCGTAGCTGTGGACGGCCGCGACCACCTCGGGGACGGCGCCCAGCGACGTGATGACCAGCGGGACCTCGTGCTCGACGACGACCGCCAGGTCCGACTCCAGCCGTGTGTTCGTCGCGTGCACGATGAGGTTGACGCCGTACGGGGCGTCGGTGGGGCCCAGCCCGGATTCGACGGCGGCCAACCACTCGTCCAGGTCCGCGCTGCTGCGCCGGTTGAGCGCGGGGAACGTGCCCACGACGCCGGCGCGGCAGCAGGCGACGACGAGGTCCGGCCCTGACACCAGGAACATGGGCGCGGCGACCACCGGCACCCGCAGCCGCTCTGACCATCCGGCCGGCAATACCATCGACGCCTCCTCGACCTCGGCTCGAGCCCAGTCTGGCAGAGCCCGCTGTCCAGTCTCGCGCTCCGGCCGGTTCTGCGGCACAATCTGTCGGGTGCGCGCACTGATGCGACTCTGGCGATGGTCGCCGTCGTCACGGCCTGCGCGCCGGCCCAGGGCGGCGGGTCCGACGAGCCGGTGGAGTTCGCGGAGATGGCGGCGGCCGCCGAGTCGGGACCCGCAGTGGGGATGGGGGACCGCGTCTTCGCGCACCTCGGCCAGTTCCAGGCGATCGCGGACCTCAACGGCGGGACGCGGGCCAGCGGATCCGCGGGGCATGCCGCGGCGCTCGACTACGTCGAGTCGGTGTTGCGGGACGCCGGTTACGAGACCGTCCGGGTGACGCTCGACGCCGAGCATCCCTCAGCCGGCGCGGCGGACGTCACGGTGCTCAACGGCACCCCTTCCGATCCGGGTGAGGTCATCGCCATGGTCGGCTCCCCGGTGGCCGGTTCGCTGACCGCTCCGCTGCTGGCCACCACCGACCCCACCGGCTGCACCGCGTCCGACTACGCGCAGGCCGACAGCTCCATCGTCCTGGTGCAGCGGGGCCGCTGCTCGTTCGCGGACAAGGCTCATCTGGCCGAGCGGGCCGGGGCGCATCTGGACTCCGTCGCCGAGAGCCCCGGCATCAACGCCAACGCCTCCGGGGTGTCGGTGGCGTTGGCGGTGGCGGAGGAACTGGCCGCGCGCGGCGCGCCGGGAGCCCGGTTCGCGTTCTGGGACGGCACGGAGCAGGGAGTGCTCGGCTCGACCGCCTACGTGCAGGCGCTCGACCAGGCGGCGCTCCGCTCGGCCTGTCGGGGGAGATCTTCGACATGTCCGCGGCCGTCGCGCCGGACCCCTGCTACCACCGCGCCTGCGACACCTTGTCGGCCGTCGACACGGCCACGGTGCGGGCGAGGCTGGGGGCCATCGCCGACGCGACCGTGGCGGCCGTCGCTGACCTCAGCTCGCGCTAGGCGTCGAGGTCCTGCTCGATCATCGCGGCGATGCGCTCGACGGCGTCCGCGTTGTCCGACTCGACGGTGACCTGCGCGCCCTTCTCGGCGCCGAGCGTCATGATCAGCAGCGAGGAGGCCGCGTCGACCTCCGCGCCGTCCATCGAGATGGTGATGTCGTCGTCGTATTCGCCGGCGGCCGCCGCGATGAGGGCCGCGGGGCGGGCGTGGAGGCCCACCACCGATCCGACGGTCACAGTCCTGCTAGGCAACGTGACTCCTTTGCGTATCTCAGGTCCCGGCACCGTCGCCCACGGACTCGCGGCCAAGCATAGCCGGGGCGGAACCCCTTCCCAGCAGCGGGTCGGGGTCCCGGCGGGCGGGCGTCACCCGGCGGTGAGCCACACCGTCGCGTCGGTCGGCAGCACGCGCCCCGGCAGCGCGTGGCTGCTGAGCAGCACGCGGTAGCCCTCCGGCAGGTCGACGGGGGCACCCAGAACGTTGGTGAGGACTCGGACCGGCCCGTTGTCGAAGGCGACGACCGAGGCGCCCGCGTCGATCCACTCCACCTCGCCGCGGCCGAGGCCGAGGCTGCGGCGCAGCGCCAGCGCGTCGCGGTACATCGACCAGGTGGACCCGGCGACGTCCACCTGCCGGTCGGCGGCCGCGTCACGGTACGAGTCCGGCTGAGGCAGCCAGGTGCGTCCGGTCGGGGAGAATCCGAGCCCGGGGGCGTCGGCCGTCCACGGCATCGGGACGCGGCAGCCGTCGCGTCCGGGCTTGGTGAAGTCGGAGCGGAACCAGGCGGGATCCTGGCGGACTTCGTCGGGGAGCGTCGTGTGGTCCGGCAGCCCCAGTTCCTCACCCTGGTACAGGTAGGCCGATCCCGGCAGCGCCAGCATCATGAGCGTCGCCGCGCGGGCACGGCGCAGGCCCACGACGTTGTCCGGCTGCTCGTCGGCGGCGCCGAGGCCCTCGTGGCTGGAGCCCGGCTCCCGGAGGCCGAGGCGGCTGACGTGCCGCAGCACGTCGTGGTTGCTCAGCACCCAGGTCGTCGGGGCCCCGACCGCCTCGTCGGCGGCCATCGTCGCGGTGATCACCTCGCGGTACGACGCGGCGTCCCACGGGGAGTCGAGGAACTGGAAGTTGAAGGCGGTGTGCATCTCGTCCGGACGCAGGTAGAGCGCGAGGCGCGCGGGGTCGGCCACCCAGGCCTCGGCCACGAGCGAGCGGTCGCCGTCGTAGGAGTCGAGGACGCGCCGCCAGCGACGGTAGACGTCGTGCACGCCGTCCTGGTCCCACATGGGCCCGGACTGGCCGTCGAGCAGGGACTGCTCATCGCCATCGTCCGGCAGGCCCTCGGCCTTGACGAGGCCGTGGGCGACGTCGACCCGGAAGCCGTCGACGCCTCGGTCCAGCCAGAACCGCAGGACCCCGTCGAACGCCGCGCGCACGCGCTCGGTCGACCAGTCGAGGTCCGGCTGCTTGACGTCGAACAGGTGGAGGTACCACTGCTCGGGCGTGCCGTCGGGCGCCGTCAGGCGGGTCCAACCCGGCCCGCCGAAGACCGATTTCCAGTTGTTCGGAGGCAACTCGCCGTGCGTGCCCCGCCCGTCGCGGAACAGGTACATCTCCCGCTCCGGCGAGCCGGGGCCGGCCGCCACCGCCTCCCGGAACCAGCGGTGCTCGTCGGAGGTGTGGTTGGGCACGAGATCCACCACGACCCGCAGCCCGGCCGCGTGCGCGGCCTCGATGAGCCGGTCGGCGTCAGTCAGGTTCCCGAAGAGCGGATCGATCTCCTCGTAGTCGGCGACGTCGTAGCCGGCGTCCGCCATGGGGGAGCGGTAGAAGGGGGACAGCCAGATCGCGTCGACACCCAGCGCGGCCAGGTAGTCGATCCGGGAGATGATGCCGGGTATGTCGCCGTAGCCGTCGCCGGTCGAGTCGGCGAACGAACGGGGGTAGATCTGGTAGATGACGGCGTCTCGCCACCATTCAGCGGTCATGCACAGGGTCCTGTCGAGTGTCGGATGATCAGATCGGGGTGGAACAGCATCTCGGTCGGGTCGGGCGGAAGACCGCGGATCGCGGTGAGGAGGGAGCCGACGGCCGCCTGCGTCATCACGGCGACCGGCTGCCGGACCGTCGTCAACGCCGGGTTGGTGAAAGCCATGAGGGCGGAGTCGTCGTAGCCGACCACCGACACGTCGCCGGGCACGTCGAGGCCACGGGAGCGGGCCTCCCGGATGGCGCCCAGCGCCATGACGTCGGAGCCGCAGACGAGCGCGGTGTGACCGGCGTCCAGGAGGCGTGCCGCAGCAGCCTGACCGCCCTCGACGGTGAACAGCGTCGACACCACCGAGCGCTCGTCGAAGCCGAGGCCGAGGAACGCGGCGTGCTTGCGGCGGCTGGGCAGATAGCGCATCTGGCCCACCGCCAGCCCGATCCGCTCGTGCCCGTAGGAGCGCAGGTGGGCGACGGACATCGAGACGGCCTCGGCGTCGGAGCAGGAGAAGAAGGCGCCGTCCACGGACGGGTTGTACCCGTTGATGAACACGGCGGGGACGCCGGCATCGATCAACCGCTGGTAATGCTCGGGGGAGGCCTCGGTGTCAGCTGGGGTGCCGGAGACGGAGATGATCCCGGCGATCTCGACGCCGAGCAGGGCGTCGAGATACTGCTCCTCGCTGGTGCCGCCGGGACCGGCGGTGCAGAGGATCATGTGCCGCCCGGCCGCCGTCAGGACCAGCGCGAGCTCGTTGGCGAACGAGGCGAAGGACGGGTTGGCCAGCTCCGGGACCATGACGGCGATGAGGCCGGCGCCCTCCGCGGGCTCGGGTTCCGTGCCATAGCCGAGCGTCTCGAGCGTCGCCAGGACGGACGCGCGTGTGGCGTCGGCGACGCCGGGCTTGCCGTTGAGGACTCTGGAGACAGTCGCCGTCGAGACGCCGGCGGCGGCGGCCAGGTCGGCCAGCCTCGCGCGGGTGGGAATCATGGTCTCCTCTTCCTTGAGAGCACCGTCTGCTGCAACGTGTCGAGGATAGTTTGCAGGTGTTCGGCAAACTTTGCAACGGTCTTGCAGAAAGCGTTGCAGAATGAGATCGTTCACATTCGGCGCCGTGAGGCTCGGATTGCATCGCGGTCTCACCAAGCGGGGCCAGGGACTCGGCCAGTTGTTATCGAAGTGTTATGCAAGCAGACTTGCAAGCGTTGCAAAAATCGTTACGATTCACATCAGAACGGGCTGCAGTGGAGCGGCCCGGATGACGAAGGAGTTACACACATGCGCAAGAGCTTCCTCGCCGCAGCCGCGGTCGGGCTCTCCCTGACGCTCGCCGCCTGCGGCGGCGGGTCGTCGACCAGCACCCCCTCTGCCACCGGCGACGCCACCACCAGCGCTGCCGCCACCACGTCGTCGGCCCCCGCTGCCGCCGGCAGCCTGACCGTGTGGGCCGACGAGACCCGCATCGACGCGTTCAAGACGCTGGGCGAGACCTTCTCCGCCGAGACCGGCGTCGCCCTGGACGTCGTCCAGAAGCCGTCGGCCGACATCAAGAACGACTTCATCGCGCAGGTCCCGACCGGTGAGGGCCCCGACCTCATCGTGACCGCGCACGACGCGACCGGTGACCTCGTCAAGAACGGCGTCGTGTCGCCCGTCGAGCTCGGCGACAAGGCCGACGCGTTCGGCGACGTCGCCCTGCGCGCCGTCAGCCTCCAGGGCCAGGTCTACGGCGTGCCCTACGCCGTCGAGAACATCGGCCTCGTGCGCAACAACGCGCTCGTCCAGGACACCCCCGCCACCTTCGACGAGCTGATCGCCCAGGGCAAGGGCGTCTCGGGCGCCGAGTTCCCGATCGTGATTCAGCAGGGCGAGAACGGCGACCCGTACCACCTGTACCCGCTGCAGACCTCGTTCGGCGCCCCGGTGTTCAAGTCCGACGCCAACGGCGACTACACCGCGGAGCTCGGCATGGCCGGACCCGAGGGTGAGGCGTTCGCGCAGTACCTGAAGAAGCTGGCCGACGAGGGCGTGCTCTCGGCCTCCATCGGCGGCGACCAGGCCAAGCAGGCCTTCCTCGACGGCAAGTCCCCGTACATCATCACCGGCCCCTGGTGGACCGGCGAGTTCGTGGACGCCGGCCTCGACATCTCCGTCCTCCCGGTCCCGTCGGCCGGCGGCCAGCCCGCCGCCCCGTTCGTGGGCGTCCAGGCCGTGTTCCTGTCGTCGAAGTCCGAGAACCAGCTGCTCGCGCAGCAGTTCCTCGACTTCATGGGCACCAAGGAGACCCAGGACACGCTGTTCGAGATGGGCGGCCGCATGCCTGCCCTGAACGAGTCCGCCGACGCGGTCTCCGACGAGATCCTCGCCGGCTTCGGTGAGGCCGGTGCCGAGGGCCAGCCGATGCCCGCCATCCCCGAGATGGGTGCCGTGTGGCAGTACTGGGGCGGCGCCGAGGTCAGCATCCTCACCGGCAAGGCCGAGCCCGTCGCGGCGTGGCAGACGCTGGTGACCAACCTCGAAGCGGCCTTCCAGGCCTGATCGACCTCTCCGGGGGCTGCGTGGCCACGGCCGCGCAGCCCCCGGACTCCACAGACGCAACGACGCGAAGGCCACCACCTTGAGCAGCACCCCGACCCAGCCGCCACGGCGGCTCTCCCACGCGCGCGACATCTCGCGCCCGGGCTTCTACATCAAGCTCGTCCTCATGATGCTGGTCAACGCGCTTGGCCTCTACGGCATCCTCGCCGCCTACGGCCAGCGGGAGTGGGGCGTCCTCGCCTTCCTCGTCCTCGCCCTCATCATCGCGGACTACGTCTACTTCTCGAAGCGCGCGATCCCCGGCAAGTACCTGTACCCCGGCCTGCTGTTCCTGGCCGTCTTCCAGATCTACGTCATGGTCAACACGGCCTACGTGGCGTTCACCAACTACGGCGACGGCCACAACGACTCGAAGCCGTCGGCGATCACCCAGATCATGAAGACCTCGGACCGCCGCGTCGACGGCACCCCCACCTATCCGGTGACGGTGCTGGACCGCGACGGCGAGATGGCCTTCGCCATCGTCGACGACGACCGCGTCCTGGTCGGCGACGCGGAGGAGCCCTTGAGCGAGGTCGGCGACGCCGTGGCCGAGGACGGCCGGGTCACCGAGGTTCCGGGCGCGACCGTGCTGCAGCTGGCGGAGATCCAGCAGCGGCAGGACGAGGTCCTGGGGCTGCGCGTCAGCATGACCGACGACCCCGACGACGGCTGGCTACGCACCGACAACGCCGCCATGGCCTACGTCGCCAAGTCGCTGCTGCAGTACGACGAGGCCAGCGACACCTTCACCGACGCCGAGGGCACGGTCTACACCGCCGATCCTGCCCAGGGGCTGTTCGTCTCCGACTCCGGCGAGGCGCTCACCCCCGGCTGGCGGGTCCTGGTGGGATTCGACAACTTCACGCGCATGTTCACCGATTCGCGGCTGGCGGGCCCGTTCCTGTCGATCCTCGGCTGGACGTTCGCGTTCTCGATCCTCTCGGTGCTCACCACCTTCGCGCTCGGCCTCGTCCTGGCCGTGGTGTTCAACGACCCGCGCGTCAAGGGCCGCACGATCTACCGTGCGCTGTTCATCCTCCCGTATGCCTTCCCGGGCTTCCTCGCGGCACTCGTGTGGCGCGGGCTGCTCAACCAGGAGTTCGGCTTCATCAACGAGGTCCTGCTCGGCGGAGCCAGCATCCCGTGGTTCTCCTCCGGCATCCTCGCCAAGCTCAGCATCATCGGCGTCAACCTCTGGCTCGGTTTCCCGTACATGTTCCTGGTCGCCACGGGCGCCCTCCAGGCCATCCCGGGGGAGTTGACGGAGGCGGCCGTCATGGACGGCGCCGGACCGTGGCGCCGCTTCTGGTCGATCACGCTGCCGCTGCTGCTGGTGAGCGTCGCACCGCTGCTCATCGCCAGCTTCGCGTTCAACTTCAACAACTTCTCACTCATCTACATGCTCACCGGTGGCGGCCCCAACTACCCCGGTGCTCCGCTGCCGATCGGTGAGACCGACATCCTCATCTCGATGGTCTACGCCATGGCCTTCGAGTCGGGGACCCGTCAGTACGGCCTGGCGAGCGCCATGAGCATCATCATCTTCGTCGTGGTGGGCGTCATCTCGTGGCTGGGCTTCCGTCAGACCCGCAAGCTCGAGGAGATCATGTGATGGCCAGGAAGATCCTCGCCAACGGCGACAACGACACCCGCCTGCGCGGCGCCAAGTGGTGGAGCCAGGTCGGCTGGAAGCACGTCTTCGCGATCCTCATGATCGTCTACTGCGTCTTCCCGCTTCTCTACGTGCTGTCCGCCTCGCTCAACCCGGGTGGCACCCTCACCGGCAGCACCCGCCTGTTCACGACCGTCTCCGGGGTGAACTTCGCAGACCTCATGGAGACCGACTTCCCGCGGTGGATGATGAACTCGTTCATCGTCAGCACCGTCACCGCGGTGGGGACCGTCGTGATGGGGGCGGCCGCGGCCTACGCGTTCAGCCGGTTCCGGTTCGCCGGCCGCCGCGGCGGCCTGACTGCCCTGTTGATCATCCAGATGTTCCCGCAGATGCTCGCCTTCGTCGCGATCTTCCTGCTGGCGCTGACCCTGGGCGAGATCTTCCCGGGCCTCGGCATCGGGTCGAACCTGCAGCTCATCGCCATCTACCTCGGCGGCGCGCTCGGCTCCAACACCTTCCTCATGTACGGCTTCTTCAACACGGTCCCCGCCGACATCGACGAGGCCGCCAAGATCGACGGCGCCACGCACGCGCAGATCTTCTGGGGCATCATCATGCGCCTAGTCACCCCGATCCTCGCGGTCGTGGGGCTGCTGAGCTTCGTCGCCTCCTACGGCGAGTTCATCCTGGCCCGCATCGTGCTGGCCCGCCCGGAGAACTACACGCTGGCCGTCGGCATGTATGTGTGGGGCTCGGACGAGCGCAACGCGCCGTGGTCGCTGTTCGCGGCCGGGGCCGTCGTGGCCGCGGTGCCGATCATCCTGCTGTTCATGTACCTGCAGAAGTACATCGTCGGCGGGCTGCTGGCGGGCGGGGTCAAGGGCTGACGCGCGCCACTGTCACCACCGTCGCGGCGGGCCGGTCCCTTGGGATCAGCTCGCCGCGACGCGCATGTGCGCGCCGGCGTCATGCAGGTCGAGGTGGCACAGCCGGGGCCCCACCTGGATGCGATCGGCGCTGTGCGTTCCGCCGCAGGAGTCCAGGTAGCCGTCGATGAACCCCTGGTGGATGGCGCAGACGACGGGCAGCTCCGCCAGGCCGACCTCGGGGCGGAAGGGGCAGCGGGTGAAGGTGAGCGCGTCCTCGCCCCGGATGGTGCCGAAGCCGCGCTCGGCGAGCTGGGCGACCAGACCGTCCAGCACGTCGGTGGCCGGCTCCGTGTCGTCGCTGACCTCGCGCCCCCACGAGCGGCCGGCCTCCTCCGCCAGCCGCGACGCATCCGGCAGGCTCGACACGAAGCTGCGGATGAGGACCTGGGTCAGCTCCATGAGATGGGAGTTCGTGACGTTGGGGGAGTCGCTCGTCGCCGTGAACAGCAGCGGTGGGCGGCCCAGGTGGCCGGTGGCGCCGGTGGTGCAGTCGACGTAGCCGGCCTCGCGCAGCCCCTCCAGGTGGAACCGCGCGGAGTTCTTGTGCAGCCCGAGCTGGTCGGCCACGTCGGCGACGCTGAGTGGCGCGGCGGCCGACTGGAGCAGGGCCAGGACGCGGGCCCGCGTGGGCCCCAGGCCGTGGTGTTCGCTCGTCACCGACCCAGTTTCTCACGAGCATGGTGGAGTAACTCGGGCGGGGTAGGCTGCACCCCATGCATGGGCCGGGTCTGTTGGACGGGTACGGGAGGGTCGCGCGCGATCTGCGCGTGTCACTGACCGACCGCTGCAACCTGCGCTGCACGTACTGCATGCCCGCCGACGGCCTCGCCTGGCTGCCCACGGAACAGACGCTGACCGACGCCGAGGTGGCCCGCGTCATCGCCGTCGCCGTCGAGCGCCTCGGCGTGACCAGGATCCGGTTCACGGGCGGCGAGCCCCTCCTGCGCCCCGGCCTGGAGCGCATCGTCGCCGCCGCCGCGGACCTGCGCGGACCCGATGGTCGCCCCGAGCTCGCGTTGACGACCAACGGCCTTGGCCTGGACAAGCGCATCGAGAGCCTGGCCGCGGCCGGGCTGGACCGGGTCAACATCTCGCTCGACTCGCTCGATCCTGTCCGCTACGCGCGCCTCGCCCGCCGCGACCGCCTCCACGACGTGCTGACCAGCATCGACGCCGTGGACAGGGTCGGGCTGCGGCCGTTGAAGGTCAACGCGGTCATCATGCGCGGCGAGAACGAGCCCGACATCGTCCCGCTGGCCGAATTCTGCCTGGCCCGCGGCCACCAACTCCGGTTCATCGAGCAGATGCCGCTCGGCCCGCACGGCGAATGGGACCGCAGCCAGATGGTCACCGCAGCGGAGATCCTGGGCGCGCTGGGGGAGCGGTTCGCCCTCACGCCGTTGGACGAGCCGCGCGGGGCGGCGCCGGCCGAGCTCTGGGCCGTGGCTGCCGACGCCGCGCAACCGGGCGGCCGCATCGGCGTCATCGCCTCGGTCACCAACCCGTTCTGCGGCGCGTGCGACCGCACGCGGGTCACGGCAGACGGTCAGGTCCGCACGTGCCTGTTCTCGCGCACCGAGACGGACCTGCGCGGCATCCTGCGCTCCGGCGGATCGGACGACGACCTCGTCGCCGCCTGGACCGGCGCGCACGCGCGCAAGGCCAAGGCCCACGGCATCGACGAGCCGGGGTTCGTCCAGCCGCAGCGCACCATGAGCGCCATCGGCGGCTGAGGTCGTGCGCTGCGCGGTCGTGCTGGCGGGGGGACGCTCCTCGCGCATGGGCACGGACAAGCTGGCCCTGACTCTGGAGGGCGAGACGCTGCTGGGCCGGGCGGTCCGGGCTGCTGCGGCGTGGGCTGAGCGCGTGGTCGTCGCCTCTCCCGAGCGGTCGGACCCCGCGCTGGCCGGGGTCACCGTCGTGCTGGAGGACCCGCCGAACGGCGGCCCCGCGGCCGGGCTGGCCGCGGCCGTGGCGGCGTTGCCGGAGGGCGCCGTCGAGACCCTGGTGCTGGCGGCCGACCTCGCCGACCCGTGGGCTGTCGTCGCCGCCCTCGCCGACGCACAGCGGGGCGACGACGGTGTCGTGCTGGTCGACGACGAGGGCTGGCCGCAGTACCTTGCTGGGCGGTACCTCGTCGCATCTCTGCGCAGGGTCGTCGAGGCCGCCCCGACTGTGCGCGACGTGGCCGTGCGCCGCCTGCTCGCGCCCCTCGTCGTGCGCCGGTTGCCCGCGTCCTCCGAGGTCACCCGCGACATCGACACCCCGGAGCAGGCCCGCGCCGCACGTGTCGAATAGCGCTTCTACGACGCCATGTAATAGCTTTTTCCCGAGAAGTTCGAACGTATCCGTCCTCGGCATGGAAAGCTGACCGCTATGAGCACCGACACCGCGCGAGTCGACGGCCCCGCCTCCGATGCCCTGTTGAAGATCGGCCGGTTCTTCACCCACTGGGACCAGACCGACGACGGCCGGGCCGTGTTCCGTGAGGGCGGCCGGGCCGGGGACGTCTTCTACCGGGACCGCTGGAGCCACGACAAGGTGGTCCGCTCCACCCATGGCGTCAACTGCACCGGCTCCTGCTCATGGAAGGTCTACGTCAAGGACGGGATCATCACCTGGGAGGCCCAGCAGACGGACTACCCGACGACGGGGCCGGACCGCCCCGAGTACGAGCCCCGCGGCTGCCCCCGTGGGGCCGCCTTTTCGTGGTACACCTACTCGCCGACGCGCGTGCGCTACCCCTACGGCCGCGGCGTCCTCATCGAGATGTACCGCGAGGCCAAGAAGCGCCTGGGGGACCCCGTCGAGGCGTTCCGCGAGATCTCCACCGATCCGGCCAAGCGACGCAAGTACCAGCAGGCCCGCGGCAAGGGCGGCCTGGTACGCATCTCGTGGGAAGAGGCCATCGAGATCGCGGCCGCCTCCTACGTCAACACCATCAAGCACTACGGCCCCGACCGGTGCGTGTCCTTCTCACCCATCCCTGCCATGAGCATGGTCAGCCACGCGATCGGCACCCGGTTCACGCACCTCATCGGCGGCGCCATGACCAGCTTCTACGACTGGTACGCCGACCTGCCGGTGGCGAGCCCCCAGGTCTTCGGCGACCAGACCGACGTGCCCGAGTCCGGCGACTGGTGGGACGCCACGTACCTCATGATGTGGGGCTCCAACGTGCCGGTGACGCGCACGCCCGACGCCCACTGGATGGCCGAGGTCCGCTACCGCGGCACCAAGGTCGTCACGGTCAGCCCGGACTACGCCGACAACGTCAAGTTCGCCGACGAGTGGCTGCCCGCGCAGGCCGGCACCGACGCCGCCCTGGCCATGGCCATGGGCCACGTCATCCTCAAGGAGAACTTCGTCGACCGGAAGGTCGACTACTTCGACAGCTACGTCAAGCAGTACACCGACCTCGGGATGCTCATCACGCTGGTCGACCACCCGGACGGCCACGGCCTGGTGCCAGGCAAGTTCCTCACCGCGGCCGACCTGCCCGCGCACGCCGCCGTCAGTGACGCCGCCTTCAAGACGGTCGTCTGGGACGAGGCGACGGCGGGCCCGGCCGTGCCCAACGGCTCGATGGGCTACCGGTACGCCGAGGACGGCGCCGGCCAGTGGAACCTCGACCTCGGGGACATCCGCCCCGCGCTGAGCCTGATCGACCAGGCCGACGCCGACATGGTCGAGGTCGCGCTGCCCTGCTTCGAGGACCCGAAGGGGGAGGGCAGCGTCATCCGTCGCGGCGTCCCCGCCCGCGTGGTCGAGGGTCGCCTCGTCACGACCGTGTTCGACCTCATGCTCGCCCAGTACGGCGTGGGCCGCGACGGGCTCCCGGGCGTCTGGCCCTCCGGCTACGACGACGCCACCGTGCCCTACACGCCCGCCTGGCAGGCCGAGATCACGTCGGTGCCCGCGGAGGCCTGCATCCGGACCGCCCGTGAGTTCGCCCAGAACTCCGAGGAGTCCAAGGGTCGCACGATGATCATCATCGGCGCCGGCATCTGCCACTGGTTCCACGCGGACGTCACCTACCGCGCCATCATCGCGCTGCTGATGATGACCGGCTGCATCGGCCGCAACGGCGGCGGGTGGGCGCACTACGTCGGCCAGGAGAAGTGCCGGCCCATGACGGGCTGGTTCAACATGGCCAACGCGCTCGACTGGTCGCGCCCGCCGCGCACCATGATCGGCACGGCGTACTGGTACATGCACACCGACCAGTGGCGCACCGACGGCTTCTCGGCGGACCGCATCAAGTCGCCGCTGTCGACCGGCAGCCTCGACGGGACGCACACCGCAGACGCCATCGCCCTGTCGCACCGCCTCGGCTGGATGCCCTTCTACCCCCAGTTCGACCGCAACCCGCTCGAGCTCGCCGACGAGGCCGAGGCCGCCGTCGCACGCGGCGAGTACGCCACGCCGCAGGCCTACGTCGCGGCGCAGCTCAAGTCGGGCGAGCTGAAGAGCGCCGTCGAGGACATCGACGCCCCGGAGAACTGGCCGCGCACCATGATCCTGTGGCGGTCCAACCTGTTCGGGTCGTCGGCCAAGGGCAACGAGTACTTCCTCAAGCACCTCCTCGGCACGCACAACAACGTCATGGAGAACGGCCACGGCGCAGACCAGCGGCCCGAGGTGGTGCGCTGGCACGACGACGCCCCCGAGGGCAAGCTCGACCTCCTCATCACCGCGGACTTCCGCATGACCAGCTCGACGCTGCTCAGCGACATCGTGCTGCCGGCGGCCACGTGGTACGAGAAGTACGACCTGAGCTCCACCGATATGCACCCGTACGTCCACGCGTTCACGCCGGCGATCGACCCGCCGTGGGAGGCCAAGAGCGATTTCGACGTCTTCACCGAACTCGCGCTGAAGCTGTCGCAGCTGGCCAAGGGCCGCCTCGACACGCGCCGCGACCTGGTCGCCGTCGCGCTGCAGCACGACACCCCGGGTCAGATCGCGCAGCCGGGCGGGCACGTGCCGGACTGGCGCGGGACCGACATCGAGGGCGTGCCCGGGAAGAACATGCCGGTGTTGGCCGTCGTCGAGCGCGACTACACGGCGATCGCCGACAAGCTGCTCACCGTCGGCCCGCTCGCCGAGAAGCTCGGTTTCACCGTGAAGAACATCACGTACCAGGTGGGGCACCAGGTGCACCAGCTGGCGCAGAAGCACGGCGTCTACCCGTCGGGACCCGCCGCTGGGCGGGCCGCCATCAACACGGACCAGCGCATGGCCGAGGCGATCCTGACCTTCTCGGGCACCACCAACGGCGAGCTCGCCACGCAGGGCTTCCGGGACCTGGAGCGCAAGACCGGCCGCAAGCTGGCCGACCTGTCGCTGGGCTCGGAGGAGAAGCTCATCACGTTCGCCGCGACGCAGCAGTCGCCGCAGCCGGTCATCACGTCGCCGGAGTGGTCCGGCTCGGAGACCGGTGGCCGCCGCTACGCCGCCTTCACGATCAACACCGAGCGCCTCAAGCCGTGGCACACCCTCTCGGGGCGGATGCACTTCTTCCTCGACCACGACTGGATGACCGACGCCGGCGAACAGTTGCCGACGTTCCGGCCGCCGCTGGACATGACCAAGGCCTACGGGGAGCCGGAGCTCGGGCCGAACGGGGAGAAGGCCATCACGCTGCGCTACCTGACGGTGCACAACAAGTGGTCGATCCACTCCGAGTACCAGGACAACCTGTTCATGTTGAGCCTGGGCCGTGGCGGACCCCAGGCATGGCTGAGCGTCGGTGACGCGGCCAGCATCGGGGTCAAGGACAACGACTGGATCGAGCTCACCAACGCCAACGGCGTCTTCGTGGCCCGTGCCGTCGTCACGCCGAAGCTGCCGGACGGCATCTGCTACGTGCAGCACGCGCAGGAGCGCACGATCGACGTGCCGAAGTCGGAGGCCACGGGCCGCCGCGGCGGCATCCACAACTCGGTCACCCGCATCCTGCTGAAACCGACCCACCTCATCGGCGGATACGCGCACCAGGCGTACGCCTTCAACTACATCGGTCCCACCGGCGTGCAGCGCGACATCGTGTCGACGGTGCGGCGCCGTTCCCAGGAGGTCCAGTACTGATGGCCAAGCAGCGGCGCGTGATGGCCCAGGTGGCCATGGTGATGAACCTGGACAAGTGCATCGGCTGCCACACCTGCTCGGTGACCTGCAAGCAGGCCTGGACCAACCGGGCCGGCACCGAATACGTGTGGTTCAACAACGTGGAGACCCGCCCGGGGCAGGGCTACCCGCGCACCTACGAAGACCAGGAGAAGTGGCAGGGCGGCTGGGTCCGGACGAAGTCGGGCCGGCTCAAGCTGCGCTCCGGCGGCCGGTTCAAGAAGCTGCTGAGCATCTTCGCCTCGCCGGTGCAGCCCGAGCTCACCGACTACTACGAGCCGTGGACCTACGACTACGAGAACCTGGTGCAGGCCCCCCTCGGCGACGACTTCCCCGTCGCTCGGCCCAAGTCGCTCATCACGGGCGACAACATGGCGATCAAGGCCTCCGCGAACTGGGACGACGCGCTGGGCGGCATCCACGAGACGGGGCAGGACGACCCGATCGTCAAGAAGCTCCGCGAGGACGCCAACCTGCAGATCAAGTTCGAGTACGAGAAGACGTTCATGTTCTACGTGCCGCGCATCTGCGAGCACTGCCTGAACCCCTCGTGCATGGCGGCCTGCCCCTCCGGCGCGATCTACAAGCGGGCCGAGGACGGCATCGTGCTGGTCGACCAGGACAAGTGCCGCGGCTGGCGCCAGTGCATCACCGGGTGCCCGTACAAGAAGATCTACTTCAACCACCGCTCCGGCAAGGCCGAGAAGTGCACCATGTGCTACCCGCGCCTCGAGGTTGGCCTGCCGACGGTGTGCTCGGAGACCTGCGTGGGCCGCCTGCGCTACATCGGGATCATCCTCTACGACCCCGACATGGTCACCAAGGCCGCGCTGGCCGACGACAAGGACCTCTACCAGGCGCAGCTGGACCTCATGCTGGACCCGTCGGATCCGCAGGTCATCGCCGACGCGAAGGCCAACGGCATCCCGAACGACTGGCTGGCCGCCGCCCAGAAGTCGCCGGTGTACGCGCTGATCAAGCACTTCAAGGTCGCGCTGCCGCTGCATCCCGAATACCGCACCATGCCCATGGTCTGGTACGTGCCGCCGCTGTCGCCCGTGGTGGACCTGCTCAAGGCGCAGGGCCACGACTCCGAGGCCGGCGGCAACCTGTTCGGGGCCATCGACTCGCTGCGTATCCCCGTGGAATACCTGGCGGAGCTCTTCACGGCGGGCGACACCGAGGTGGTCACGCTCGTCCTGCAGAAGCTCGCCGCCATGCGCTCCTACATGCGCGACGTGACGCTGGGCCGCGAGCGGCAGCCGGAGCTGGCGCACGCCGTCGGCATGGAACCGGGCGCGATGGAGCAGATGTACCGGCTCCTGGCGATCGCGAAGTACGACGAGCGCTACGTCATCCCCAAGGCGCACCGCGAGCAGGCGCACAACCTTGAGGAGATGGGCTGCTCCCTGGACTTCGAGGGCGGACCGGGCTCTGGCGGCGACGGCCCGTTCGGCACGTCGTCCGGCCGGGTCGTTCCAGTGGCCATCGAGAGCTTCGCCGACGCGCGGGCGCGGCAGCGCGACGCGAGCGGGGCATGATGTCGGCGGTCGTATTCCAGGCGGCGGCGCTCCTGCTCAGCTACCCCGAGCAGGAGCTGCTGGACCGTCTCCCTCTCATCGAGGAGGCGGTCGCGGAGGCCGGCGCGGCCCAGGACTTCGCGCCGACGTTCGCCCACCTGCGGAGCCGGCCGCTCATGGAGCTGCAGGGCTGGCACGTCCAGGAGTTCGACCTGTCCCGGCGGCACGCGCTGCATCTGACCTATTGGACCGACGGCGACACCCGCCGGCGCGGCGAGGTGCTGGCCGCCATCAAGCAGACGTACCGCGACTCCGGCCTGGTCGTCGACCTCGACGGGGAGTTGCCCGACTTTCTGCCGATGGTGCTGGAGTTCGCCGCCGTCGGGCACCCGGAGCTCGGCCGGGCGCTGCTGACCACCTATCGGGCCAGCCTCGAGTTGCTGCGCATCGGCCTCGCGGAGGACAAGCTGCCGCAGGCCGGCGTCGTCGCGGCGGTGTGTGGCGCTCTCGGCGGCCCGTCTCCGCGCACGCGCTCGGAGGTCCGCGACCTCCTGGGCGGACCGCCCACCGAGGCCGTCGGGCTCGAGCCCACCCTCCTGCCCTACCCGCAACTGCAAGGGAGCTAAGCGATGGACGTTCTGCTGTGGGGGATCCTGCCCTACGTGGTGGTGCTGGTGCTCGTCGGCGGGCTCATCTGGCGCTACCGCTTCGACCAGTTCGGCTGGACGACCCGCTCGTCGCAGCTGTACGAATCGAAGCTGCTGAAGATCGGCTCGCCGATCTTCCACTTCGCGCTCATCGCCGTCCTCATGGGACACCTGGTCGGTCTGCTGATCCCCAAGGCGTTCACGGACTGGATCGGCATCGATCAGCACACGTACCACGCCGGGGCGCTGTACGGCGGCGGGCTGGCGGGGCTGGCGCTCATCGTCGGTCTCGTGATGCTCATCTGGCGGCGCCGCTCGACGTCGGCGGTCTTCAAGGCCACGACGTGGAACGACAAGATCATGTATCTGGTGCTCGCCACGGTCATCGGTCTCGGCATGGTGGCCACGTTGACCGGCGACACGACGCCCACGGGCGAGGAGCACAACTACCGCGAGACGGTGTCGGTGTGGTTCCGCTCCCTGTTCGTGTTCCAGCCCGATGTCGAGGCGATGGGCGCAGCGACCTGGCAGTTCAAGACGCACGTGGTCGTCGGCATGCTGCTGTTCGCGATCATCCCGTTCACCCGACTCGTGCACGCGTTCTCGGCCCCGTTCCACTACCTGTTCCGGCCCTACATCGTCTACCGGTCCCGCGATGCTCAGGGCGCGCGGCAGTCGGCGACCGTTAAGGGCCGCGGATGGGATCCGGTCGGGACCCCCGACAACCAGCGCTCCCGCCGCTGACCCACTGACCCCGCCGTCGGCCCGGCCCAGCCGCGCCGACGGGAGGAACCCTGCCCCGACGACCATCAGGAGACCAGTGAGCAAGCACCTGATCGAGGTGCCCCCCATCCACGAGACGGGCAAGGGCGCCGGCCGGGTCCTGACGATGTCGACCATCGCCTTCACCGTGATGTTCGCGGTGTGGCTGATGTTCGGCATCCTCGGAGTGCCCATCCAGAAGGAACTGGGCCTCACCGACGTTGAGCTGTCGTGGATCTCCGCGCTCGCCGTCCTCAACGGCTCCATGTGGCGGCTGCCCGCCGGCATCATCGCCGACCGCATCGGCGGGCGGCGCGTCACGCTGTTCCTCTTGTTCGCCACCGCGATCCCGACGTTCCTGGTGTCGAAGGCCGACGGCTACCCGCTGCTGCTCGCGCTTGCGTTCCTCGTCGGCTTCGCCGGGAACCTGTTCTCGGTGGGCACCACCTGGAACGCCGCCTGGTACTCCCGCGAGCGGCAGGGCCTGGCGCTGGGCGTGTTCGGCGCCGGCAACGTCGGGGCGTCGGTGACCAAGTTCATCGGGCCGCCGCTCATCGCCGGCACCGCCGGGGTCACCTATGCGTTCGGCATCGAGGGCGGCTGGCGACTGGTGCCCGTGATCTACGCGGTGCTGCTGCTTGTCGTCGGCGTCATCACGTGGCTCGTGGTGCCGCACGTCGACCGCGCGCCTGGGCGCGGGAAGCCCCTCCGAGAGATGTTGCTGCCGCTCAAGCACATGCGCGTGTGGCGGTTCAGCCTCTACTACGTCGCGGTGTTCGGCGCCTACGTGGCGCTGTCGGCCTGGTTGCCGAAGTACTACGTCGACAACTTCGACGTGTCGCTGACCACCGCCGGCCTTTTGACGGCCACATTCATCTTCCCGGCCTCACTGCTGCGGCCCGTCGGGGGGTGGCTGTCGGACCGCTACGGGGCGCGGCGCGTCATGTACTGGACCTTCGGACTCATGCTCCTGACCTCCGGTGTCCTCATGATGCCCAACGGGCATATCGTCATCGACCACGCCGACGGGACCCAGACCGAGCATCTCGCCTACAGCCTTAACGTGTGGTTCTTCGCGCTGCTCGTGTTCCTGCTGGGCTGTGCGATGGGTCTGGGCAAGGCTGCGGTGTTCAAGCACATCCCGGAGTACTTCCCCGACAACGTCGGTTCGGTCGGCGGCCTCGTCGGAACGCTCGGCGGCCTGGGCGGGTTCATCCTGCCGCCCCTGTTCGCGTACACGAAGGCGTGGTCCGGGTTCCCGACCAGCACCTTCTTCGTCATCTTCGTCCTGACCGTCATCTGCGCGGCGTGGATGCACCTCACCATCGTCAAGATGCTGCACGACAAGTCCCCCGAACTCGCCGGCACCATCGAACTTCCCCTTGAGGAGGCCAAGTCATGAGCACCAAGCTCGAGACGAAGGGCGACTGGCTCCAGTCCTGGGATCCGGAGGATCCCCAGAAGTGGGACAGCAAGCTCGCCTGGAACACCCTTGCCGTCACCACGTTCACGCTGACGCTGTGCTTCGTGGCGTGGTTCCTCCCCAGCGCCATCGTGCCCAAGCTCAACGCGCTCGGCTTCGACTTCACGAAGGAGCAGCTCTACTGGATGGCGGCCATGCCCGGCCTCTCCGGCGGCCTGCTGCGCCTGGTGTGGATGGTGCTGCCGCCCAAGATCGGCACCCGCAAGATGGTCACCCTGACCACACTGCTGCTCGTCCTGCCGGTCCTCGGCTGGGGCGTCGAGGTGACCAACCCGGACGTGCCGTACTGGCGCCTCATGGGGCTGGCGTTCCTGTCCGGCATCGGCGGCGGCGCCTTCTCCGGCTTCATGCCCTCCACCTCGTACTTCTTCCCGAAGCGCCTGCAGGGCACCGCCCTCGGGCTCCAGGCCGGCATCGGCAACTTCGGCGTCTCGCTGGTGCAGCTCCTGACGCCCTGGCTCATCACGTTCGGCATGTTCGGCTTCCTGGGCTCGCAGCAGATGACCCTCGCGGGCAAGGAGCCGGTCGTCGTCTGGTACCAGAACTCGGCGCTGGTCTACCTGCCGTTCATCGTCGCGGGCGCGATCTGGGCGTACATCGTCCTGCGGTCGGTGCCGATCAAGGCCAACATCAAGCAGCAGTTCGACATCTTCGGCAACCAGGACACCTGGTGGATGACGATCCTCTACATCATGACCTTCGGCACGTTCTCGGGCCTGTCTGCCCAGTTCGGCCTGCTCATGCTCAACCTCTACGGCGCGGGCAACACCGACATCGTCGAGGGCTCCGGCACCACGGCCACCATCCTCGTCGAGGGCTACACCCTGCCGGACCCGGTCAAGTTCGTGTTCCTCGGCCCGCTGGTCGGCGCCGGGGCGCGCGTCCTGTTCTCGCCCCTGACCGACCGCATGGGCGGCGCCATCTGGACGCTCATCTCCGGCATCGGCGTGCTGGGCTCGATTCTCTTCACCATGCCCGCGCTGACGCCCGACACCTCCAGCGCCGCCGCGCTGCAGGGCGACTTCAACCAGTTCCTGTGGGGCATGCTGCTGATCTTCCTGTTCTCCGGCATCGGCAACGCGTCCACGTTCAAGCAGATGCCGATGATCTTCGAGAAGCGGCAGGCCGGCGGCGTGATCGGGTGGACCGCGGCGATCGCCGCCTTCGGGCCGTTCCTGTTCGGCGTGGGCCTCACCATCATGAGCCCGACGTTGTTCTACGCCGTCGGAGCGGTCTGGGCCGTGGGGTGCATCGCCATCACGTGGTTCCGCTACGCACGGCCGGGTGCCCCGAAGCCCAGCTGACGGTGTCGCGGGCGCCTGCCCGGGCGCCAGGCGCCTGCCCTCCGTCGAGACGCCTGCCCTAACGCTGGACGCCTGCCCTCCGCCGCCTGCCTTACGTCCAGCCGCCTGTACTAGAGCGCAGGCTCCCGGTGAGCGCCTGCCTAACGTCGCGCCGCCTGCTTTCTAGCGCAGGCGCCCCGCGCTAAGGCAGGCGGCCCCGGCGCTCGGGCAGGCGTCCCGCGCTCGGGCAGGCGTCCCGCGCCAAGGCAGGCGTCCCGCGCTAGGGCAGGCGCCGCCGCTCCAGGGCGTTGGACAACAGCCGGATCCACGACGACGACTCGCAGTTAGGCTGGTCAGTGTGAAGCAACTCGCAGGGGTGACGGCCGACGACGTCGACGTGGCCGCGCTCACCGCGTTCGTCAGCGACGACCGCGCGGGCGCCGTCGTCACGTTCGGCGGCATCGTGCGCAACCACGACCACGGCGTCGCGGTGACGGGCATCGAGTATGTCGGCCATCCGACGGCGGACGCTGTCATGCGGGATCTGGTCGCCGAGTTCGCGGACCGGGAGGGCGTGCACGCGATCGCGGCGCAGCACCGCGTCGGCACGCTCGGCATCGGGGGAGTGGCGCTGTTCGTCGCCGTCGCCGCGTCGCACCGGGCGCAGGCGTTTGGCTGCGCATCCGACCTCGTCGAGCTCGTCAAGGAGCGCCTGCCGATCTGGAAGAAGCAGTTCCTCGCCGACGGCACGCACGAGTGGTCGATGTGCCCGTGATGCTGAGCGTCGAGGACTATCTGGACCGGGTGCTCGGCCTCGCCACGGTCCTCCCCGCGGAGGACACGCCCATCGGCGACGGGTGGGGCCGGGTCCTCGCCCAGGACCTGCCCGCGCGCCTCGCGGTGCCGCCGTTCGACAACTCGGCCATGGACGGCTTCGCCGTGCGGGCCGCCGACTGCGCACCCGGCGCCGTGCTGCGGGTCGTCGGCGACATCCCCGCGGGCGCCACGGGCACGCCGACGGTGGGGTCCGGCGAGGCGGCCCGGATCATGACGGGCGCCCCGCTGCCTCCCGGCGCCGACGCCGTCGTCCCCGTCGAGCTGACGGACCAACCGATGGGCGCGGCGCCGCTTCCGTCGAGTGTCGTCGTCCGGGACTCGGCATCCGCGGGGCGCCATGTGCGTCGCGCCGGGGAGGACGTGCGGGCTGGCGACCTCGTCCTCCGCGCGGGCGCCGTGTGGTCGCCCGAGGCGGCCGCGGCCGCCGCATCGATCGGGTACGGGTCTGTGCCGCTGCGTCGTCGCCCGCGGGTGGCCGTGTTGGCCACCGGCTCCGAGCTGGTCGCGCCCGGCGCGGCCGTGGGCTTCGGCCAGATCCCGGACTCGAACTCACTCCTGGTGGCCGGGCTCGTCGAGCGGTTCGGCGGCGAGGTGGTGCTGTGCCGCGCGGTCGACGACGACCCCGCACGCTTCGCCGCCGCCATGGACGATGCCGTGGCCGCGGACATCGTCGTCACGACCGGCGGGGTCTCGGTCGGGGCGTTTGAGGTCGTGCGCCAGGTGGTCGAGGACCGGATCGAGTTCGTCAAGGTCGCCATGCAGCCGGGCAAGCCCCAGGCGTGCGGGACCCTGCGCGATCCGGACGGCCGTGGCGTGGCGTTCCTGGCCCTGCCCGGCAACCCCGTCAGCGTCTACGTGAGTTCGTACGCGTTCCTCCGCCCCCTCATCGCGGCGTTCCAGGGGCTTCCCCCGTCCTGGCCGGGCGCGGACCTGCCGGTGGCCGAGGGGTGGCGCAGCCCGCCCGGGCGGCGGCAGTACACGCCCGTGCGCATCGTCGACGGCGCGGTGCGGCCGGCGCATCGCCTGGGATCGGGTTCACACCTGGTGGCGTCGCTGCACCTGGCCGACGGGCTCGCCGTCGTCGCCGAGGACGTCGATGGTGTGTCGCCGGGCGACGTCGTCGCGGTGCACCGCACTCGCGCCTGAGCGGGCGCGCCGGGGCTCGACACCCGGCACACCCGGCACGCCCGCACCGGTCAGCCCGCGAGTTCGTCCATCGACTGCCCGGTCTCCAGCAGCGACCGGCCATGTCGCCCATGCCCATCTGCTTCATTTCCTCGGTACTGAGGCTCCGGTAGTCGCCGCCGGGATGGGGATCGATCTCGACGCTGCCGCCGTAGCCCCAGCGGGAGGTGTCCTCGGGAGTGGTGAGGGCCTTCCAGATCCGCTGGGCGGGGGCCTTGATGTAGATGCTGTAGACGACGGTGGTGCTCATTGTCAGCCTTTCGTGGAGTCGCTCTCGACGACGTGTTTGAGCTGGATCCGGGGGTGTCTTGGTGAGAGCCTGCGAACCTGACAGGCTGGGCACATGGAGTTCACGCATCTCGACGCCCGCGGCCAGGCCCGCATGGTCGACGTCACCGCCAAACAGCCCACCGTCAGGTCCGCCACCGCGGTCGCGACGGTCCGGTGTTCGGCCGACGTCGTCGCCGCGCTGCGGGGCGGCACGGTGCCGAAGGGCGATGTGCTGGCCGTCGCCCGCGTCGCCGGCATCGCGGCGACGAAGAAGGTACCGGACCTGCTGCCCCTGGCCCACGTCATCGGGGTCCACGGCGCCGTCGTCGACCTGACCATCGTCGAGGAGGGCGTCGACATCGAGGCGACGGTGCGCACGGCGGACCGCACCGGCGTCGAGATGGAGGCGCTGACCGCGGTGACCGTCGCGGCGCTCGCCGTCGTCGACATGGTCAAGGGCGTTGACCGGTCCGCGGAGATCGTGTCGGCGCGGATCACCGCGAAGAGCGGCGGCCGCTCGGGGGACTGGACGCGCCCGGCGCAGTCCTGACCTCGCCTCAGCCCTGGCTGGCCGGGCGGCTGAGGTCGTGGTCGGCCCCGTCGAGTTGCTGCACGATGTGCACCAGCAGGGGGCCGAGCACCGCGATCGCGTCCCTGGCCCCGCCCCGCGACCCGGGCGCGTTGAACACGAAGGCCCGGTTCCCGTCCTGCTCGATCACGCCTGCCAGGCCCCGCGAGAGCCACGACAGCGGCGTGTTGGCCGAGCCGAGGCTGCGGACGGCCTCCGCGACACCCGGAACCTCGTACGTCAGCAGGGGGCGGGTCGCCTCGACGGTGACGTCGCGGGGACCGACCCCGGTGCCGCCCGTGGTGAGCACGACCCGCGCGCCGTCGGCCACCGCCAGCCGGATCTCGGTCGCGATCACCTCGGCCTCGTCGGGGACGATCACGGCCTCCGCGACATCGAAACCCAGCCCGTCGAGGGCCTCACGCAGCACCGGGCCGGAGCGATCCTCATAGACGTTGTCGGCGGCCCGGTCGGAGCAGGTGATGACGGTGGCGCGGTACGGCATGTCGGCCAGCCTAATGTGCGGGTGACCCCGGCGGAGCCGCGGTGCTAGCGTGCCGCCCATGGCGACGATCGGGCAGCGGGTGGGTGCGCTGGTCGCCGTCGCGGCGCTCGCCGGCTGCGGCCAGCCGGCCCAGGGCGACGCGCCGGTGGTCTTCGCGGCGTCCTCGCTCAGCACCGTGCTGCCCCACCTCGACGACACCGCGCGCTTCAGCTTCGACGGCTCCACCGGCCTGCTCGACCAGCTCCGCTCGGGGGCCCGGGCCGACGTCTTCGTCTCGGCCGACCACGCCACCATGCTGGCCGCCGCGGAGGAGGGCCTGCTCGACGGCGAGCCCGTCATGGTCGCCACCAACCGCCTGGTGCTCGTCGTGCCCGCCGACAACCCGGCCCGCGTCACTGGCTTCGACGGCTCGCTCGCGGACACCAGGCTGGTGGTCTGCGCCCCGGAGGTCCCCTGCGGGTCCGGTGCCCGGCGGCTGGCCGAGGCGGCCGGCGTGCGCCTCGACCCGGTCTCGGAGGAGCTCAAGGTCACCGACGTGCTGGGGAAGGTGGCCTCCGGCGAGGCCGACGCCGGGATCGTCTACGCCACCGACGCCGCGCTGGCCAGCGACGCGGTGACCGCCATGGAGATCCCGGGAGCGGCGGCCGACCCCAACACGTACTGGGCGGGCGTCGTCGCACAGGCGCCGCACCCGGAGGGCGCCGAGGCCTTCGTGGCCGCCCTCGCCGGTCCATGGCAGGCGGACCTTCGGGCCGCCGGATTCGGGCCGCCGCGATGACCGGCGCAGGCCTGCCGCGCTGGGCGTGGCTCCCGTTCGCGCTCGCGATGGCGCTGCTTGTCATTCCCCTGGCGGGCCTGCTGGCTCGCGCCCCGTGGGCCCGGCTGGGGGAGCTGCTCGCCTCCGACCGGTCCCGCGACGCGCTCCTGCTCAGCCTCGCCACCTGCGCCGCCTCCACCGTCATCTGCCTGGTCTTGGGCGTCCCGACGGCCCTGGTCCTGGCCCGCGCGCGGGGTCGATGGGTGGCGGCCGCCCGGACGCTGCTCACGGTCCCGATGGTGCTGCCTCCGGTGGTGGCGGGCCTGGCTCTCCTCACGACGCTCGGCAGGCGCGGGCTCCTGGGGCAGCCGCTGGCGGTGTTCGGCGTCGAGATCGGGTTCACCACGGCCGCCGTCGTGGTGGCGCAGACATTCGTGGCGCTTCCGTTCCTCGTGGTCTCGCTGGAGGGGGCGCTGCGCACCGCCGGCACCGACATGGAGCGCGCGGCCGCCCGCCTCGGCGCGTCGCCGTCGTACGTGCTCGCCCGGGTGACGGTGCCGCTGGTGGCGCCCGCAATCCTGTCGGGCACCGCGCTGTCCTTCGCGCGGGCGCTCGGGGAGTTCGGCGCAACCCTCACGTTCGCCGGATCCCTGCAGGGCGTGACGCGGACCCTGCCGCTGGAGATCTACCTCCTGCGCGAGTCGGACACGGACCTGGCGCTCGCGCTCGCCATCGTGCTGCTGGGCGTCTCCGCGCTGGTCGTCGCGGCCGCCGCCAGGCTGGGCAGGACCCATGGGTGAGGCCATCCGCGTGCGGGCCAGGCACGCCGCACGCGGCCTCGACGTCGACGTCACGGTCCCCGAGGGCTCCATGCTGGCCGTCGTCGGTCCCAACGGCGCGGGCAAGTCGAGCCTGCTGCAGCTCATCTCCGGCGACCTCGTACCCGACGACGGGGAGGTGACGGTGCACGGGCGCACACTGACCGGGCCCGATGTCCACATCCCCCCGCACCGCCGGGCGGTGGGCTACCTGGAGCAGCGCGCCCTGCTCTTCCCGCACCTCACCGTCGTCGACAACGTCGCGTTCGGCCTCCGGGCGCGAGGCCGCGACCGGCGCGCGGCCAGGGCGAGGGCCGCCGCCGAGCTCGCCGCCGTCGGATGCGCCGACCTCGCCGGCAGCCGGCCCCGCGAGCTCTCCGGCGGGCAGCAGCAGCGCGTCGCCCTGGCGCGGGCGTTGGCGACCGACCCCGAGGTCCTCCTCCTCGACGAGCCCCTCGCTGCCCTGGACGCCGGTGTCGCCCCCGAACTCCGTCGGCTCCTGCGCACCCGGCTGCGCGGCGTCACCACCGTCATCGCGACCCACGACCTGCTCGACGTCGTGGCGCTGGCCGACCGCATGGTCGAACTCACCGGCGGACGCGTGACCGCCGAGGGCCACGTCGACGATCTCTGCCAGCGGCCGGCGTCGGCCTTCCTCGCCGGATTCGTCGGCGTCAACCTCCTGCACGGCGACACCCGCGGCGACGCCCGGGTGTGGCTCGCGCCGACGATCGCCATCGCCGGCGCCGTGGACGGCGATCTCCCGCCCGGGCCGGCGCGGGCCGTCTTCGCGCCCGCCGCGGTCGCCGTGTACCGCGCGGCAACGCACGGCAGTCCGCGCAACGAAATGCCCGCCGTCGTGGTCGCCGTCGAGGACCGCTGGCCGGTCCAGCGGGTGACGCTCGCGGTGGCAGGGCAGCGTATCGCGGCGGACCTCACGCCGGCGTCGGTGCGGGAATTGGCGCTCGCGCCGGGCGACGACGTGCTCGCCGTGGTGAAGGCCACCCAGGTCGCACTGCACCCCGGCTGAGCGCATCCGGCGAGCGGCCGGATGGGCGGAGGAGGCCGCCCCAGCCGGCAGCAGGTAGAGTCTGGCGCGTGCTCGGCTACGACGGTCCCAAGGAAGAGTGCGGCGTCTTCGGGGTGTGGGCGCCCGACGAGGACGTCGCGCAGCTGACGTTCTTCGGCCTCTTCGCGCTGCAGCACCGCGGCCAGGAGTCCGCCGGCATCGCGGTCAGCGACCAGCAGCGGATCATGGTCTACAAGGACATGGGCCTGGTCAGCCAGGTGTTCAACGAGGCGACGCTGAAGTCGCTGCCGGGACGCCTCGCCATCGGCCACACCCGCTACTCGACCACCGGCGCCAGCATCTGGCACAACGCGCAGCCCACCTTCCGCGCCACCCGCGACGGCGGCCTCGCCCTGGCCCATAACGGCAACCTCACCAACACGCACGAGCTGGAGGCCTGGCTCGCCGACCTCGATCCGACGGAGCGGGTGCCGGAGAAGAAGACGATGGACTCGACCAACGACACGTCGCTGGTCACGGCCCTCATGGCGAGCTTCGGCGACGAGCCGATCGAGTCGGTCGCCATGAAGGTCCTGCCCCGCCTGCAGGGCGCCTTCTGCCTCACCTTCATGACGGAGCGGACCCTCTTCGCCGCCCGCGACCCCCAGGGTATCCGGCCGCTGGTGGTCGGGCGGCTGGCGAACGGCTGGGTCGTGGCGTCCGAGACCGCGGCCCTGGACATCGTCGGGGCCAGCTTCGTCCGCGAGGTCGAGCCCGGCGAGTTCCTCGCCATCGACGAACGCGGCCTGCGCTCCGCCCGGTTCGCGGAGGCGCGGCCGAAGGGCTGCATCTTCGAGTACGTCTACCTCGCCCGCCCGGACACGACGATCGCCGGTCACGGCGTCCACGCCGTCCGGGTGCGCATCGGGCAGCGCCTCGCCGAGGAGTACCCCGTCGACGCGGACCTCGTCATCCCTGTGCCGGAGTCCGGCACGCCGTCGGCCATCGGCTACGCGCAGGCCTCCGGCATCCCCTACGGACAGGGCCTGGTCAAGAACGCCTACGTGGGCCGCACCTTCATCCAGCCCAGCCAGACCATCCGGCAGCTGGGCATCCGGCTCAAGCTGAACCCGCTGCGCGAGGTCATCGAGGGCAAGCGGCTGGTCGTCGTCGACGACTCCATCGTCCGCGGCAACACGCAGCGCGCCCTGGTGCGCATGCTGCGCGAGGCCGGCGCCCGCGAGGTGCACGTGCGGATCTCGTCGCCGCCGGTGCAGTGGCCGTGCTTCTACGGCATCGACTTCGCCACCCGCGCCGAGCTCATCGCCCCCGGGCTCACCGTGGAGGAGATCCGCCGCTCGCTCGGCGCCGACTCGCTGGGCTACATCTCGCTCGACGGGCTGACCGCCGCCACCCGGGTGCCGGCCGACCAGCTCTGCCGGGCCTGCTTCGACGGGCAGTATCCCGTCGCCATCCCGCCGGCCCAGGCCGAGCTGCTGAAACTGGAGGAGAGGTCATGAGCGACACGAGCGCCTACGCCGCCGCGGGCGTCGACATCGAGGCCGGCGACCGCGCCGTCGACCTCATGAAGGCCCACGTCGCCGCCACCCGGCGCCCCGAGGTGCTCGGCGGGCTCGGCGGGTTCGCCGGCTTCTTCGACGCGTCGGCGCTCAAGGGCTACCAGCACCCGGTGCTCGCCACCTCCACCGACGGCGTCGGCACCAAGGTGGCCGTGGCGCAGGCCATGGACAAGCACGACACCATCGGCATCGACCTCATCGGCATGCTGGTCGACGACCTCGTGGTCTGCGGCGCCGAGCCGATGTTCGTCACCGACTACATCGCCTGCGGCAAGGTCGTGCCGGAGCGCATCGCGGACATCGTCAAGGGCATCGCCGACGGCTGCCTCGCGGCAGGCTGCTCGCTCGTCGGCGGCGAAACCGCCGAGCACCCGGGCCTCCTGCAGCCGCATGAGTACGACATCGCCGGCGCGACCACGGGCGTCGTGGAGCGCTCGAAGATCCTCGGCCCCGAGCGGGTCCGCGTCGGTGACGCCGTCGTCGCCATGGCCGCGTCGGGCCTGCACTCCAACGGCTACTCCCTGGTGCGGCACGTCCTGCTGTCGGGCGCCGGCTGGGCGCTGGACCGGCACGTCGACGAGCTCGGCCGCACGCTCGGCGAGGAGCTGCTCGAGCCCACCCGCATCTACGCGCTCGACGTCCTGGACCTCATCGGACAGGTCGAGGTGCACGCCATGAGCCACATCACCGGAGGCGGCCTCGCCAACAACCTCGCCCGGGTCATCCCCGGCGACATGGTCGCGGTGCTGCAGCGCTCCAGCTGGACCCCGCCCGCGATCTTCCAGCTCGTGCAGCGGGTCGGGCGGATCTCGCAGGCCGACATCGACGCCACCCTCAACATGGGCGTCGGCATGGTCGCCATCCTGCCCCAGGACCAGGTGGACGCGGCTCTTGCCCGCCTGGCGGGCCGCGGCGTCGAGTCGTGGGTCCTGGGCCGTATCGAGGCCTCCGAGGGTCCGGGCGACGCCGTCCTCGTCTAGCGGGGGCCGGGGCCGGCGCCGCCGCCCCACTCGTTAGGGTGCAGGTGTCCCCCCACCGTCGAACGAGGAATCCATGGGCACCATCGCGGAGACGCTCACGGGCGTCATCCCCATCGTCGCGCTGATCGTGCTCGGCGCCGTGCTGCGGCACCTGCGTGTGCTCGACGACGTCGTGGTCGAGGGCTTCAAGCGGCTCATCGTCACTGTCGTGCTCCCCGCCGTGCTGTTCACCGCCTTCCTGTCCATGGAGTTCCAGGCCGCGTACCTGGCGCTCATCGTGATCGTGCCGCTGGCCTGCGTCGCGCTGCTCGCGCTGGGCGTCGCGGTCGGGCGGCTGCTCCACGCGCCCCGCGTCGCGCCGTTCCTGTTCACCGGATTCGAGTTCGGCATGGTGGGCCTGGCGCTCTACACGGCCGCCTACGGCGTGGCCGAGGTGCCGAGCGCCGCCATCGTCGGGCTCGGCCACGAGTTCTTCATCTGGTTCGTGTACGTCACCCTGCTCAAACGCCAGAGCGACGGCGCGGTGTCCCTGTCCGAGACGCTCCTGTCGTTCGTCAAGTCGCCCGTGATCATCGCCATCGCGGCCGGCCTGCTGCTCAACGTGCTCGGGTGGCGCGGGCTGCTGGCCGACAACCCGGTCGGTGGGGGAGTGTTACGCAGCCTCGAGTACCTGGCGGCGGTCATCGTCCCCCTGATCCTCCTCGTGGTCGGCTACGGCACCAGGCTCACGCGTGCGGGTGCGAAGGCCGCCGCGCCGCTGGTCGCCGCGCGGTACGTGACGACGCTCGCCCTGGCCGTGCTGCTGTCGGAGGTCGTCGCGGGACAGTGGCTCGGGCTCGGTCAGCCGGTCCGCGCCGCGGTGTTCATGCTGTTCATCCTGCCGCCGCCGTTCATCGTGCCGATCTTCCTGCCGCGGGAGCGCGCCGTCGAGACCATCTACGCCAACAACGTGCTCAGCCTGTACACCGTGGTGAGTGTGGTGACGTTCGTCGCCTACGTCATGGCGACCGTCGGCTGACGGGCCGCCCGTCCCGGAGCAGTTGATTACTCAAGGTAATGACCTAGACTAATCAACTGCTACGGAAGGACTGCATGCCCGACTACGACCCACAACTCCTTGCCCTCGCCAACGACGTCCGTGTCGCGTGCCAGCGCATCTCGCGCCGGGTGCGCTTCGAGAGCACCAGCGACGTCGCCCCACACCAGTTCTCGGTCCTGGTCTACCTGCACTTCGCCGGACCCCAGACCCCGACGCACCTGGCCGCGCGCGACGCCGTCAGCACGCCGTCGATGACCCGGACCGTGAACTGCCTGGCGGACAAGGGCCTGGTGGAACGCTCGCAACACCCCGACGACGGGCGCCAGATCCTCGTCTCGCTCACGGCCGAGGGCCTGCGGGTGGTCGAGGAGACCATCGCCAACCGCGATACCTGGATGCTCGCGCACATCGCGACGCTCGAGCCCGAACAGCTGGACCTGCTCCGCCGGGCCGCCGACCTCCTCATGGAGGTGTCGCATGCGGAGTGAGCGGGGGAAGATGTTCGCGTCGCTCGCCGTGCGCAACTACCGGCTGTTCTTCGCGGGTGCGCTGATCAGCAACCTCGGCACCTGGGTGCAGCGCGTGGGGCAGGACTGGCTGGTCCTCACCGAGCTCACCGAGGGGTCCAGCGCCGCGCTGGGCATCGTCACGGCCCTGCAGTTCCTGGCGATTCCCATCCTGGCGCCGTACGCGGGCGCGGTCGTGGACCGGATGCCGAAGCGGAGAGTGTTGTTCGCCACGCAGGTGCTCCTGGGGGTCACGGCCTTCGCGCTCTGGGGCGTCGTGGCGGCAGGTGTCGTCGAGCTGTGGCACGTCTACCTGTTCGCGTTCCTCCAGGGCGTCATCACGGCCTTCGACAACCCGGCCCGGCAGTCGTTCGTCTCGGAGATCGTCCCCGCGCAGCTGCTGCCGAACGCGGTGGGGCTCAACTCGACGTCGTTCAACGGCGCCCGGCTCATCGGGCCCGGGTCCGCGGGTCTGCTCATCGCGGCGTTCGGCGTGGGGCCGACGCTGCTCATCAACGCGGTGAGCTTCGTCTTCATGCTGGCAGCAGTCGTGGCACTGCGCCCGGCGGAGCTGCATCCGTCACGGCGGGTCAAGGCGCGCGGCGCCACGCGCGACGGGCTGCGCTACCTCGCCGGGCGGCCGGACCTCATCATCCTCATGGTGATCGTCTTCTCGCTCGGCACCTTCGGGATGAATTTCCAGATCTACAACGCACTGATGGCCACGGAGGTGTTCGGGAAGGGGGCGGAGGAGTACGGCCTGCTCGGCACCGTCATGGCGGTCGGCACCCTCGGCGCGGCCCTCGCCGCCACGCGCCGGACGCGACCCAGTCTGCGCACGGTCCTGGCCGCGCTCGGCGCCTTCGCCGCCAGCACCGCACTGCTGGCCGTCACGCCGTCCTACCCCGTGTATGCCCTGCTGCTCGTGCCCGCCGGTTTCTTCGCGCTGACCGTGATGACGACGGCGAACGCCGCGGTCCAGCTCGGGACGGCCCCGGAGTTTCGCGGCCGGGTGATGGCCGTCTACGTCGCGATCTTCACCGGCGGGACGCCGATCGGCGCTCCGCTCATCGGGTGGCTGGGCGAGGTGTGGGGGCCTCGCGCCATGGTGCTGACGGGGGCCCTGGCGACGGGGCTGGCCGCCGGCGCGGTGCTGGCGTACCTCATGCTCCACGACGGCGTCCGCCTCGCCGTCGAGCGCGGCTGGCCGCTGCGGCTGCGGGTGTTCGTCGCGCGCAGGGAGGCAGCTGCGGTCGCTGATTGACAGTTCAATGAATCGGGCGTAGAGTTTTGTTAAACATTCAACAAATATCAGGAGTCTCCATGACCAGCGCCCCCGCCGCGACCGTCGCCCTCTCCGCCCTGTCCGGGCAGTACACGATCGATCCGAGCCACACCGAGATCGGCTTCGTCGCCCGCCACGCCATGGTGACCAAGGTCCGTGGTGCCTTCACCGAGTTCGAGGGCTCGGCCACCACGCGCCCCGGCCTGGCGGACGCCGCCATCTCGCTCACCATCCAGGCCGGCTCGGTCGACACCGGCAACGCCGACCGCGACGGGCACCTGCGCTCGGCCGACTTCTTCGACGTCGAGACGCACCCGACGATCACGTTCGTCTCCACCCGCGTCGTCGAGACCGCCCCACAGGTGCTGCGTGTCGAGGGCCAGCTGACGATGCGCGGCGTGACGCGCCCCGTCGCGATCGACTTCGACTTCGACGGCGCCGCCACCGATCCCTTCGGCAACGAGCGCGTCGGCCTGTCCGGCTCCGTCGTCGTCAACCGCAAGGACTTCGGCCTCGAGTGGAACGCCGCCCTGGAGACCGGTGGTGTCCTCGTGTCGGAGAACGTGACGCTGGTCTTCGAGGTGTCCGCCATCCGCAGCGGCGACGCCCCCGAGGCCGCGCCGGTGGAAGACGAGCAGCCCGCCCCGGCCCGCGCGTCCGCGCCGGCCGCACAGGCCCAGCCCGCCGCCCAGGGCGGCTTCGTGGCGTGGCTGAAGAAGATCTTCGCCTGAGCCCAGCCCCTAACATGCGACGGCGCCGCCCCCGACAGAGGCGGCGCCGTCGTCGTCTGGCCGGCTCAGGCCAGGGAGTCGATGATCGCGTTCAGCGTCGCCGACGGTCGCATGACCGCGGTCGCCTTCGCGTCGTCGGGGCGGTAGTACCCGCCGATGTCGGCGGGCTTACCCTGCACGGCGAGCAGCTCGGCGACGATCGTGTCCTCGCTCTCCGCGAGGGCCGAGGCCACCGGGCCGAAGACGGCGGCCAGTTCGGCGTCGTCGGTCTGCGCGGCCAACTCCTGGGCCCAGTACATCGCCAGGTAGTAGTGCGAACCGCGGTTGTCGATGCCGCCGAGCTTGCGGGTCGGCGACTTGTCGTTGTCGAGGAACGTGCCGGTCGCGCGATCCAGTGTCGCGGCGAGGATCGCTGCGCGGGCATTGTCCTCCGCGCGGGCCAGGTGGTCGAACGACGCCGCCAGCGCCAGGAACTCACCGAGCGAGTCCCACCGCAGGTAGTTGTCGGCCACTAGCTGCTGCACGTGCTTGGGCGCCGAGCCGCCGGCGCCGGTCTCGAACAGGCCGCCGCCCGCCATCAGCGGCACGACCGAGAGCATCTTGGCCGACGTGCCGAGTTCCAGGATGGGGAACAGGTCGGTCAGGTAGTCGCGCAGGACGTTGCCGGTCACCGAGATGGTGTCCTCGCCCCGGCGGATCCGCTCGACGCTGAACCGCGTGGCGTCGACCGGGTTCATGATCTCGATCTGCAGGCCGTCGGTGTCGTGGTCCGCGAGGTAGCCGCGTACCTTCTCGATGAGGTTGCGGTCGTGCGCGCGCTCCTCGTCGAGCCAGAACACGGCGGGCGCCCCGGTGACGCGGGCGCGCGTGACGGCGAGCTTGACCCAGTCCTGGACGGGGGCGTCCTTGGTCTGGCAGGCGCGCCAGATGTCGCCCGCGGCCACGTCGTGGCTCATGAGCACGGAGCCGGACGCGTCGACGACCTCGACGACGCCGTCGGACGGGATCTCGAAGGTCTTGTCGTGCGAGCCGTACTCCTCGGCCTTCTGCGCCATGAGGCCCACATTGGGGACCGAGCCCATGGTGCGCGGGTCGAAGGCCCCGTTCGCCTGGCAGTCCTCGATCACCGCCTGGTAGACGCCGGCGTACGACGAGTCAGGCAGCACCGCGAGCGTGTCGTCCTCCTCGCCGTCGGGGCCCCACATATGGCCGGACTGGCGGATCATCGCGGGCATCGAGGCGTCGACGATGACGTCCGACGGGACGTGCAGGTTGGTGATGCCCTTGTCGGAGTTCACCATCGCAAGCCGCGGGCCGTCCGCGATGCCCTGCTCGATCGCGGCCCGGATGTCGGCGCCGTTGGGGAGGGAATCGAGCCCGGCGAGGATCGCGCCCAGCCCGTCGTTGGGGGAGAGGCCGGCCGCCGCGAGATCGGCGCCGAAGCGCTCGAACACCTCGGGCAGGAACGCCTCGATGACGTGGCCGAAGATGATCGGGTCCGAGACCTTCATCATCGTCGCCTTGAGGTGCACGGAGAACAGCACGCCGCTCTCCTTTGCCGCGGCCACCTGCTCGCGCAGGAACGCGTCCAGGGCGGATGCCCGCATCACCGTGGCGTCGACGACCTCCCCCTCGAGCACCGCCAGCGACTCCTTGAGGACGGTCTCAGTGCCGTCGGCGGAGCGGTGCCGGATGGTCAGCGTGTCGGCGGAGGGGAGGATGACGGACTGTTCGTTGTGCCGGAAGTCATTGGCGTCCATCGTGGCCACGCGGGTGCGGGAGTCGCTCGACCAGGCGCCCATGCGGTGCGGGTTCTTCTTCGCGTAGTTCTTCACCGACTCGGGCGCGCGGCGGTCGGAGTTGCCCTCGCGCAGCACCGGGTTGACCGCGGACCCCTTGACGCGGTCGTAGCGGGCGCGGACCTCGCGCTCCTCGTCGGTCTGCGGATCCTCGGGGTAGTCGGGGAGCTGGAAGCCCTGGCTCTGGAGTTCGGCGACCGCGGCCTTCAGCTGCGGGACGGACGCGGACACGTTGGGCAGCTTGATGATGTTGGCGTCCGGCGTCTTCGCCAGCTCGCCGAGCTCGGTGAGCGCGTCATCGACCCGCTGGTCCTCCGGCAGCCGGTCGGTGAACTGGGCGAGGATGCGGCCCGCGAGCGAGATGTCGCGGGTCTCGACCGCCACCCCGGCCTGGCCGGCGAACGCGTTGATGATGGGGAGGAAGGAATACGTGGCGAGCAGCGGGGCCTCGTCGGTGAGGGTGTAGATGATCTTGCCCATGTTGCTGAAGAACTCCTCTGGGTAGGCTGGCGTCAGCTTATCGCCCGTGCGCTGCGTTCGGCGGGGGCGAACATGGGCCGGCCGGGCGGAGCGTGCTTTGGGGAAACCCGCCGCATTGGGTAGCCTGTACCCCACGAGTATCTGACAGATTCCGCGGCCTGCCGCGAAGGACAAAGCAAGGGGGTCGACCCGTATGGGGCGCGGCCGTGCAAAGGCGAAGCAGACCAAGGTGGCGCGCGATCTGAAGTATCGCTCGATCGACACCGATTTCTCGTCTCTGGAGCGCGAGCTCCGCGGGGGCTCTTTCGTCGAGGAGTCCACCGAGGACGAGATCCCCGATGCGTACGCAGACCTCGTTGAGGGCGCGGGACTGGCAGAAGGCTACGAGGACGACGACGAGTACGAGCGCCGTTCCTCCTGACGCCCAGCGTCAATGGCTGCCCGACACGGAGCTGCCGGGCTATGAACTGCTGCCCATTCCCCTGCCCGACGAGCCCACGTACGCGTTGGAGCCGGAGGGGAGCCTCGTGGCGACGTTGGTACGTCGCTCGCACCCTATGTCTCGGCGGGCGGTGCTGTACGTCCACGGCTGGAGCGACTACTTCTTCCAACGGCACCTGGCCGACGAGATGGCGGGCCTGGGCTACGACTTCTACGCCGTCGACCTGCGACGCTACGGCCGCTCCCTCCGCGACCGGCAACTGGCCGGCTACATCGCCGACCTGAGCGACTACTTCACCGAACTGGACGAGGCGCTCGAGGTCGTGCGTTCCGAGGGGCACGACGACGTGGTCCTCATGGGCCACTCGACCGGCGGACTGACGGCCTCCCTGTGGGCGCACGAGCGGCCCGGCGCCTTCTCCGCTGTGGTGCTCAACGCACCGTGGCTCGAGTTGCAGGCGAATTCGCTGCTGCGGCCCGCGACACAGCCCGTCCTCAGCGCGGCCCGCGCCGTCGCCCCCACGACCGCGCTACCGCAGCTCGACACCGGCTTCTATCGCCGCTGCATCTCCAGTTCGGAGGAGGGCGAGTGGGACTACAACCTCAACCTCAAGGGTGACCCGGCCTTCCTCATCCGGGTCGGCTGGATGGCGGCCATCCTGGACGGGCACGCGCGGGTCGCGGCCGGGCTCAGCATCGACTGCCCCGTGCTGGTGGCGATCTCGGCGCGCAGCGACTTCCGGCGCTCCTGGGACGAGGGGTTCCGCCTGGCGGACATCGTCCTGGACGTGGACCGCATCGCGTCCCGGGCCCCGAAGCTGGGCGATCTCGTGGTCATCGCCCGGATCCCGGACGCGATGCACGACCTCGTGCTCTCGCGCACCGACGTGCGCGAGCGGGTCTTCTCGGAGTACTCCCGTTTCCTGACTGCCTACGCCCCTGAGGCAGACAGGGCCGCCAACTGAAAAACCCCCGCCACGTGGGGCGAGGGTCATGCGGTGGCCAGGGCCGGGATCGAACCGGCGACCTTTCACTTTTCAGGCGAACGCTGCTACCAGCTGAGCTACCTGGCCAGGTGGCCGGGCGTTTCCGCCGACCTAGCGACCCCGACGGGACTCGAACCCGCGACCTCCGCCGTGACAGGGCGGCGCGCTAACCAACTGCGCTACGGGGCCAATTTCTTGACCTGCTGGCCGTGCCAGCCCGGTAACTATAGCGTGATTCCCGCAGAGATGGGAAATCGGGTGAAATCCCTTGTCGTTACCGGTTTCAAGCCCCTTCCCGAGGGAAGGAACGAGAGCATCCCCAACGGGATTCGAACCCGTGCTGCCGCCGTGAAAGGGCGGAGTCCTAGGCCGCTAGACGATGGGGACCAGCGTGGTGGACAGTCTAGGGAGTAGGCGGCGGCCCGCGCAAACCCCGGGGAACGCAGCGACGGCGCCGCATCGGGGGAATGCGGCGCCGTCGCGTTCAGGGGTGGACCGATCAGCCGTAGGTGTTGATGTGGACGTGGTTGTAGTGGTTGGCGTTGTCGCTGCCGCGGTCGGCCATCAGCCGCCATCCCTCGGAGTCACGCGCCACCGACCAGATCTTCTGCGCGAAGATGATGTAGTTGATGTTGTACTCCTTGGCGTGCGCCCGGTAGTAGTTCGCGATCTCCCAGCCGAGGGCCTGGTTGGAGGAGTACGACGGGATCATCACGTCGACGGCGCGGCCGGCCGGATGGTCCGGCGTGACGTCGCGGCGCCAGCCGTACATCGTCTTGATGGCGGGGTAGCGGTTCCAGATGTCGCGCGTGATGGCCTGGACGTTGGCGTTGGTCTGGTCCAGACCGCTCGAGTAGCCGCGGTTCAGGGTGGTGCCGCTGCCGGCTGACGCGGTGCCGTCGGCCGGCTTGGTGGCCGACACGTAGCGTGCGGTGAACCAGCGGACGGCACCGTTGACGACAGCCTGCGCGCGGCCGTTCTCGACGACGCCCGTCACCTGGATCTCGGTGCCCTTCGGGATCTCGCCGACGAAGGAGGTGCCGCTGCTGGCGGTCCAAATGTTCAGCACCGTCGTGGCGTACCGGGTGGTCGTGGCGGGCGTCGCGGGGACCGTGGGTGCCGGGGTGGCGGCGTCGACGGCCACCAGGTAGCGGGCGTTGACCCAGCGGACGGCGCCGTTGTAGACGATTTGCGCGACGCCGTTGGTGACGACGCCGGTGACGTCGAGGATGGTGCCGCGCGGGACGTCGCCCAGGTTGACGAACGAGGTGGTGTTCGTGGTGCGGATCATCAGGGCCGTCGTGGCGCGGGCCTTACCGGTCACCTTCGGCAGCTCGGAGGAGGCCTGTGCGGCGGTGGCGCTGAGGTAGCGGGTCGCGGCCCAGTAGGTGGCGCCCTTGTAGGTGACCTGGGCCCAGGTGCCGCTCACCTTGCCGGTCAGCTGCAGCGCCGTGGCGCGCTGGACGACGACGCCGATGCGGTCGGACGTCGAGGGGCCGGTGCGCAGGTTGAGGTTGGCGGTGGTGTAGACGGCCCCCGTGCTGCCCTGGCTGGTGCCGTTGGTCGTCTCGGACGACGGGCCGGCGGCGGCGGTGCCGCCCTTGAGGTACGCCGAGGCGATGTACGCGGTGCGCCCGTTGTAGGTCACCTTCGTCCAGCCGTTGGCGGAGCCCAGGCTCGGCAGGGACTGGCCGCGGTAGAGGAGCCCCAGCTTGGAGCCGGACGTGGACGGAGCGGTGCGGATGTTCACGGCGGTCGTCGCCGTGACGTCGCCCAGCTGGGCGTCGGCCAGGGGGCCGAGCGCGAGTGTTCCGAGTCCCTGGACGAGGACCGCGATGCCGGCGGCCGATGCCAGCCCGCGAAGGCCCTTCAGTGCTGTTCTCACGTCTCTCCTCATGTGCGAAATCTCTGTGAGGTCGGACGTGCCGCTTCCTCGGGGCTTCGTCGGCCCCCGACACGTCCGGCCACTGCCCCGGACATTAAGAGCCCTAGTCATCGCCCAACAATGGGCACTTGAGGGTTGCCTGAGAGTCCTCGCCGCGACACGCCGGGCGCGGGATCACAATCACATCGGTGTGATTCGAGGGCGGTCGCCGCCAGTTGGTCGGCCCTGACAAGGGCTGATGTGAGCTGGTGGCGCGTGTTGCGCCGCCTGAGAGGAGGATGAGAAAGTGCCGGGCGCCTCAGAATCAAGCCAGCTGAAGTCTCACTTGAGGTTCAGGGTGCGTGGTTGAGGTTCAGTTCAGCTGGTCGTGACCCACGTGCGCGTCGCGGTGCTGGTCCACCGCTGGGCCCGGCCGAAGGCGGCTTCAGGCAGGTAGCCGGCGCGCAGGTCGGCCTCGGTCAGTTCCTCGCCGCCGGTGAGCTCCGCCAGTCGACGGCGGTCGCGCGCGTCGGCGACCGCGGCGAGCACCGGCAGGCGCAACGCCCGCCGGTTCGCGGCCAGCGTCTGGAGCACCTCGGGGTGCAGAGAGGCGGCCACCACGACCAGCGGGTGCTCGGCCGTCGCGGCTCCCAGCGGCGCGAGGAGTTCGCGCATGGACGTCACGGCGCCGTCGACCACGAGGATCAGCGGGTCGCGCAGATCGGCCCCCGCGGGCGCGGTGGCGAAGTCCGCGTGGGCGTGGCCGAACCGGAATCCCTCACCGGTCCGAGGCCCGAGGCCGGCGTCGGGGTCGTAGGGGCGCGGTAGGGCGTCGATCTCGTGCTGCGTGACGTAGCGCGGGACGTGGCGGTCGACGTCGGGCACATCGCGGCGCGGGGCGGGGACGCCGACCCCGGCTCTCCGGCGGCTGGAGCGACGGTCGGCCGTCGCGGCCAGCGCGAGCAGGCCGACACCGACCGTGAGGGCGATGGCGAACCAGGACCAGGCGGGCATGCGCCCAGCCTGCCACGCGATAGACTGCACGGGCCCCTATAGCTCAGCCGGTAGAGCAGTGGACTTTTAATCCATGGGTCGCGGGTTCGAGCCCCGCTGGGGGCACCGACGGCGCCCGCGGATCCCTCAGGCGGTGAACCAGTGGACCGCGTACGGCCGCAGCGTCATCACCCACGGCGTCAGGTCCCACGCGACGTCGTCGAGCAGCTCGTGCCCCGTCTCGCCGAGCGTCTCCGCCAGGCATCCCATCGGCACGGTCACCTCCGTCGGCGAGAAGTTGTACACCTGCACCATGGGGCCCAGCGGGTGGTCGCGCCTGATCGCCAGCACGCGCGGATCCCCCGTCTCCAGGAACTCGGCCTCGCGGGACGCGTGCAGGTGCGGCGTGGCGCGCCGGACGGCCAGAACGTGCCGCAGCCATGCGTTGACGCGGGCGGCAGGCGACGACGGGTTCTCGCCGAGGGCGGCGACGGCCGCCCAGTCCATGACCGGCCGGTGCACCCACCGGTTGTCCTCGGCGTGCGCGGGGTCGCGGGCGAAGTCGTGGTCGTTGAGCATCGCCAGCTCGTCGCCCATGTAGATCAGCGGGATGCCTCCCCAGCCCGCGATGACCGCGTGGAGCAGGTTGATCCGCGCCACCGCGAGCTCGACGTCGTAGGGCCGCCCCGCCTTCAGCGCCGCCTCCAGGCCGGCCAGTGAGGCCAGGGAGCCAGAGATGCGGCGGTCGCCGGTCGCGGGATTGGCCTGGAAAACCAGCCCGCGCGCGAACGAGCCGGGATGCTCCCCGGAGTAGAAGTCACTCAGGAACCTGCGGTGTGCGGCCCCGTTGAGGCCCGCTGTCGCGGCGTCGACGTCGTCGATCGCCCAGCCGATGTCGTCGTGGCAGCGTACGTAGGTACCCCACGTCGCCGTGGCGGGCTTGGGCGGGAACGCGCCGAGCGCCCGGCGCAGCAGCGTGGTGTCGTGGGTGGCCAGCGTCGACCACAGCTGCGCCATCAGCGAGTTGTGGTAGGCGATGTCGGAGAGCTTCCCGTGGTGCTCCCCGGTCCCGAAGTACGCGATGAGGTCCTTCGGCCCGACGATCGCCTCCGCCTTGAACGCGACGGCGGGAGCCGCGATCCGCGCCGCCTGGCGCAGAGCCTGCGTGATGGCGTGCACGGGCGGTTCGTTCTGGCAGTCGGTGCCCATCTCCTTCCAGATGAAGGCGATGGCGTCGAGCCGGAACACCTCCACACCCAGGTTGGCCAGGTCGAGGATCAGATCCAGGTACTCGACGAAGACGTCGGGGTTCGCCCAGTTCACGTCCCACTGGTAGTCGTTGAACGTGGTCCACACCCAGCCGTCGAGGTCGTCGTCCCACGTGAAGTTGCCGGGCGCGAAGTCCGGGAACACCTCCGGCAGGGTCGCCTCGTAGCGGTCCGGCATCTCCCGGTCCGGGAACACCATGAAGTAGTCGCGGTACTTCTGCTCACCGGCGCGCGCCCGGACCGCCCACTCGTGCTCGCGGGCGACGTGGTTGAGCACTAGGTCCACCACCAGCGAGATACCGTGTCCGCGCAGCTGGCCGGTGAGCGCCTCCAGGTCCGCCATGGTGCCGAGGTCCGGGCGGACGGTGCGGTAGTCGGCGACGGCGTAGCCGCCGTCGTTGGCGCCCTCGCGCGGCTGAAGCAACGGCATGAGGTGCAGGTAGGTCACGCCCAGGTCCTGCAGGTAATCCACGTGCCCGGTGATACCGGTCAGCGTGCCGGCGAAGCGCTCCGTGTAGGCGACGTAGCCCACCTGCGAGGGCAGCTGCAGCCAGTCCGGCCGCAGCAGGCGAGCCTCGTCGAGCTCCCGCAGCTCGTCGCTTCGCTGGTCGAACTTCGCGCGAACCAGCTCGCGGACCCGATCGGTCACCTCCCAGGCGCGCTCACCGTAGACGCTCTCCAGCGCGGCGATGAGGTCCGCGCCGTAGCGTTCCCACCTGAGGTCAAAGGTCGTCTTCACCTTCCTCAGCCTAGTCTCACCCCTGTGGCGGCAACGGCATCCACGGCGGATCCCCGGCAGGGGGCACGGGGTGCCGCTCCCACGTGGTCCACCAGGTGTCGGCGCCGTCGGGGAACGGGGTGTCGCGGGCGGCGCGAACCGCGTCGCGGAGCTGGATCTTGGCGCTGCGCAGCGCCAACTGATCCCTGCGCACCGGGCCCGGCGACGAGATCACCTGCTCCTCCAGCTGCAGGATGCGCATGCGGAGTTCGATGATCACCCGGTGCAGCGACTCTGTGCTCTCACCCAGCGCCAGGTGACGTTCCGCCGCCCTCAGCCAGCCGTAGTCCCGGTTGATGGCCATCAGCCCGGGGTGCACCGTCATCGAGTCGTGGACGGCGATCTCCGGGTGGACGACGAACGCGCCCGCCGAGTGCGCGTAGGCCAGCTCGTCGCGCCCGGCCTCGTCGATGAGGATCTCCGTGGAGCGCATGACGACGCTGAACAGGTCCGCGTCCGCCATGCTCGCGCGGCGCGGGACACCCTGCGACTGCGACGAGATGACGTAGTTGCGGCCAGCGCCCAGGTGGCCCACAGCGAGTTCGGCAGGCAGGTTCTCGCGCGCGCCCCCGTCGACATAGGTGAGGTCGCCGATCGGCACGGGGCGGAACACCGCCGGGATGGCGCACGACGCCAGCACACCCACGGGCAGGTCGTGGACCTCCGGCCCTACGGGCTGGTCCGTGCGGTCGACCAGCCGGCCGGACTCGGTCATGAAGTGCAGCTCGCCCGTCTCCAGCGCGACCATCGCGATCCGGAGGGTCACCCCGGAGCCGGCGACGCGGCTGGGGTCGAACGTCGCGGGGTCGAGGAGGTCGCGGAGCATCGGCCCCGGGCGGTACATGGACCGGGACCGTTCGACCCCGTGCCAGATGGAGTTCAGTTCGCTGCCGATGCGCGGCAGCCTGCCCAGCTGGTTGGCCAGCCCCGACAGCATCGCGAGGGACCAGTCCGACCGGACCGTCTCGTCGTCCGGCGCCAGCGCCGATTCCAGCGGGTCGAGTGCCGTCGGCTCCGGTGGGGTGACAGGGCTCGCGGGGGAGGGGCGACGGAAGGGCAGGATCCCCGGGCGTATCCGCGGCGTCCGCGGAGCCTGTGGCGGGGGAGCCATCACCTGCAACCATGCCGGACCCTCGTCCTGCAGTCGGCTGAACCACGGGCGGGGCGTGAACATGTCCGTCTGGGAGGTCATGCCCATCCAGATGTCGTCCAGCCGGCGGAGGAACGCGATCTGTCCGTCGCGGGTCGCGGACTGCGCCAGCGTCGCGGCGAGGATGGCACCCGCGGAGGCGCCCACGAACGCGGTGGGGGTGAAGTCGTCGTCGTGGCGGTAGAGATAGTCGAGCGCGCCGAGCTGGAAGCTCGCCCGGGATCCGCCCCCGGACAGCGTGCAGGACACGCGTTCGTCGCGTGGGCTCTGCCCGAAGAACGGGAGCCCGAACCAACCCTTGCCAGCCACCCACCCAGCCTAATCGGGGCCGCAGTGCATCGGCGTCGGACCTGGGTCTGGTCCGCGCCCCACCGCCCCCCTGAGGTCGCGCCCGCCCGCTCGCTAACGTCGCGCGTGCACCGTTCGCTGAGGTCGCGCCTGTCCGTTCGCTGAGGTCGCGCCTTCCCGTTCGCTGAGGTCGCGCCCGACGGCGGAGCCGTCCGGGCGAGTCTCGAAGCCGACGCCGCAGGCGTCGATCCCCCGACCCCCGCTCGCTGCGGTCGTGCCTGTCCGCTCGCTGAGGTCGCGCCCGACGGCGGAGCCGTCCGGGCGAGTCTCGAAGCCGACGCCGTAGGCGTCGATCCCCCTGGGTGCGGGTCAGGTGCCGTCGCCCCAGATGGCGGCGGAGCGGTGGATGAGATCGCCCAGGTCCGGCCGGTCGGCGTCGGACAACTCCGTCTCGGGATGGTCGACGTCAGGTGGGTCGGTGTCTGGTGGGACGCCGTCTGGGCAGGGTCGTGCCCCGGCGCGGATCTGTGGGAGTCGGAAGCGGGAGTGTTGCCGTGGTCGTCTGGCCGGGTCGATGTGCCGCGGTGGGGTGAACCACGGCAGCCCGGTCACCGGATCCAGATGCACCTGCCATTGGGAGGTTTCGGATTGGAGTGGGTCGGGTTCCACGAGGCGGTGGTGGTGGGGGCAGAGCAGTACGCCGTTTCCTAGCCGGGTGTCCCCGCCCTGCCACCAGGGGACGATGTGATGCGCTTCACAGCACGCGGGGGTTGCCGAGCAGCCGGGGAACGCGCAGCCCCCGTCGCGCTGCATCAGGGCGGCCCGCAGGGCGGGGGTGAACATGCGGTAGGTGCGGCCGACATCCAGCAGCCGGGATGGTCCGCCGAGCACGACAGGGATGATGCCGGCGTCGCACGCGAGTCGCCGCACTTCGCCGGCTGGCAGGCCGTCGACGTCGTCGAGACCGATCAAGCCGGCCTTGCCGAGGCCGGTGGTGAGGGTGTCGAGGTCGAGGGTGACGTGGACCTGGGGTCGGTCCCCACCATGCGCCGGCAGCGCAGCGCTGGAGGCGGCTTTCTGGGTGAGCAGGACCAGCGCATCCGCCCGGCGCGCGTCCCGGGACGCGGCCTCCCCGGCGGCGGTGTAGGTGGAGGCGTCGGGCAGCAACGCGTCCAGCTGCGCGCTCAGCAGTGCCGCATCCGAGACGGGCAGTTGTCCGGTGATCCGCATCGACCCGTGATAGTCCGGCGCCAGGCGCAGGAACCGACCCCGATGCGCAGCCGCTTCCTCCCGCGCCAGGCGCTTCGCGTCATCGGCATCGGCCTGATCCGGGTCGATGATCTCCACCAGACGAGACGCCAACACCCGCAGCTCCGAGGGGCCCAAGGTGTCGGCGTGGTGCAGGATCTCCTCCTCGCAGCGCGTCAACTCCGCCCGGGTCAATCGCCCGGGCAGCTTCCGCAGACCGGCGACGATGGCGTCGGCCTGCGCCAACGAAATCGAGCCGTCGTTCAAGGCGGCGCCGATCAGCGGGAACCGGTCACCCAGATCCTGCGCGAGCCGGAGACTGGCGGTGGCTTGGGCGGGGGTGGTGCGCACCGACTGCCGCACCCCCTCGATCACACTCTCCGCCGCGGCCAGTTTTGCCTCATGCAGCAGGTGGAGGCGTAAACCGGCGAGCTGCGCCTCGGCCTCGGTGACCGCGGTGACCAGTGTGGCGAGACGCTCGGCCGCGGCGCCCGGATCCTGGGCGAGGGAGCGCGCGGCGTCCCAGAGCGCGGCGAGGTGCCGCTGCCCGAAATCCCGCAAGTCGCTCATGTGCACTATTCTTGCGGAGGCCACTGACAAAAACGCGTCGCCGTCGACCCGATGCCAGGATCTCCTACGACCCGCCCTAGCATTACCGCCCCGCGCATGGTGACCCCGCCCCCGGTCGTTGTCGGAACACGCGTCACTAGTCTCTCCACGCGTGAGCGACGAACGAACGATTGCGATGGCGACACCCGCCGAGATGGCCAGGCTCGTGCAGGACACCATGCTCTATAAAGCACAAGCGACTGTCCCGCGCACTCTGCTGCTCTCCCTGACCGGCGGCGGCTACATCGCGCTCGGTTTCGTGTTCTATGTGACGACGCAGGTCGGCGCCGAGGCACTCCCGTGGGGCGTGGCCAAGTTGCTGGGTGGCGTGGTGTTCAGCGTCGGACTGATCCTGGTCGTCCTGACCGGAGCGGACCTCTTCACGTCCACCACGATGACGCTGATGCTCAAAGCGTCAGGGCATCTGTCCTGGTGGAAGCTCCTCCGGCACTGGGGTCTGGTGTACCTCGGCAATGCGGCGGGAGCCCTGACCATCGTCGCGCTGATGGTTCTCGGTGGCGTCCAGCACAGCGCCGACGGTGCGTGGGGCCAGGTGGTGCTGACCGCCGCGAGCCATAAGCTCGACCACTCTTTCATTGAGGCACTGGCGCTCGGCGTTGCGTGCAATCTGCTCGTGTGCCTGGCGGTGTGGGCGGCGTTCTCCGGGCGGACGACCACCGACAAGATCATGGCCCTCGTCGGCCCAGTGGCGCCGTTCGTCGCCACGGGATTCGAGCACTCGGTCGCCAACATGTTCCTGGTTCCGCTGGCCATCTTCATCCAGTCGGAGTTGGCGTCGGCCGGGTTCGAGCACCCGGGATGGTGGACGTTCCTCACGGCCAACCTGGTCCCGGTGACGCTGGGCAACATCATCGGGGGCGGCCTGATGATCGGGTTGTTCTACTGGCTGGTCTTCCGCGCGAAGCGCGACGCCGGCCGCTGAGAGCCGGGCCACCGCGAAGAGGAGCGCTCGGAGGGTGGTGTCTGAGTGAACGATGCCTGCGGCATCGGCTTCGAGACTCGCCCGGACGGCTTTGCCGTCGGGCGCGACCTCAGCGAGCGGGGTGGCGTCGGCTTCGAGACTCGCCCGGACGGCTCCGCCGTCGGGCGCGACCTCAGCGAACGGGACGCCGCGAACTCAGCGAACGGGACGCCGCGACCTTAGCGAACGATGGGGTCGGGGGATCGACGCCTGCGGCGTCGGCTTCGAGACTCGCCCGGGTGCTGCGCACCGGGCGCGACCTCAGCGAACGAGGCAGGCGCGACCTCAGCGAACGAGGCAGGCGCGACCTCAGCGGGCGGGCAGCCGCGACCTGAGCGAACGACCCGTCACCCGAGGGCGATGTCCAAAGCCCTCCAGTCGATGCCCGACGGCGCCAGCGACAGGACCGACGCCAGCAGACCCTGACGCGCGGCCCGGACCGCCTGGTCCTCGGCGTTGACGAGGATGTCGTCGAAGAAGGTCGCGGCCGCGGCCACCACGGGGGCGGTGCGCTCCAGCACGGCCGGGATCGACTGCGCCTCGGGGGAGCCGTCGACGGCGGCGAACACGGCGTCGTGGAGGGCGACCTCGGCGGGCTCGCTCAACCGCTGCATGTCGAAGCTGGGCGTCACGCCGGCGGGCAGGATGCGGCTGATGCGCACGTTGATGGCCACCAGGTCGCGGAGTTCCTGGCCGTCCTTCGCGGCGTCGAGCTCGGCCAGCAGGCGGGCGGCGCGGCCCGGCGCGTCGGCGGCCGGCAGGATCGCCTGGACCAGCGCGGCGGGCGTGCCCTCGTCGCGCAGCAACTGCGCGAAGCGGCCGATGGTGAACTCCAGCGCCGATTCGACGGCGTCCTCGGCCACGTCGACACCCTGCTCCGCGAGGCGCGCGACGGCGTCCTCCAGCCCGGCGCGGACGGTGAGGCCCTCCAGCGGGGTGCCGGCGGATTCACGCAGGATGCGCACCACGCCCAGCGCGGCGCGGCGCAAGCCGAACGGGTCCGAGGAGCCGGTGGGCTTGGCGCCCAGCGCGAACATGGCGGCCAGCAGGTCGAAGCGGTCGCCCAGCGCCAGCAGCGCGCCCGGCACGGAGGCGGGCACTGCGTCGGCGGAGGTGTGCGGCTGCTCCATCTCGAACAGCGCATCGGCGACGGCCTGGGTCTCGCCCTTGCGCACGGCGTACTCGCGGGCGATGAAGCCGGCCAGGGAGCTCATCTCGACCACCATCTGGGTGGCGAGGTCGAACTTGGCCAGTTGGCCGGCGCGGGTCAGGGTCTCGCGGTCCTCGGCCGTGATCTCCAGGCGGTCCGCGAGCTTGCCGGCGACATCTGCGATGCGGCGCGCCCGCATGCCCACCGATCCGAGGCGGTCCTCGAAGGTGAGCTTGTCCAGGCCCGGCACGAAGGCCTCGGCCCCGCCGTCGGCCTCGAGGTCCGCGTTCCAGAAGAACAGCGCGTCCTCGTAGCGCGCGCGGATCACGGACTCGTTGCCCTTGCGGACGGTGTCGTCGTCACACAGGCCATTGGCCATGGTGACGAAGTGCGGGGCCAGCGCGCCGTCGATGTAGACCGGCAGGTAGCGCTGGTGCTTGCGCATGACGGCGGTGAGGATCTGCTCGGGAAGCTCCAGGTAGCGGGCGTCGAAGTTGCCCAGGACGCCGTGGGGGTCCTCCACCAGGTTGGTGATCTCGTCGATGACGGCAGCCTCGGCGTCCACCTCGATGCTCCCGCCCACGCCGCGGGCGAGGGTCTCTGCCTGCTCCACGACGGAGGCGCGGCGGGCATCGGAGCTGAGCTGGATGTGGCCGGCCTCGATGGTGGGCAGCAATTCTGCGGCGGAGGCCACCGCCACGTGGCCGACGAGCGCGCCGTCGGAGCGCCTGCCGTCCTCCTCGCCCTTCACGGGGCGCTGCAGGTAGGTGGTGCGGCCGGCGGTGAGGCCCGAGACGCTCACGGGCACGACGGCCTCGCCCCACAGGGCCACCAGCCAGCGGATGGCGCGGGAGAACGATAGGTTGGCGTCGTTCCAGCGCATGTTCTTCTCGGCGCGCAGCCCGCCCACGATGGCGGCGATGGTCTCGGCGGCCACGTCGATCACGTGGCGGCCCTCCACCCGCACCGACACGGCGGCGTGCTCGTTGCCGCCGATCTCGGCGCGCACGATCTGGGAGGCATCGGCCTGCTGGCCGCGCATGAAGCCCTCGAGGGCCTTGGTCGGGTTGCCGTCGGCGTCGAACGCGGCGCTCCACTTGGGGCCCTTGCGCAACTGCTCGGCGTCGGGTTCGCGGGCGGCCACGTCGTCGACCACCGCGACGATGCGCCGCGGGGTCCCGTCGACGGTGATGGCGCCGTGGCTGAGGCGGGTGGCGGCCAGCTTCTCGGTGAGCGCGGCGCGCACCGCGTCGACCGTCTGCGGCACCACGTGCGGCGGCAGCTCCTCGACGCCGATCTCGAACGCCAGCGTGCGCGGCGAATCGCCGAGCGCCGCCCGATCCACGGACTCCTCGGCGGCGGGCTCGACTGCCTTCGGCTCGCGCAGCAGCGGGAAGCCCAGCTCCTCGCGGCGCTCGATCCACAGGGCCGCGGTGTCGCGCATGAGGCGGCGCATCGTCGCGAACGCCTTCGCCCGCTCGGTGGTGGAGATGGCGCCGCGCGCGTCGAGCACGTTGAAGGCGTGGCTGGACTTAAGGATGTAGCCGTGCGCGGGCACCGGGAGCCGGGCCTCGACCATGCGCGTCGCCTCCGCGACATAGGTCTCGTACAGCCGCCGGTTGGCCTCGACGTCGGCGTCGTCGAGGTAGTAGCGGCTCATCTCGTACTCCTGCTGGCCGAAGGCCTCGCCGTACGTGACGGGCCGGCCGTCGGAGGCGACGGAGTAGACGATGTCCTTGAAGTGCGTGACGCCCTGCTGGGCCATGAGGATGCGCTCGACGCCGTAGGTCAGCTCCACCGGGATCGGGTCGAGGTTCTGGCCGCCCACCTGCTGGAAGTAGGTGAACTGCGTGATCTCCATCCCGTCGAGCCACACCTCCCACCCCAGGCCCCACGCGCCGATGGCGGGCTGCGCCCAGTTGTCCTCGACGAAGCGCACGTCGTGTTTGGCCAGGTCGATGCCCAGCGCCTCGAGGGAGCCGAGGTACAGCTCCTGCGGGTCGCCCGGCTCGGGCTTGAGGATGACCTGGAACTGCGTGTGCATCTGCAGCCGGTTCGGGTTCTCGCCGTAGCGGGAGTCGTCCGGGCGCACCGACGGCTCGACGTAGGCCACGTCCCACGGCTCAGGGCCCAGGACGCGCAGCACCGTGGCGGGGTTCATCGTCCCCGCGCCGACCTCCGTGTTGAAGGGCTGCCACGTCAGGCACCCCTTCGAGGTCCAGTAGTCGGAGAGGCGGCGGAGGGCGTCTTGCATCGTCAGCACCCCTGCAGGGTACCGAGTCGCGGCCGTGCGGGGCCACCGCCCTGTGCCATGCTGGGGTCACCCGCCGATGGAGGTCAACCACAGCCATGAAGATCCTTGTTCCCGATGCCTACCGCGGAGCGCTGCCGCACATCGACGACGCCGACGTCGTCGTCATCGCGGCGGGGGAGCCGGTGCCCGAGGAGCACGTCGACGCCGAGGTGCTCGTCGTGTGGGGCCAGCCGCTCGACGTCCTCACCGACGCGGCGCGCCGCATGCGCCACCTGAGGCTCGTGCAGGGCCTCCTCGCCGGCCCCGACATCCTCCGAGCCGCCGGATTCGCGCCGGACGTGGCGCTGGCCAGCGGCGTGGGCCTGCACGACGGCCCGGTCGCCGAGCACGCGCTGGCGTTGACGCTGGCGCTGGTGCGCATGCTCCCGCTCGCGATGCGGCGGCAGCGCGAGCACGCGTGGGACGCGGTCCTGGGCGGCGCCATGCTGGAGCGCGCGCACGACGGGCGCGTCATCTCGCTGGAGGGCGCCCAGGTGACGGTGTGGGGGTTCGGGTCCATCGCGTCGCGGCTCGCTCCGCTGCTGCGCGGCATGGGCGCCTGGGTCACCGGCGTCGCCCGCTCGGCCGGGCCACGGCACGGCTTCGACGTCGTCGCCGAGGACTCGCTGCCCGAAGTGCTGGGCCGCACCGACGTCCTCATCATGATCCTGCCCCGCGACGAGTCGACCCACGCCGCCCTCAACGCCAAGCGGCTCGCTCAGCTGAAGCCGTCGGCGCTGGTCGTCAACGTGGGGCGGGGAACCACGGTGGACGAGGACGCGCTGCTGGCGGCGCTGCGGTCCGGCCACGTGGCCGGCGCCGCCCTCGACGTCACGGCGGTCGAGCCGCTGCCCGAGTCGTCACCGCTGTGGGACGAGCCGTCGGTGATCATCACCCCGCACGTCGCCAGCGGGCGGCCGCAGCGCGCCGAGCGCCTCATCGAGGCCAACGTCGCGGCGCTGCGCGAGGGCGGGGACATCACCAACCTCATGGCGCGCTGAGCCGGATTGGCCGCCGGGGCGGGGGACAGGCACGATGGAGTCCATGTCCCAGCCCCGCGTCGACCTGACGAAGTTCGCCTGGCTCTCCATCGCGGCCGCGCTGGCGACCATCGCACTGAAGACGGCCGCCTGGTGGGTGACCGGGTCGGTCGGCCTGCTGTCCGACGCGGCCGAATCGGTGGTCAACCTCATCGCGGCCGTGGTGGCGCTGTTCGCGCTGCGGGTGGCGGCCCGCCCGGCTGACAAGAATCACCACTTCGGCCACTCCAAGGCCGAGTACTTCTCGTCTGCCATCGAGGGCGTCATGATCTTCGTGGCCGCCGCGGCCATCGTCGGCTTCGCCATAGAACGCCTCATCGTGCCGCGGCCGCTGGAGGAGATCGGCATCGGCCTGGTCATCTCGGTCGTCGCGGCGCTCGTCAACGGCGCCGTCGCCTGGGTGCTGCTGCGCGCGGGGCGCCGCTACAACTCCATCACCCTGCGGGCCGACGCCCACCACCTGTTCACCGACCTCGTCACGTCGGCGGGCGTCGTCGTCGGCGTGGTGCTGGTGGGCGTCACGGGCTGGAACTGGCTGGACCCCGTCGTCGCGCTCCTCGTGGGCATCAACATCCTGTGGACCGGGTGGCGGCTCGTCTCCGAGTCGGCCTCGGGGCTCATGGACGAGTCCCTGCCGAAGGAGGACAACGCCCGGCTGCGGCAGATCCTCACCGACCACGAATCCGACGAGGTGCACTTCCACGCCTTCCGCACCCGCATCTCGGGGGCGCGCGCGTTCATGGAGTTCCACATGCTGGTCCCGGGCGCCTGGTCCGTGCAGCGCGGCCACGACGCGATGGAGGACCTCATCGACCTCATCCGCAGCGAGTACACCGAGCTGCGCGTCATCGGCCACCTCGAACCGATCGAGGATCCTCGCAGCTACGAGGACATCCACATCGACTAGGCCCCCTCGGGCGCGTCCTCGGCCAGGCGGTGCGCATGCTCGTGGATGAGGCGCCATACCGCCTTGTCGCGCAGAGGCCGGAAGTGGCCGCCGACGGCGAGGTCGACGTTGGTGGCGCCCGTCAGGTGCGAGCCGTCGGGGATCACCTGGTCCCAGGCCGGGGCCAGTGACACGATGCGCGCGTTGACCGCCAACTCGGCCGCCAGCCCGCCCAAGACCGCGTTCCCCGGTGCAAAGAGGCCCAGCGGCGAGCGGGCCACGAGGCGGTGCAGCCGACGGCCGACGCTCGAGCCGCCGAACGGGGTCGCCACCGCGACCAGCCCGACGGCCAGGTCCTCGTCGCCCTGACGCAGCAGGACCGCCTTCCCGATCAGCCCACCCTTGGAGTGCGCGACCAGGACCACCCGTCGCAGCCCACGCTCCCGCAACACGCCGAGGCAGCGCTCCGCGGACTGGTCGAGGTCTGCGACGTTCCACCCGAGCGTCTCGACGAACTCGACCCGATGCCCGCGCTGCGCGAGCCACCGCGCGAGCGGCGCCAGGTAGCTCCACGGCTCGAGGATGCCGGGCAACAGCACGACGGTGATGTCGGCGCACGCCGGTCCCGGGTCGCTCGCGGACTCGGGGTGCCAGCGACGGCGCGACCAGAGGGCCGCGGCCATGTCCCGCGCCGCGACCGTCCAGTCTCCCGCCGCGTGTCGGGCGCGGCGGAGCTCCGAAGCCAGGCGTGTCGCGCGCGTTGCCGGGAACCTCATGTCGCTCCCGCCCGCTCAGACGCGGTGGGCCGGGGGACCGGGGCGCGTGACCAGCGTCGTCGCCCGCCCGGCGGCGTCGGGGAACTCCGCCAGGTAACGGGCCAGCCAGTCGGCGGCGAAGCCGTCGGCGTCCGCGGTCGGCACCATGGCCCACACGGAGCCGCCGAAGCCGGCGCCGAACCCGGACGCCGCGGGCGCGCCCAGGGCCCGGGCGAGCGCCTGCAGGCGATTGGTCTCGGGGATCTGGTTGCCGAGGGCCTCGTCGGCGGTGCGGTGGGACAGGTCGGCGGCGGCCCCGAAGGCGGCGACGTCCCCCGAGCGCAGCGCGGCCAGGGCGCGCGGGATGGCGACGGTCGACTCGGTGAGGAACGCGCGCAGCCGGTCGGACCACCACTCGTCGTGTTCCGTGATGGCCTCGAGCGCCAGCATCGCGTCCTCCCCGCTGGCGAGGGCGTCGGCCAGCGTGGCGTCCGAGCGGCCCATGACGTCGTTCCACTCGGCGACGATCTCCCGGGCGAGCGCCGAGGCTTCGTTGTAGGCCTCCAGCGCGGCCCCGGTCTTCTCGGCCAGGACGCCCGATACCGCGACGACGAACGACCAGCCCTCGGGCATCGGGACCGAGCCTCGCTCGACGATGGGACAGAAGGAGAACTCACTGAGCCGGCCCTCCCGGCAGCACAGCATCGCCGTGTGGTCCTCGGAGCCGCCGAAGGTCCCGACGCCGCGGCGGCCCTCCAGCGGGCCGAAGCTCAGCCCGTTCTCCATGGTCGCGAGATACCCGGCCAGGTCGATGTCGTCGGCGATGGCGGCGCGCCACTCGTCCCGATCGCGGAGCCCGTTGTGGTCGATCAGCGCCAGCGCGACGGCCACCACGAGCGCCGACGACGAACTCATCCCCGAGGCGAGCGGCAGGTCGGAGTCGACGACCAGGCGCGCCGGGCGCAGCTCGCCGAAGTTGAGGGCCAGGCGGTCGAGCACCGACTGCACGTAGTGTCCCCAATGCCCGGGCGGCAGCGCGGGGGAGGCGCCGGCGGCCAGGCGGAGCTCCCCGGGCAGCGCCGTGGAGGTGGCCGTCACGCCCGAGTCCCCGTCCGACAGACTGACGGTCACCCCGCGGTCGACGGCGGCGAGCAGCGAACTGCCGCCCGCGTAGTCCGTGTGCTTGCCCAGCACCTCCAGCCGGCCGGGCACGAACCACGTCACAGCCGCACCTCGCGGTCCCCGAGGGCCGCAACGACCGACGAGATGTCGCCGCGGCTGGACATGTCGAGAACGCCGACGGCGGCGCGCACCACGCGGTAGGGGTCGCCGTCGGCGATGGCCCGGCGGACGGCGTCGGTGATCTCGTACTCGCCGCGCGCGGACGGCTCGATGGCGCGGGCGGCGGGAAAGATCGCGGGTGAGCAGAGCCAGCAGTTCATCGACACGAGGGCATGGCCGCCGAGGCGGGCGAGCGTGCCGGCGTCCGGCTTCTCGACGAGCTCTGCCAGGTTCCCCTCGGCGTCGACGGTGGCGAGCGCGAACGCGGCGATCCGGTCGGCCGGGATGTTGGACCCGCCCACCAGCGCCGCGCGGTCGAACCCGACCAGCGCCGAGCCGGGAGCGTCGGCCAGCAGCCGCAGCGCCTCGGCGGGGTAGTAGTTGTCGGAGTTGATCACCAGGATCCGGTCCTCGCCGGCGAACTCCTCGGCCGCCAGCACGGCGTCGGCAGTGCCGCGGGCCTCTGCCTGCACCGCGTAGTGGATGGTGACGCGGGAGGTCTCGAGGCCGTCGTAGTAGTCGCGGATCATCCCGTGCTCGGGGCCGATGACGAGGCAGACGTCCGTGAAGCCGGCGTCGGCGAGCGCGGAGATGACGTGGTCGAGGAAGGGGCGGCCCACCGAGATCATGGCCTTGACCCCGGCGTCGGCGGCCCGCGCCTGCGCCGCGTCCAGCGCGACGCCGTCGGCCTCCTTCCGCATGCGGGAGCCCAGACCGCGGGCGAGGATGACTGCCTTACGAGGGGTGTCGACGCTCACAGCGCCAGCGTAGTGCGCCGCGACCCCCGGCGGCCCGGCCGGGGGAGGGCGGCGCGCGAACCGCTCAGCGGACGTGCGTGGCTGCCGTCGTCACGATGATGGCGACGGACACGGCTCCCGGGTCGATGACGCCGACGGACGTGTCCGCCTTCAACGCGGCGCGGCCCCGGCGGGCGACCATGTCGCGGGTGGCGTCGCGGCCGCGCTCGGCGGCGGCGGCGGCCGCCGGCAGCGCTTCGGAGAGGTCCTGGCCAGCCGCGGCGGCGGACTCCAGCGCCCGGACCGCGGGGGCGAGCGCGTCGACCATGGTCTTGTCGCCCTCCCGCGCGCGGCCGCGGATGACGACGGCGTCGAGACCGGCGCGCATGGCGCGCGCGACGCCGGCGGTGGTCACCTGGCTCGGCCAGGCGGCCCCTGTCCGCAGGAAGAAGGTGCCGAACAGCGGGCCCGATGCCCCGCCGACGGTGCTGACCAGGGCCATGCCGACCTTCCGCAGCGCCTCGGCCGCGGTGCGGGTCTCGCTGAGGTCGATGGCGCCGGCCGCCTCGGTCCCGCGGCGCATGTTGGTGCCGTGATCGGCGTCGCCCAGCAGCCGGTCCAGCTCGTCCAACTCATCGGCACGGCGGGCGAACTCGCGCGCGCAGTCGCCCAGCCATGCGGCCACGGCGTTCACTCCACCCATCGGGGTCCTCTCTCGATTCTGGACGACGGCTCAGTCTACGGCCCCGGCGTCGGCGGGGCAGGTGTCCGGGCTGCGCGTCAGCGCAGGCCGCGGAGGAAATCCTCGTCGTCGTCCGGGGCGCTGGGCCCGCGATCCAGCCGCGGGTGGTCCTTGACCGGGCGGCCCAGCAGCAGCCAGGCGACGGGGCCCACGACAGGCACGGCGATGACGGCGAAAGCCCACAGCCAGCGCGGCATCGCACGCACGCGGTAGCCCCGCGACTGCGCCACCTCGACGACGCAGTACACGGTCAGCATCACGATCGCGATGATCAGCAGGACCCGGGCCACTCCGCCATCCTACCCGCGCCGCGCGGTGGCCTAGGGTGGCGACGTGGAGCAGTGGGTGGCGGCGGTGACCGGGATGCTCGCGGGCGGCGACGGCCTGTGGCTGGCCGACGGGCCGGGCGAGGCCCCGCCCGGCACCGCGGTGGTGGGGACCTCCGGCAGCACGGGGTCGGCCAAACGCGTCATCCTGCCGCGCGGGGCCCTCGCCGCGGCCGCCGACGCCGCCCACCAACGGCTCGGGTTCGCCCCCACCTGGCACCTGGCGCTGAGTCCCCGCTACGTGGCCGGCCTGATGGTGCTGGTCCGCGGGGTGCTGGGCGGCGGGGTGCGCGGCGCCGACCCGTCCCTGGCCGACCTCACGCCGGCCCCCGGCCACAACGCCGTCTCCCTCGTCCCCACCCAGCTGTACCGCGCCCTGGGGGACCCGGAGCGCGCCGCCGTCCTCGCCCGCTTCGACGCCGTGCTCGTCGGCGGGGCCGCGCTGGACCGCGGTCTGCGGGCACGCGCGGAGGCTGTGGGCGTCCCCGTCGTCTCGACTTACGGCATGAGCGAGACCTGCGGGGGAGTGGTGTGGGACGGCGTCCCGCTGCCGGGCGTCGACGTCCGCCTCGGCCCGGAGGGCCGGATCGCGATCGCCGGCCCCACCCTGTTCCGCGGCTACCTCGACCGCCCCGATCTCACGGCGGAGGCCCTCGTCGACGGCGCCGTCCTGACCCGCGACCGCGGGCACACCGAGCCGAGCGGCCGGCTCGTCGTCGAGGGTCGGCTCGACGACGTGGTGATCTCGGGCGGCGTCAACGTGGACCTCGCGGCGGTGCGCGGCGCGGTCGCGGGCATCGACCCCGAGACCGAGGTGCTGGCGGTGGCCGACGACGAGTGGGGCGTCCGGCTGGTCCTCTTCGCCCGCGGCGGCGACCTCGCCGGATGGCGCGACCGGCTCCGCGGCGCGCTGCCGGCGGCTGCCCTGCCGCGCCAACTCGTGTGTGTGGACCCGCTGCCGCGCACCGCCGGTGGTAAGCCGGACCGCGAAAAGCTCCTAGAGTTGCTCCGGTCATGAACGAGAAGCTCTCCGTCTGGGTGGCCGGCGCCCGCCCGCGCACCCTGCCCGCCGCCGTCGCGCCCATCCTCGCCGGTACCGCCGGCGCGGCCGCGGTCGGCCACACCGGATGGGGGCTGGCGGCGCTGTGCCTGCTCGTCGCGCTCGCGCTGCAGGTGGGCGTCAATTACGCCAACGACTACTCCGACGGCGTCCGCGGCACCGACGACCAGCGCGTCGGCCCCACGCGGCTGGTCGCATCGGGCCTGGCCACCCCGGCGGCCGTCAAGCGCGCCGCCTTCCTCGCCTTCGGCGTCGCGGGCGTCGCGGGCCTCGCGGTGGTGGCGCTGAGCGGCCACTGGTGGCTCCTCCTGGTCGGGATCCTGTGCATCCTCGCCGCCTGGCACTACACCGGCGGCAGCCGACCGTACGGCTACCTCGGGCTCGGCGAGGTCATGGTCTTCGTGTTCTTCGGGCTGGTGGCCACCGTCGGCACCGGCTACGTCATCGCCGGCGTCGCGCCGGCACACCTCTGGCTGGCCGCGACGGCCGTCGGCGTGCTGGCCAGCGCGATCCTCGTCGCCAACAACCTCCGTGACATCGCCACGGACCGGGTCGCCGGCAAGATGACGCTCCCCGCGCGCCTGGGCGACCGCGCCACCCGCCGGTTCTTCGCGCTGCTGGTCCTGGTCGCGGTGGCGGCCGTGGTCGGCTACGCCGCCCTCACGACGTGGTGGGCGCTCCTCGCGCTCGCGGGCGCCGTCGTGCTGGCCGACCCGCTGCGCCGGGTGCTCGGCGGCGCCACGGGCCGCGAGCTCATCCCCGTCATCCCGGCGACCGGTTTCGCTGAGATCGGCATCGCGGCCGGCCTGCTCGTCGGATCCCTGGTCGGATGACGCCGTTCGTCTACGACATCGCGCTGCGGGTGCCGTTCCGCGGGCTGACGCGGCGCACCGGGATCCTCGTCGAGGGCCCGGCCGGATGGGCCGAGTGGAGCCCCTTCCCCGAGTACGACGACGCCGAGGCCGCAGCCTGGCTGCGCGCCACGCTCGAGGCCGCGGAACTCGGCCACCCGGCTCCGGTGCGCGGCGCGGTCCCCGTCAACGGCATCGTGCCGGCCCTGCCCCCCGCCGAGGCGGCGGCCAGGGCGGTGGCCTCGGGCTGCGGCACCGTCAAGATCAAGGTTGCCGCGCCCGGGCAGGACCTGGCCGACGACGTGGCCCGCGTGGCGGCCGTCCGGGCCGCGCTGCCAGAGGCGCGCCTCCGGGTCGACGCCAACGGCGGCTGGACGCTGGCCGAGGCCCGCGCCGCCATGGCGGCACTCGCACCGTACGGGCTGGAGTACGCGGAGCAGCCGTGCGCCGCCGTCGATGACCTCGCCGCGTTGAGCGCGAGCGGGCTGGGGGTGCCGATCGCCGCCGACGAGTCCATCCGGCGTGCCGACGACCCCCTGCGCGTCCGCGACGCCGGGGCCGCCGACATCGCGATCCTCAAGGTGCAACCCCTCGGCGGTGTGCGCGCCTGCCTGCGGCTGGCCGCCGAACTCGGCCTGCCTGTCGTCGTGTCGAGCGCCGTGGAGACGTCGGTCGGGCTGCGGGCCGGGCTCGCGCTGGCCGCCGCGCTGCCCACGCTCGACCTCGCCTGCGGCCTCGAGACAGCCCGGCTCCTGGCCGGGGACGTCGTGGCCGAGCCCCTCGTCCCCGACGCCGGCGTGCTGCGCGTCCGCGACGTCGCGGTGTCGCCCGACCTGCTGGTCCGCCATGCGGCCGCCCCGGACGTGACGGCCTTCTGGTTGGATCGGTGGCAGCGCGTCAGTCGCCTCGTGGAGGAGGAGCGGTGAGCAGCATCGAACTCGGGTCCGTGGTCGTCGACGCCCTCGTCGGCCTGGGCGTCACCGACGTCGTGCTCGCGCCCGGCTCCCGCAGCGCGGCCCTCGCCCTGGCGGTGGACCGGGCCGACCGCGACGGCCGCCTACGGCTCCACGTCCGGCTCGACGAGCGAGTCGCGGGCTTCACGGCGCTCGGACTCGCCAAGGAGTCCGGGCGGCCGGCCGCCGTCGTGACGACCTCCGGTACGGCCGTGGCCAACCTGGCGCCCGCCGCCGTGGAGGCCCGCGCCGCCGGGATTCCCCTCCTCCTCGTCACGGCGGACCGGCCCGCACACCTGGTCGGTACCGGGGCCAATCAGACGGCCGATCAGCTCGGGGCCTTCGGCCCGGCCGCGCTCGGCGTCGTCAGGCTCTCCTCCGAGTCCGGGGACGCCGCCGCGTGGGCCACCGGCGTGCAGCGCGCCGTGACGGCGGCCGCCGGGCACCGCACACGCCAACCCGGCCCGGTCCAGCTCAACCTTGAGTTCGCCGCGCCGCTCGTGGGACGGCTGCCCGATCCGGTGGAACGACGGTTCCAGGCGGCCCGCTCGGCCGGCCACAGCGCCGTCGAACTCGACGGGCGCCGCACCGTCGTCCTCGCCGGCGACGCCCCACCCGCCGTCGGGGCGGAGGCCCGCGCGATCGCCGAGGTGGCGAGCGCACCCCTGTTAGCCGAACCGTCGTCCAACGCCCGCAGCGGCCCGAATGCCATCGCCGGCTACCGGGACCTCCTGGCCGACCTCGGCGGGGCGATCGAGCGGGTGGTCATCGTCGGCCATCCCACGTTGTCGCGGCCGGTCACCGCGCTGCTGTCGCGCTCGGACGTCGAGGTGGTCGTGGTCGCGGCGACGGCCACCTGGCCGGACCCGGGACACCGCGCGACCATGGTCGCGGACCGGGTCCTCCTGGGCGACCAACCAGACTCCTGGCTGCGTACCTGGCGCGACGCCGACCGCAGCGGCGCCGGGCCCGGCTTCACGCGCCGGCACGTCGCCGACCTGGTCCTCGCCGCGCTGGGCCCGGCCGACGACCTCGTGCTGGGGTCCAGCTCGATCATCCGGGCCGCCGACCTGTCGCCGATCCCCGCCGCGCCGCCGCGGGTCTTCGCCAACCGGGGACTGGCCGGCATCGACGGCACCGTCGCGACCGCGACCGGCATCGGGCTGGCCGGCGGCCGCCCCACCACCGTCCTGCTGGGCGACCTCACCCTGCAGCACGACCTCGGCGCCCTCGTCCGCCCGCCGGGCGAGCCGCGGGCGCGCCTGCGGATCGTCGTGGCCGACGACGGCGGGGGCTCGATCTTCCACGGCCTGGAACAGGGTGCGCCCGACTACGCGGACAGCTTCGAACGAGTGTTCGCCACGCCCCAGGGCGTCGACCTCGTGGCCGTGGGCCGAGCGCTGGGGTGGCGCGCCGTCAACGCGGCGTCCGCGGCGGAGTTCACGGCCGCCTGGGCCGGGGACGCCGAGCTCATCGTGGCGCGGGTCCCCCGACCCTGACTCAGGCTCCTGCCTCGTCGAGGCCGGTCAGCCAGCGCCGCACCGCCAAGGTGGCCCGCACGTCGTCCTCGTTGTACTGCAGGACCCGCCGGCGTGCGGCGTCGCGCTGCTCGGCGGTCGCGCCGGCGACGGCCTCGGAGAACCAGGTCTGCGACGCCAGCCCGCCCGGCTCCTCGTCGCGCCACGCGAAGCCCGCCCCGCGCGTCGCCACGATCTTCAAACCGAGGCCGTCCACACCCACGAAGTTGTCGCGGACGAAGCTGAACAGGTCGACGAAGTGGTCGTGGATCAGGTCGCAGGCCGCCAGCAGGACACCGCTGCCGCTGCGCTCGGCCAGGCGCCTGAGGTGGACCGTCTCGTAGTCGGAGTAGTGGAACACGAGCGCCTCCGGGTGTCGGGACACGACGCCCGCCAGCCAGTCCGCGAACTGCTCGGCCAGCTGCACCTCGCCGCAGCCGCCGCCGGCCTCGAACCGGCTGAACTCGTGGTAGCTCGACTCGCCGTCCACCGTGAGCAGCGCGCCCCACAGGTACACGGTGCCGTCGTCGGAGGTCTCGATGTCCAGGTCCACCTCGACGGCGGAGCGCGGCACGCCGATGGCGTCCACACTCACCCGCTCGAGTTCCACCCCACGGGCAAGCATCCGGGCGCGCGTCGCCGCCTGCCGCAGGCGCTGTTCCGCTCGGTCGCGGTGGCCGGTGTGCGGCAGGTAGCGGGGGAGGAGCGCGTCGACGTCCGCCTCCGCGAGCTGCGCGACCGTGGAGATCCCCAGGCCCAGGAGCGTCTGGAGCTCCCGCACGTCGAGCGGCGCCTTGGAGATCCGCAGCGACAGGTCGTCGTCGTCGATGCGCGGGCGGCACACCTGCCACCACGAGCACCATTCGCACTCCTTGACCCGGATGGGGCGCACGACGGGCGGCGGATCGTCGACGCCGGTGCGCGCGGCCGCCTGCTCCGCCACGTGGACGCGGAAGCGGTGCTCGTGGTCGTAGCGCTCGAACGCCGAGCGCAGCTTGTGCCCGGCGGTCCGGGAGTAGGTGCGGATGAACTTGTGGCTGAGATCCACCCAGGTGGCGGCCGGCGCGCCGTCGGGGCCACGGTCGTCACCGACGACGGCGGCGACCGGCTCTCCCGAGGCGAAGCCGCACGACTCCAGCAGCCGCCAGTGGTGCGCCAGTTCCAGCAGGGCCCCCTCCCGGTAGACCCGGTACCGCTGATCGGGCAAGACGGCGCGGCGCCCCACGTCCTCCAGGGGCGACCAGCTGAGCGTCGTGGCGCCCATCTGCTTCTCCCGGACGCGATAGGGCTTGACCTTCAGCGGGTGGTAGCCGGGGGTCCCGGCGGCGGTGTCGGCGCCACGGACCAGCGCGTCCGGCCGCCCGCTGCGGTGCCCGTCGAGGTCCAGGGGCAGGACCCCGCCGACGACGACCGGCGCCCGGGCGGCCATGGCCGCGAGGCAGGCCTCCTCGCGCTCCTCCCAGGAGGCGCCGGCGGCATGGAGCCCACGCAGGTCCACCGCACCCGGCGTCTCCACCAGCCGCGCGAGCACCTCGTCGCGGAAGTCCGACCCGCCCTGGAACGACTCGCGCAGCGACTCGTCGATGGGCTCCTCCGGCTTGGCCACCGTCGGGTCGAAGGTGTGGAACGTCTTCACCGGGCAGCTGCGGGCCGCGTACGCGTCGAGGACGAAGCCCCCCACCTCAGGCCTTCCGGGCGCGGTGCAGCGCGACGATGCCCCCGGTGAGGTCCCGCCACTCGACGTCGACCCATCCGGCGGCGGTCATGAGCCCGGCGAGGGTCCGCTGGTCCGGCCAGGCCAGGATTGACTCGGCCAGGTACTCGTACGCCGCGCGGTTGCTCGACAGGCGGGCCATCAGCGGCAGCGCCCTGGGGAGATAGGTGGTGTACAGGCTCCGGAAGGCCGGGTGCGTCGGCGTCGAGAACTCGTTGACGACCAGCCGGCCCCCCGGCCTGGTGACGCGCAGCATCTCCCTGAGCGCGGCGGTGGTGTCCTCGATGTTGCGCAGCCCGTAGCTGATCGTCACGGCGTCGAACGTGTCGTCCTCGAACGGCAACGCCATGCCGTCGGCGTTGACGAAGTCCAGGAAGGGGAAGTTGGCCCGGCCCTCGTGCAGCATGCCGTAGGAGAGATCCGCCGCCGTGACCCGCGCCCCGCGTTCAGCGATCGCGGCCGACGACTTCGCAGTCCCGGCGGCCAGATCCAGGACGTGTTCGCCGGGCCGCGGGGCGATGGCGTCGACCGTGGCCCGGCGCCAGGCCCGGTCCTGGCCGAGCGACATGATCGAGTTCATGAGGTCGTAGCGGTGCGCGACGGCGTCGAACATCCGCTGCACGTCCGCCCTCCGCTTGTCCAGCGTGGCCCGGTCATTCTGCATTCCTGCAGCCTAGCGGTGGCCGGCGACGAGAGCCCGGCCCACCGGGCATGCTGGGGGCATGACGCACCCCCCGGGCGGCCAGGTCACGCGCTTCGTGCTCGTGCACGGGTCGATGTCGTCGGCGGCCCAGTGGGCCGACTATCCGGCGTTGCTGCGCGGCCGCGACGTCGTGGCGGTCGATCTGCCCGGACACGGGACGCGGCGCCGCGACGCCTTCACGCTCGACCGGGCGGCCGCCGTCCTCGATGAGGCGGGCGCCGGCCGCCCGGACTCGGTCCTCGTCGGCCACAGCCTGGGCGGCTACGTCGCGGCGCGGTACGCGGCCGAGCGGCACGGGCCGGCCGGGCTGGTCCTCATCGGCGCCACCGGCGACCCCGGCGGGATCGTGGCCGGCCCCTACCGCGCGTTCGCCGCCGCGGCCGGACGGATCCCGTCGCGGGCCCTGATCCGGGTCCGGCTGGCGGTGGCCCGTCGGCTCGGCGTGCGGGAGGCACTGCTGCCCGACGCCGCGGACTACCCGGCGCTGCCGGCCGTGTGGCGCGCGGTCGCGCAGTCCTGTGGGCCCGCCGACGTCGCGCGCGTCGCCTGCCCGATCCTGCTGGTCAACGGCCGGTTCGACCAGATGCGCGTCGATGAGCGGCGCTATCTGAGGCTCGCCCCGACGGCCCGCCTCGCGGTGGTGCCGGGGGCGACGCATCTGGCCCCGCTCACGCACCCGGAGCGGGTCGCGGAGCTGCTGCGCCGGTTCGCCGACGACCTGTCCGGCTGAGCGGCGAACTGCCTCCCGGTGGGGCGGCCCGGACGGGCCGATGTGCCCGCGCTTCGGCAATGGGTCACAATGGCGGGCGTGGCTAAGAAAGACGTCGTGCTCCAGGTCGACAACCTCAAGAAGGCCTACGGGCCGGTGAGCATCGTCGAGAACTTCTCGATGAAGGTGCACGCGGGCGAGGCGGTGGCCCTGACCGGGCGCAACGGCGCCGGGAAGTCGACGGTGCTGCGCTGCCTCGTCGGCGCTGACCGCCCGGATGAGGGCACCGTCACCGTCAACGGCACCAAGGTCACCGAGACCAACCCCGAGATCCGGCGCGCCGTCGCCACCGTCATCGACGATCTCGACTTCTTCCCCGACCTCAGCGTTGTCGAGCACCTCGACCTCCTCGCGCGGGCCCACGGCCTGCACGAGCCGGACGGGCTGGTCGACGAGGTGCTCGAGGAGGTGCAGCTGGTGCCGCAGGCCGGGCAGCTGCCCAGCACGCTGTCGTCGGGTCAGCGCCGCCGCCTGGCTCTGGCCACCGCCTTCGTGCGGCCGCGCCAGCTGCTGGTGTTGGACGAGCCGGAGCAGCGCCTCGACGTCGAGGGCGTTGCCTGGCTGGGGGAGCGCCTCAAGGCCGAACTCGACGGCGGGCTGGCCATCGTGCTGGCGAGCCACGAGCCGGCGCTGCTGCAGGCCATCGGCGCCCGCGAGCTGCGCCTCGAGGGCGCCCGATGACCGACGAGCGGCTCACCGACGTCGGAGTCGTCGACGAGAAGCAGCTCAAGCTGCTCATGCGCGACTGGCGGCGCGGGCGCGCCGACCGGAACCTGTGGCAGGCGCTGTCCGACGGCTACGTCATGGTGTTCTCCATCGTCGTCATCGGCGCGATGCTGGTGTCGTCGATCCTCCAGGCGCAGGAGACGGCGGCCGTGTGTGACACCGACGGGTGCGTCGCGGCGCGCGGCCTGCTGCCGTGGGCCTCGGTGGCGGGCGTGCTGGCGTTCACCCTGGTCGTGTCGCGGCTGTTCGGGCCCGTCGCCGCCTCCGCGGCCGAGGGCTTCTGGCTCATGGACGGGCCCACGGACCGACGCCGCATCCTCGCCGGGCGTCTCTTCGGCGCGATCGGCGCCGCGGGCGCGCTGGGCGCTGCCGCGGGCGCGCTGATCGCCGCGCTGACCGGCTCCGGACCCGTCGAGATCGGGATCTGGGCGCTGGCGGGCGGGTTGGGCGCCGCGGGGCTCATCGCGTTCGCGGCCGCCGAGCAGGGCCTGGATCGGCACTGGATCGTCACCGGCGTGCAGTGGCTCATCGGGGCCGCGGCCATCGGCACCATGGTGCTGCTCGTCAGCGGCGCCGCCGGCTGGATGGACCTCGGCCGGCTCACGCTGCTGGCCGTGGAACTCGCGCTGATCATCGCCGGGGTGGGCCTGCTGCTCGTCGTCGCCGCCGGCTTCCTCGCGTACCGGCGGTTGCGCAACATCAAGCGCCAGCGCCTCACGTCGGGTGGCTCGCTCATCAGCGGACTGCAGGGCGCCGCCTTCGCGCTCGAGTTCGCGCTCATCCGCGACATCCTCGTCGAGGCCAAGGCGCGGCAGCGCGGCCACGTCCGGCCGACGCGCGGCCTCGGACACGGGACGACGGCGCTCGTCATGCGCGACGTCCAGCGCCTGTGGCGCCAGCCCCTGCCGCTGGTCACCCTCGTCGCGACCATCGTCGTGCCCTACGCCGTGCAGGCGCTGGGCCTAGCCATGCTGAACCCGCCCATCTCCGCGCTGGTGCTGCTGGCGGCGCTGGTGCCCTTCATGAACTCCCTGCGCGTCCTGACCCGCACCAAGGGTCTGCAGCGCTGCTTCCCATTCGATCCCGGTCAGCTGCGCACGGCCGCCATGATCGTGCCAGCCGTGCTGGCGCTCCTGTGGACCGTCGGGGCCTTCCCCGCCTTCCTGGGCGTCGCCGGGGGAGTGACGACCGACCCGGTGAGCGCCGCCTCCGCCGCGCTGGTCACCGGCGTGGCCGGCCTCCTCGGCGCGGTGCGCTGGGTGTCGGCCAAACCGGCCGACTACTCCGGCCCCATCGTCTCCACCGGGGTGGGCGCCATGCCGCCGGGCCTCATGTTCTCGCTCCTGCGCGGCATCGACATGGTGGCGCTCATCACGCTGCCGATCGTCTTCAACTGGCCCGCGTGGATCTCGCTGATCATCGCGCTGATCGCCTTCTCCCTGCTGCGCAGCGGCATTGACCGCGACTCGCTCATGGACCAGCAGGCCGAGCAGAAGCGGATGCTCGAGGAGGAGCGGGCGCGTCGCAGCGGTGCGCCCGCCGCGGGCAAGCAGAAGATCCAGGTGCAGCGGAAGCGCTGACCGGGCTCAGTCAATCCTGACCGGGCTCAGTCCAGCCCGAGCGCCTGCAGCATCGGCACGAACTTCGCGGTCGTCTCAGCGAGTTCCGCCTCGGGGGACGAGTCCGCGACGATCCCCGCGCCGGCGAACAGCTGGATCTCCGCAGGGTCGGTCGCACGGACCTGGCCGCCGCGCAGCGCGATGGCCCATTCGCCGTCGCCCTGGGCGTCGACCCAGCCGACCGGCCCGGCGTAGCGGCCACGGTCGAGGGACTCCAGCTCGCTGATGATATCGAGCGCCATATGGGTCGGCGTGCCGCACACGGCGGCGCTGGGGTGCAGGGCCGCGGCCAGCGTCAGCGCGCTGGCCTCCTGGCACACGACGCCGGTGATGTCGGTGGCCAGGTGCATGACGTTGGGGAGCTTCAGCACCGACGGCGCCTCGGGCACGTTCATGGCCTGGCAGTAGGGCGCCAGCGCCGAGGCCACGGACTCGACGGCGAACTCGTGCTCGGAGATGTCCTTCTGCGAGCGCGCCAACTCCGCGGCCTTGGCCAGCGGGTCGGTGCCCTCGGCGTCCTTCCACACGGTCCCGGCCAGCACCCGCGACGTCACGAGCCCGCCCTGGCGCCGCAGCAGGAGCTCGGGCGTGGCGCCCACGAGGCCGTCGACGAGGTAGGCCCACGTCATCGGGTAGCCGGCCAGCAGCCGGCCGAAGAGGTGCCTGAGGTCGAACGGCGCGTCGGAGCGCACCAGCAGGTCGCGCGCCAGGACGACCTTGTGCACCTCCCCGCGGCGGATGAGCTCGACGACCTCGGCGACGATGTCGGTCCAGACGCCCTCGCCCATCGAGCCGCCGAGCACCTCGAGCCCGCCCGGGCGGCGGGTGGGCTCCGCCACCGGGGGCAGCGCCGTCGACCGGTGCGCGGGACCCAGGCGCGTCATCCAGGACAACTCGCCGCGCCGGCCCACGATCACCTCGGGGACGATGAGGACCGAGCGGTCCTCGGACCGGTCGGGGTCGAAGGTGAAGCTGCCGACCGCCAGAGGCCCGGTGCCGAACTCCCCGGGCATCTCGGAGTCGTGGTCGATGTGGTCGGAGATCTCGTCCCACCAGACGTCGGCGGCCTCGAGGGTGTCGGTCTCGAAGCGCGCGACCTCGCCCAGCGCCACGAAGCCGTCGCCGCGGCGCACGAACGCGCATCCGGGTGCCGACTCGGGCAGGAAGCGCTCGAGCGGCCCGGGGTCGGGGATGGCGACGGTGGTCGCACGCATCCTTGCGCTGCCGAAGTCCAGAATCACCTTCGCGAGCATAGCGGCTCGGCGTGATCTGGTCGCGCTGGGCGCGTGCCCGCGGTGGCCGTGGACGGGCCGTCCGCGCCCGGCAAGGGGTGATGGATTACGCAACGTAGTAATGGCGTAAATGGGTCACAGAAGCCCTTGTCAATACCGGGTGTGGGTGTGTCGGACCGTTTGGTCTGACTATCGGCGCACCCCTAGACTGACCCCCGAGATCCGCCCCCAGACAGGAGTCCTGCATGTCGAACGCCAAGCCTGATGGCGCGGCGCCCGCCGACACCCCGACCGAGTCCGACGTCATCGTCGTCGGCGCAGGGCCCGGCGGTTCGACCACCGCCGCCTATCTGGCCCGCCACGGGCTGTCGGTCACGCTGCTGGAGAAGTCCCACTTCCCACGCGAGAAGGTCTGCGGCGACGGTCTCACCCCGCGCGCGACCCGTGCGCTGACGCGGCTGGGCATCGACACGTCCGAGGAGAACGGCTGGCTCCACAACAAGGGGCTGCGCGTCTACGGCGGCCGGACCGAGCCGTTCGAGCTGCCCTGGCCCGAACTGACGGACTTCCCGCCCTACGGCCTCGTGCGGCCGCGCTCGGACTTCGACGACATGCTGGCCCGCCACGCCGTCGCGCAGGGCGCCACGCTGATCGAGGGCGCCAACGTCGACGGCGCGGTGCTCGACGACCGCACGGGCCGGATCACCGGTGTCAGCACCAAGGACGGCCGGACCTTCAGCGCGCCCTACGTCGTCGCCGCCGACGGCAATTCCTCGCGGCTGTCGGTGTCCATGGGCCTCAACAAGCGCGACGACCGCCCCATGGGCGTGGCCGTGCGGACGTACTACACTTCGCCGCGCACGCACGACGACTACCTCGAGTCCTGGCTCGAGCTGTGGGACGGCAAGCCGCACGAGTCGACCCTGATGCCGGGCTACGGCTGGATCTTCGGCATGGGCGACGGCACCTCCAACGTCGGCCTCGGCGTGCTCAACACGTCGAAGAGCTTCGGCAAGACCGACTACCGCGAACTGCTCAAGCGCTGGCTGGACAACACGCCGGAGGAGTGGGGCTTCCGCGATCAGAACATGGTCGGCAAGGTGCAGGGCGCGGCCCTGCCGATGGCGTTCAACCGCCAGCCGCACTACGGCCGCGGCCTCGTCCTGGTCGGTGACGCCGGCGGCATGGTCAACCCCTTCAACGGCGAGGGGATCGCGTACGCGATGGAGTCGGCCGAACTCGCGGCCGCCGCGCTCGCCGAGGCGCTGTCCCGCGGTGCCGGCACCTCCTCGGCGGAGAAGGCCATGCAGGCGTACCCCCAGCAGCTCAAGTCGTCTCTGGGTGGCTACTATCGGCTCGGCACGATCTTCGTCCAGCTCATCGGAGATCCGAGGATCATGCACCTGTGCACCAAGTACGGGCTGCCCCGCAAGACCCTGATGCGCTTCGTCCTGAAGTTGCTGGCCAACCTCACCGACGCGCATGGCGGCGATGCCATGGACCGCATCATCAACGCACTGTGCAAGGCCGCGCCCTCGGCCTGACCGGAAGGAAGTAGCAAGGATGAACCCTTACATCCCGATCGTGGGCATGGTGGCGCTCGCCACCATCTTCGTCGTGATCTCGATGTCGCTCAGCCTCGTCCTCGGTCCGCGGCGGTACAACCGGGCGAAGTACGACAGCTACGAGTGCGGCATCCAGCCCACTCCGCAGCCCGTCGGCGGCGGCCGGTTCCCGGTCAAGTACTACATCACGGCGATGCTGTTCATCGTCTTCGACATCGAGGTCGTCTTCCTGTTCCCCTGGGCGGTCGCCTACCGCCAGCTGGGCACCTTCGCGGTCATCGAGATGATCGTGTTCATCATCACCGTCTTCATCGCGTACTTCTATGTCCTGCGCCGCAAGGGCCTCGACTGGGATTGAGAGGAATCCACCACCAATGGGTATCGAAGATAAGCTCCCCAGCGGCATCCTCCTGACCACGGTCGAGGGTGTCTTCGGCTGGCTCCGGAAGGCCTCGTTCTGGCCCGCCACCATGGGCCTGGCCTGCTGCGCCATCGAGATGATGGCCTACGGCACGCCGCGCTACGACGCCGGCCGATGGGGCCAGGAAGTGTTCCGCGCCTCGCCGCGCCAGGCCGACCTCATGATCGTGTCCGGTCGCGTCTCGCAGAAGATGGCCCCGGTCATCCGTCAGGTCTACGACCAGATGCCGAACCCCAAGTGGGTCATCTCGATGGGCGCCTGCGCGTCGTCGGGCGGCATGTTCAACAACTACGCCATCGTGCAGGGCTGTGACCACTTCCTGCCGGTCGACATGTACATCCCCGGCTGCCCGCCGCGGCCCGACATGCTCATCGACGCGATGTTCAAGCTGCGCGAGAAGGTGCAACACCGGCCCATCGGCCCGAACGAGACCGCCGCGATCGAGGATGCCGAGCGCGCCGCGCTGGTCGCCCCCGCCAAGGTCGAGATGAAGGGACTCATGCGATGAGCGAGACCCAGCCCGAGCAGAACCTGCCGGCCGAGGCCGCGGCCCCGGAGTCGCAGCCAGTGTTCGCCCGCCGGGCGGGCATGTGGTCCAGCGGCGCCGGTGACACGTCCGGCTACGGCGGCCTGCGCCGCGACCTGGCGATGCCGGGCCGCTCCGAGGGTCCCTTCGGCGAGCCGCACGACTCGGTCCTCGGCCGCGCGCTCGAGGTCATCCCGGCCCTGCGTGACGCGCGGGTCCTGTTCGACCGCGACGAGCTCACCATCTACGTCCCCCGCGAGCAGCTGACCGACGTCGCGCGGCAGTTCCGCGACGACGCGTTCCTGCGTTTCGAGGTGTGCGTGTCCGTCTCCGGCGTGCATTACCCGCAGGAGACAGGCTCCGAGCTGCACGTCGTCTACCACCTGCTGAGCTACACCCACAACCGTCGGGTGCGCCTCGAGGTGACCTGCCCGGAGGAGGATCCGCACGTGCCCTCCGTCGTGGCGACCTACCCGATGGTCGACTACCACGAGCGCGAGACCTGGGACATGTTCGGCGTCATCTTCGACGGCCACCCGTCACTGACCCGCATCCTCATGCCCGACGACTGGAAGGGCCACCCGCAGCGCAAGGACTACCCGCTCGGCGGCGTCGACGTCGAGTTCAAGGGTGCGAAGGTCCCCGCCCCCGATAACCGGAGGAGCTACTCCTGATGAGCACGCACGCAGCGACCGAAGACGTCTTCTCCGGCGCCGACGACGTCCACGCCGACCGGGTGTACCTGGCGCAGGGCGGCGACTGGTCCGACATCGCCTCCGAGCAGGCCGAACGCGGCGATGAGACCATCGTCGTCAACATGGGCCCGCAGCACCCCTCCACGCACGGCGTGCTGCGCCTGATCCTCGAGATGGACGGCGAGACCGTCGAGTCCATCCGGCCGGGCATCGGCTTCCTGCACACGGGCATCGAGAAGAACATGGAGTACAAGACGTGGACCCAGGGCGTGACCTATGTCACGCGCATGGACTACGTCGCGCCGCTGTTCAACGAGGCGGTTTACTGCCTCGCCGTCGAGCGGCTCCTCGGTGTCACCGATGACATCCCCGAGCGCGCCAGCATCATCCGCGTGCTCGTCATGGAGCTCAACCGCATCGCCTCGCACCTGGTGGCCATGGGCACCGGCGGCATGGAGATCGGCGCGCTCACCGTCATGACGGTCGCCTTCCGCGAGCGCGAGATGATCCTGGACTTCCTCGAGGGCCTCTCCGGCCTGCGGATGAACCACGCGTACATCCGCCCGGGCGGCGTGGCCAACGACCTGCCGGAGGACGGGCTCAGCCACCTGCGCACCGTCATCGACTGGCTGAAGAAGCACCTCCCCGAGTACGCGACGTTCTGCAACGAGAACCCGATCTTCATCGGCCGCCTCTCGAAGGTGGGCGTCATGGACCTCACCGCGGCGACCATGCTCGGCATGTCCGGGCCGCCGCTGCGCGCCACGGGCTACGACTGGGACCTGCGCCGTACCCAGCCGTACTGCGGCTACGAGACCTACGAGTTCGACACCGTCACGTGGGACACCAACGACGCCTACGGGCGCTTCCGCATCCGCCTGGACGAGTGCTGGGAGTCCCTGAAGATCGTCGAGCAGTGCTACGACCGGCTCCAGCGCACGCAAGGTCAGCCCGTCATGATCGACGACCCGAAGATCGCCTGGCCCGCGCAGCTGTCCCTCGGGCCCGACGGCCAGGGCAACAGCAACGAGCACATCAAGCACATCATGGTCGAGTCCATGGAGGCGCTGATCCACCACTTCAAGATCGTCACGGAGGGCTTCAAGGTCCCGGTCGGTCAGGTGTACCAGGCAATCGAGTCGCCCAAGGGTGAGCTGGGCTGCCACGTCGTGTCCGACGGCGGCACCCGCCCCTACCGGGTCCACTTCCGCGACCCCGGATTCAACCACCTGCAGTCCATCCCGGCGATGTGCGAGGGCGGCATGATGTCCGACGTCGTCGTCGCGATCGCGAGCATCGACCCCGTCCTTGGAGGTGTGGACCGATGAGCGGCCACTTCACTAGCCATTTCCCCGAGTCCGGCTCCGTCGACTACTCGGACCAGACGAGCCACATCGACGACACCACCATCGCCGAGCTGCGCGAGCTGGCCGGCCGCTACCCCCAGCCGCGCTCGGCGCTGCTGCCGATGCTGCACCTCGTGCAGTCGGTGGACGGACGCGTCAGCCCCCGCGGCATCGAGGTGTGCGCCGACATCCTCGGCATCACCACCGCGCAGGTCTCCGGCGTCGCGACGTTCTACACCATGTACAAGCGGCGCCCCGCCGGCACGCACCACGTCGGCGTGTGTACGACGGCGCTGTGTGCGGTCATGGGTGGCGACGCGCTGCTGGACCGGGCCAAGAAGCGGCTCGGCATCGACGAGAACCAGACCACGCCGGACGGCCAGGTCTCCCTGGAGCGCCTCGAGTGCAACGCGGCCTGCGACTTCGCCCCGGTGGCGATGGTCAACTGGGAGTTCTTCGACAACATGGACCCCGCCAAGCTCGACGACCTGCTCGACAAGCTGATGGCCGGTGAGGAGGTCGTGTCGCCCCGCGGCGCCACCCTCACGTCGTGGCGCGAGGCCGAGCGTGTGCTGGCCGGCTTCCCGGACGGGCGCGCGGACGAGGGCCCCTCCGCGGGACCGGCGTCGCTGCTGGGCCGCGAGATCGCGCGCGAGAACAACTGGTCCGCCCCGACGGCCGACGCCACGCCGGCCGCCCAGAGCCCGGAGGCCACCAAGTGACCGACCTGCTGACTCCGGTCCTCAGCGCCCACTGGGGTGAGGACAAGTCCTGGAAACTCGCCCGCTACGAGACCAACGGTGGCTACCGCGCGCTGCGCACCGCGCTCGGGATGCAGCCGACGGAGGTCGTCAACCTCGTCAAGGACGCGAACCTGCGCGGCCGCGGCGGCGCCGGCTTCCCCACGGGCATGAAGTGGTCGTTCGTGCCGCAGGACAACCCCAACCCGAAGTACCTCGTCGTCAACGCCGACGAGTCGGAGCCGGGCACCTGCAAGGACATGCCGTTGATGCTGGCCACCCCCCACACGCTGGTGGAGGGCGTCATCATCTCGTCGTACGCCATCAACGCGCACACGGCGTTCATCTACTGTCGCGGCGAGGTCCTGCACGTCATCCGGCGGCTGCAGCAGGCGGTCCGCGAGGCGTACGCGGCCGGCTACCTCGGCAAGAACATCCTCGGCACGGGCTACGACTTGGACATCATCGTCCACGCCGGCGCGGGCGCCTACATCTGCGGCGAGGAGACCGCTCTGCTCGACTCGCTCGAGGGGCGCCGCGGCCAGCCCCGTCTGCGCCCGCCGTTCCCCGCCGTCGCCGGCCTCTACGCGTCTCCGACGGTGATCAACAACGTCGAGTCCATCGCCTCGGTGCCAGCGATCATTGCCAACGGCGCGGCCTGGTTCAAGAAGATGGGCTCGGAGAAGTCCAGCGGCTTCACGCTGTACTCGCTGTCGGGCCACGTCGCGCGGCCCGGCCAGTTCGAGGCACCGATGGGCATCACCATGCGCCAGCTGCTGGAGCTCTCCGGCGGCATCCGCGAGGGGCACGAGCTGAAGTTCTTCACCCCGGGCGGCTCCTCGACTCCGATCCTCACCGCCGAGCACCTCGACCTGCCCCTCGACTACGAGGGCATGGCCGGCGCCGGCACCATGCTGGGCACCAAGGCGCTCCAGGTCTTCGACGACACCACGTCGATCGTCCGGACCACGCTGCGCTTCGTCGAGTTCTACAAGCACGAGTCGTGCGGCAAGTGCACCCCGTGCCGCGAGGGCTCGTGGTGGCTCGTCCAGCTGCTGATGAAGTTCGAGGCCGGCACCGCCCAGGAGGGCGACGTCGACAAGCTGCTCGACATCTGCGACAACATCGGCGGACGCTCCTTCTGCGCCCTGGCCGACGGCGCCGTGGCGTGCGTGACCAGCGCGGTCAAGCACTTCAGGAGTGAGTTCGAACAGGGCTACCACACGCCGGCCTGGGAGCTGTTCCCGTACGAGAAGAGCGCGCTGTTCGCCGTGCAAGGAGAGATTCGATGAGCGTCGACACCAAGACGACGACGGGCGAGGAGATCGCGCCGCGGCCCGACCTGGTCACCCTGACCATCGACGGCACCCAGGTCAGCGTCCCGAAGGGGACGCTGATCATCCGGGCCGCCGAGATGATCGGCACCGCGATCCCGCGGTTCTGTGACCACCCGCTGCTCGACCCCGTCGGCGCGTGCCGCCAGTGCATGGTCGACATCCCCGACGCCGGCAACGGCCGCGGATTCCCCAAGCCGCAGGCGTCGTGCACCATGCCGGTCGCCGAGGGCATGGTCGTCAACACGCAGGTCACGTCCCCGGTCGCCAAGAAGGCGCAGGTCGGGATGCTCGAGTTCCTGCTCATCAACCACCCGCTCGACTGCCCCATCTGCGACAAGGGCGGCGAGTGCCCCCTGCAGAACCAGGCCCTGTCGCACGGCCCGGGGGAGAGCCGCTTCACCGAGCTGAAGCGCACCTTCCCGAAGCCGGTGAGCATCTCGGCGCAGATCCTCCTCGACCGGGAACGCTGCGTGCTGTGCGCCCGCTGCACCCGCTTCTCCGAGCAGATCTCGGGCGACCCGTTCATCGCACTCGTGGAGCGTGGGGCGCTGCAGCAGGTGGGCAGCTACGAGCGGGACCCCTACGACTCCTACTTCTCGGGCAACGTCGTCCAGATCTGCCCCGTCGGCGCCCTGACGTCGGCCGCGTACCGCTTCCAGGCCCGCCCCTTCGACCTCGTGTCGACGACGGTGACCTGCGAGCACTGCGCCTCCGGTTGCGAGCTGCGCGCGGACCAGCGGCACCACCAGGTCAAGCGCCGCCTCGCCGGGAACAACCCCGCGGTCAACGAGGAGTGGAGCTGCGACAAGGGCCGCTTCGGCTTCATGTACAGCCGTGGTGAGGACCGGATCACCCGGCCGCTCGTCCGTCGCGACGGCGTGCTGCAGCCCGCGTCCTGGCCCGAGGCGATCGACGCCGCCGTCCACGGTCTGCGCGCCGCGGCCGGCTCGGTGGGCGTCCAGACCGGCGGCCGCCTGACCGTCGAGAACGCCTACGGCTACAGCCGGTTCGCCCGGGTCGTGCTCGGCACCAACAACATCGACTTCCGGTCGCGGCCCGCGTCGGCGGAAGAGGCCGAGTTCCTCGCCGCCCGCGTGGCCGGTGGGACGCTGGCCGGCTCGGTCACCTACGCCGATCTCGAGTCCGCATCGCGCGTCGTTCTGGTGGCCTTCGAGCCCGAGGACGAGTCTCCCATCGTGTTCCTGCGCCTGCGCAAGGCCGTCCGCCAGAACCGGCTCCAGGTCACGACGCTGGCCCCGTTCTCGTCGCGCGGCACGGAGAAGCTGTCCGCGACGCTGGTGCCGGTCGCGCCGGGCGGCGAGGTCGCCGCGCTGGACACCCTCACCGACATCGACGCCGGCACGGTCCTCCTGGTCGGCGAGCGTGCGGCGACGGTGCCCGGGTTGCTCAGCGCCGTCGGCGCGCTGGCGGACTCCAGCGGGGCCCGCCTCGCGTGGATCCCGCGCCGCGCCGGCGACATGGGCGCCATCGAGGCCGGCTGCCTGCCCGGGCTGCTGCCCGGCGGCCGCCCCGTCGCGGACGCCTCGGCGCGCGTCGACGTCGCCTCCCACTGGGGGGTGGCCTCGCTGCCCGGTGAGGCAGGACTCGGTGCCGACGAGCAGTTCGCCGCCGCCGCCGACGGCAGCCTGAAGGCGCTCGTCCTCGCCGGCGTCGACCCCGCCGACCTGGCAGACCCCGCCGCCGCGCTCGCCGGCCTCGAGGCGGCCGACTTCGTCATCAGCATCGAGCAGCGCCTCTCGGCCGTGACCGAGCGGGCGAACGTCGTGTTCCCCGCGGCGCTGCTGGAGGAGCAGTCGGGGCACTTCCTCAACTGGGAGCACCGCCACGGCCGCGTGCGGATCGTCAACAAGAACGTCCCCTCGCCGATGACCGACCTGCGCATCCTGGCGGCGCTCGCCGACGCCATGGGGTCCTCGCTCGGGTTCCGCGCCTCGACGCAGGCGTACGCGGACTTCGTCGAGCTCGGCGCCTGGGATGGGACGCGGCCCGCCGCCCCCGCGCACCGGGCGGCCGCCGCCGGTCAGGGCCTCGTGGCCGCCGGCTGGCGTGAGCTGCTCGACGCGTCCCAGGGCAACGACTACGAGCTGGCGCTGCGCGCCACAGCCCGGCCCGCGGTGGCCCGCGTGTCGCCGGCGACCGCCGACCGGCTGGGCCTCGGGGAGGTCGCCACGGTGACCGCCGGCGGCGTCAGCACCGTGCTGCCGCTCGAGGTCACTTCCGGCATGGTCGACGATGTGGTGTGGGTCCCGCTCAACCCCGGCCTGGGGGAGCGGCTGCCCGTGGTGCCCGGCGCGGCCGTCACCGTCGCCGCCGTCTCAGTGGATGAAGGAGTCTGAGCCATGAACATCTTCTTCCAGGATCCCTGGTGGCTGATCCTCATCAAGGTGGTGGCGGTGTTCGTCATCCTCCTGGTGTGGACCATCTTCAACGTCTGGTACGAGCGGCGCCTCGTCGGCAAGATGCAGCACCGCCTCGGCCCGATCATGAACGGCCCCTTCGGGCTCGGTCAGGCCCTCGCCGACGGCGCCAAGCTGCTGGCCAAGGAGGACTTCCGGCCGAAGAACGCCGACAAGTGGGTGTTCAACCTGGCGCCGATCCTCACGGGTGTCGCGGCCTTCACGACCTGGACGGTCATCCCGTTCGGCGGTGAGGTCGAGATGTTCGGCGTGACGACCCGCCTGCAGGTGACCGACCTGCCGGTGTCGACGCTGTTCATCCTCGCCATCGCGTCCATCGGCATCTACGGCATCGTGCTGGCCGGCTGGGCGGGCAACTCCACCTACTCGTTCCTCGGGTCCATCCGGTCCACGGCGCAGATGATCTCCTACGAGATCGCCATGGGCCTGTCGATGGTGGCGGTGTTCCTCATGGCGGGCACCATGTCCACCTCGCAGATCGTGGAGGCGCAGCGCCAGACGATCCTGTTCCGGGTGCCGTTCACCGACATGACCTTCGACCCGGGCATCACCGGCTGGTACGCCATCTTGCTGTTCCCGTCGTTCGTCATCTACAGCATCTCGATGGTCGGCGAGACCAACCGTGCCCCCTTCGACCTGCCCGAGTGTGAATCGGAGCTCGTCTCCGGCTACCTGACGGAGTACTCCGGCTTCCGCTACGCGATGTTCTTCCTCGCCGAGTACATCAACATGGCCACCGTGTCCGCGGTGTGCACCACGCTGTTCCTCGGCGGATACCTGCCGCCGTGGCCGCTGAACCTCATCCCGTTGTTCAACAACCCGTGGTTCGGGCCCGTGTTCTTCATGATCAAGGTGCAGCTGCTGATCTCGGTGTTCGTGTGGCTGCGCGGCACGCTGCCGCGCTTCCGCTATGACCAGTTCATGGACCTCGGCTGGAAGCGGCTCATCCCGATCTCGCTGGTGTGGATCCTCATGATCGCGATCGCGCCGGGTTACACCATCGGGCTGGGGCTGGCGCTCTTCGTGGCGCTCTACCTCATCCAGGTCTGGCGGGCGGACGCGGTCGCCGCCGAGCCCGAGCATCCGGTGGCCGTCGAGGACCAGGTCTACGATCCCTTCGCCGGCGGCTACCCGACGCCGCCGCGGCCGGGCCAGCTGCTGCCCGAGCTCGCCGGTGTCGTGTCCGGACGCGACGAGACGCCCATGGCCGAGGCCACCGCAGAACGGAAGGATTTCTGATGGGACTGCTCGATCCGTGGGCCGGTTTCGGCGTCACGTTCAACACGATGTTCCGCAAGACGTTCACGCAGTCGTACCCGCACAAGAAGGGCGCGGAGAAGGTCACGATGCCGCGCTTCCACGGCCGGCACCAGCTCAACCGCTGGCCGGACGGGCTCGAGAAGTGTGTGGGCTGTGAGCTCTGCGCGTGGGCCTGTCCCGCTGACGCCATCTACGTGGAGGGCGCCGACAACACCGACGACGACCGCTACTCGCCCGGCGAGCGCTACGGCCGCGTCTACCAGATCAACTACCTGCGCTGCATCTTCTGCGGCCTGTGCATCGAGGCCTGCCCGACGCGCGCGCTCACGATGACGAACGAGTTCAAGATCTCCGACGACACGCGGCTCAAGCTCATCTACGAGAAACAGGACCTCCTGGCCCCGCTGCTCACCGGCATGGAAGAGCCGCCGCACCCGCGCCGCCTGGGCGACGACGAGAAGGTCTACTTCCTCGGCCTGCCCGAGACCGGCAAGCCCGACACGCGCACCGCCACGACGACAGGAGCGGCCCGATGATCCCCCTCATCCCGCTGGTGACCGCCAGCGAGGTCGCCTTCTGGGTGTGCGCCCCGATCGCGGTGCTGTGCGCCCTCGGGCTCCTCCTGTCGCGCAAGCCGGTGCACTCGGCCATCTCCATGGCCGGCGTGATGGTGAGCCTGGCCGTGCTCTACGCGGCCAACGACGCCCCGTTCCTCTTCGTGATCCAGATCATCGTCTACACGGGCGCGATCCTCATGCTGTTCCTGTTCGTCGTCATGCTGGTCGGTGTCGACTCCACCGACTCGGTCGTCGAGACGATCAAGGGCCACCGGGTCTCGTCGGCGCTCGTCGCGCTCGGCGTCGGCCTGCTGCTCATCCTCGGCGTCGGCCAGTTCGCCGTCGGCGGGGCGCCCGCGGGCCTGGAGGCGGCCAACGCGCAGTACGGCGGCAACATCCAGTCGATCGCTGCGTTGCTGTTCTCGAAGTACGTGTTCATCTTCGAGGCGACGGCGGCGCTGCTGATCACGGCGGCCGTTGGCGCGATGATCCTGGCCCACGGCGAGGAGCTCAAGCGCAAGCGGACCCAGCCCGAGATGCTGCAGGACCGCGTCCGGGCGTACGCCGAGGACGGCACCCACCCCGGTCCGCTGCCCAGCTCCGGCGTCTTCGCCCGGCACAACGCGATCTCGACGCCGGCGCTGCTGCCCGATGGCTCCGTCGCGGAGAACTCCATCTCCAAGACGCTGGCCATGCGCGGCGTCATCGTGGACGTCGACGAGCTCCGCGCACCCACCACCAGCGCCTACTCCGCCATCGCGGGGCGCACCGACGAGGTCGAAGGAGACGACGAATGAACCCCGAGGGCTACCTGGTTCTCTCGGCCATCCTGTTCGCCATCGGCGTCGCGGGCTTCCTCCTGCGCCGCAACGCGATCATCGTGTTCATGAGCATCGAGCTGATGCTCAACGCCACGAACCTCGCGTTCGTCGCGTTCGCGAACTACCACGGCAACCTGGACGGCCTCATCGCCGCCTTCTTCGTGATGGTCGTGGCCGCGGCAGAGGTCGTCGTCGGCCTCGCGATCATCGTGGCCGTGTATCGTGCCCGCCGCTCGGCCTCGGTCGACGACGCCAACCTGATGAAGTTCTAAGGGGTCCTCAACCGTGCAACTCCTCGAAAGCGTGTCCGCCCTGTCCGGGGCCGGCATGATGTCCTGGCTGCTCATCGCCGTCCCGCTCGCCGGGGCAGCGTTCCTGCTGCTCGCCGGGCGCCTCACGGATGCCTGGGGCCACCTGCTCGCGACCGCCGCACCCATCGTCTCCTTCGTGCTCGGGCTGGTGCTGTTCGTGCAGCTGCTGGGCTCGGCCGAGGACGCGCGGCACATCGACGTGACGGTCTACGAGTGGATCGCGACCGGGTCGTGGTCGATCGAGTTCGGGCTGCTGGTCGACCCGCTGTCGATCCTGTTCGTCCTGCTGATCACCGGTGTCGGCTCCCTCATCCACGTCTACTCCATCGGCTACATGGCGCACGACGATCGGCGACGCCGCTTCTTCGCCTACCTCAACCTGTTCATCGCCGCGATGCTGACGCTGGTGCTGGCGAACAACTACCTGGTCCTGTTCCTGGGCTGGGAGGGCGTCGGCCTCGCGTCGTTCCTGCTCATCTCGTTCTGGGCGCACAAGCCGTCGGCCGCCGCCGCCGGCAACAAGGCGTTCATCGTCAACCGCGTCGGCGACCTCGGCCTGTCGATGGCGATCTTCACCATGCTGGCCATGTTCGGCAGCGTGAAGTTCGCCGACGTCAACGCCGGCGCCGAGTCCTTGAGCCCCGCCTGGGCAACGCTGATCGGTCTGTTCCTGCTCCTGGGTGCGTGCGGCAAGTCCGCGCAGGTGCCGCTGCAGTCGTGGCTGCTGGACGCCATGGAGGGCCCGACCCCGGTGTCCGCCCTCATCCACGCCGCCACCATGGTCACGGCGGGCGTCTACCTCGTGGTGCGGTCCAACGCCATCTACGCCCAGACGGAGGTCGCCACGACCGCCGTCGCGATCGTCGGCACGGTCACGCTGCTGGCGGGCGCGTGGATCGGCTCGTTCAAGGACGACATCAAGAAGGTGCTGGCCGGCTCCACGATGTCGCAGATCGGCTACATGATGCTCGCGGCCGGCCTCGGCCCCGCAGGCGCCTCGTTCGCCATCTTCCACCTGCTGACGCACGGCTTCTTCAAGGCCAACATGTTCCTCGGCGCCGGCTCGGTCATGCACGGCATGAACGACGACGTCAACATGCGCCACTACGGAGCGCTGGCGAAGTCCATGCGCATCACGTTCTTCACCTTCGCGATGGGCTACCTCGCCATCATCGGCTTCCCGTTCACCTCGGGCTTCTACTCGAAGGACCACATCATCGAGGCGGCGTTCCACGAGAACACCCTCATCGGTGTCCTGGCCCTCATCGGCGCCGGGGTGACCGCCTACTACATGACGCGCCTGATGATGATGACGTTCTTCGGCGCCAAGCGCTGGGAGAAGGACGTTCACCCGCACGAGTCGCCGGCCGTCATGACGGTGCCGCTGATCATCCTGGCGGTGCTGTCCATCGTCGCCGGCCTGTTCTTGAACGGCTGGATCCAGGGCTGGCTCGAGGAGTCGACCGGGCAGCATCCGCACGAGACGGGGCTGCTCACCTTCACCCCCGTCGGCCTGCTGACGCTCGCCGTCGTGGCCGTCGGTGTGCTGATCGGCTGGTGGCTGCACCGTCGCGACATCCCCGTCGACGCCCCGGCCACCGGCAACGTGCTGGTGCTGGCCGGCCGCAACGACCTGTACGGCGACGCCTTCAACGAGTACGCCGTCGTGCGTCCCGCCAAGGGCCTCGCGTCGGGGCTCGCCTGGTTCGACCGCGGCGCCGTCGACGGTGTCGCCATGGGCAGCGCGACGGTGGCCAGCGGCCTCGGTGCGTGGCTGCGTCGCGGCCAGAACGGCTACGTGCGTAGCTACGGCCTGACCCTCGGGGTGGGCCTCCTCGTCCTCGCGATCGTCGTGATCCTCGGGCAGCTGGGCTAAGGAGACCAAGAAGACATGCCATTGCCTCTACTGACCATCCTTGCCCTCGTGCCGCTCGTCGGCTCACTGGTGCTGTTCCTCGTCAAGGGCCAGGCCGGGCGCCTCATCGGCTACGGCATCGCCCTGACCACCGCGGTCCTCGGCGTGCTCGCCGTCGTCCTGCAGGCGCAGGGTGTCCCGCTGGCCGAGGAGGTGGCGTGGATCCCGCAGATCGGCGCCCACTACGCCCTCGACCTCGACGGCATGGGCGCGATCCTCGTGCTCATGACCGTCATCCTGGTGCCCGTCGTCCTGCTGGCCGAGTGGCGCGTCGGCGAGACGCCCGGAGCGCGCTGGAGCGGGACCGCCTTCATGGCGCTGGCCCTCATGCTGCAGTCGTTCGCGCTGTTCGTGTTCATGGCCTCCGACATCCTCCTGTTCTACGTGGCCTTCGAGGCGACACTGATCCCGACCTACTTCCTCATCGGCGGGTTCGGTGGCCCGAAGAGGTCCGCAGCCGCACTGAAATTCCTGCTCTACTCGCTCGCGGGCGGCCTCGTCATGCTGGTCGCCGTCGCCGGCGTCTACGCGGTGACCGCGGCGGCCGGCAGCCCGAGCTTCCTCATAGGCGACCTCGTCGGCGCCGAGATGAGCACCACGACGGCGCGCTGGCTGTTCGCAGGGTTCTTCTTCGCGTTCGCCGTCAAGGCCCCGATGGCGGGCCTGCACACATGGCTGCCCGACGCAGCCGAGCAGTCGACGCCCGGCACCTCGACGCTGCTGGTGGGCGTGCTCGACAAGATCGGCACCTTCGGGATGCTGAAGATCTGCCTCACCGCGTTCCCGGAGGCCAGCCAGTGGGCGACCCCCGTGATCCTCGTGTGGGCGATCGTGTCGGTGCTCTACGGCGCGTTCATGGCGTTCGGCGCCACGGACCTGCTGCGGCTGGTGTCCTACACCTCGGTCAGCCACTTCGGGTTCATGGTGTTCGGCATCTTCGCCCTGACGACGCAGTCGATCAGCGGCTCGATCTTCTACATGTTCAACCACGGACTGTCGACCGCGGCGCTGTTCCTCGTCGTCGGGTTCATGATCCGGCGCCGCGGCTCGCAGCACATAGACGCCTTCGGCGGCGTGCAGAAGGTGGCCCCCGTCCTGGCCGGCGTCCTGCTGATGTCGGGGCTGTCGGCCCTGGCGCTGCCGGGCATGGGCAGCTTCGTCTCCGAGTTCCTCGTCATGGCCGGCGCCTGGCAGCGGTTCCCGGTCTACACCGTCGTCATCACCTTGGGCATGGTGCTCGCGGCCGTCTACGTGCTGCGCATGTACAAGACCACCATGACCGGCCCGGTGACCGAGCAGGTCGCCACCCACGTCACCCACGACCTCAGCGCCCGCGAGAAGGCCGTCGTGGCCCCGCTCCTCATCCTCCTCATCGTCTTCGGGTTCGTGCCGAAGCCGGTGCTGGCCCTGGCTGACGAGACGGCCATGGAGACGATGGCGATCGTCGGCGTCGAGGACCCCGCCCCGCAGGTCAAGGAAGGCAACCGATGATCAACGTGTTGGAGATCGCTGCTCCCACTCTGGAGTGGATGCTGCTGTCGCCGCTGCTGGTGATCCTGGCCGCCGCCTGCCTCGGCGTGCTGGTCGAGGCGCTCGTGCCCCGCGACCTGCGCTACGTCATTCAGGCGGCGCTGGCCGCGCTGGCGGTCGTCGTGGCGCTCGGCCTCACGGTCCTCAACTGGATCCAGGCCGCGCCGCAGATCGCCGCGATGGGCGTCATCGCCGTCGACGGCCCCGCGTACCTGTTCTGGACGCTCCTGCTGGTCTTCGGGCTGGGCGGTGTCGCGCTGTTCGCCGAACGCGGCGTCGGCGCGGGGCAGTCCGCGTTCGCGTCGTCGGCCGCCACGGTGCCGGGCTCGCCGCTCGAGCGGGAGGCCGACAAGCTGCGCCGGGAGCACACCGAGATCTTCCCGCTCCTGCTGTTCTCGCTGTTCGGCATGATGATCTTCGCCGCCGCCAACGACACGCTGACGCTGTTCGTCGCCGTCGAGATCTTCTCGCTGCCGCTGTACCTGCTCACCGGCATGGCGCGGCGTCGCCGGCTGCTCAGCCAGGAGGCCGCGCTCAAGTACTTCCTCCTCGGCTCGCTGGCCTCGGCGATCATGCTCTACGGCGTCGCGCTGCTCTACGGCTACGCCGGCGGCTTCCAGCTCGCCGACATCGACGCGGCCATCACGGCCGGCGCCGGCAGCCAGCCGCTGCTGCTCCTGGGCATGCTGCTCACCTCGGTGGGCCTGCTGTTCAAGATCGGTGCGGTGCCCTTCCACGCGTGGACCCCGGACGTCTACATGGGCGCCCCCTCGCCGGTCACCGGCTTCATGGCGGTGGCCACGAAGACCGCCGCCGTCGCGGCGCTGCTGCGCGTCTTCTACGTCGGCCTCGGCGGTCTGCGCTGGGACTGGCAGCTGCTGTTCGCGGTGGTCGCCATCCTCACGATGCTGCTGGGCTCCACGGTCGCGCTGGCGCAGAACGACATCAAGCGGCTGCTGGCGTACTCGTCGATCGCGCACGCGGGCTTCATCCTCGTGGGTGTCGTCGGCGCGGTGCAGGCCGGCGACGACGTGAGCCTGTCGTCGGTGGGGGCGATCGCCTTCTACCTGCTGACCTACGGCATGGCCACCTTCGGCGCGTTCGCCATCATCATGATGGTGCGCCGCGCGGGTGGTGAGGCGAACAACCTCGACGCATGGAAGGGCCTCGGCCGCCGCAACCCGGTGCTCGCCGCACTCATGACGGTGTTCATGCTGTCCTTCGCCGGCATCCCGCTGACCGCGGGCTTCGTCGGGAAACTCGCCGTGTTCGCGTCGGCGTGGGCGGGCGGCTACGGTTGGCTCGTGCTCGTCGCCGTGGTGGTGAGCGTCATCGCCGCCTTCTTCTACCTCAAGGTCGTCGCGGCCATGTGGTTCCAGGATGCGGACGAGGCGGTCGTCGGCACGGTCGAGACGCCGTCCCTGTGGACGTGGTCCGTGCTCGTGGTCTCCGCCGTGGCGACCGTGGTGCTCGGCCTCATCCCCGGCGGTATCCTCGGCCTCCTGGCCGACGCGGCACAGTTCATCCGCTGAGCCCTGAGACGAGGAGATCCCCTGTGGCGGACGCCACGCTCGATGAGCACCTGACCGCGCTCCTCGACACGTTCGAGGAGCGCTTGGTCGCCACCGCTGTCGCGGGGTCGCCGTTCGTGACGGAGGCGTCGCGGCACATCATCGCCGCCGGCGGCAAGCGGTTCCGGCCGCTGCTCGTGTTCCTGGCCGCGCGCTTCGGCGGGGCGGTCGACGAGGACGATCTGATGCGGGCGGCGCTCGTGATGGAGCTCACTCACGTGGCGAGCCTGTACCACGACGACGTCATGGACATGGCGGACCTGCGGCGCGGGGCGCCGTCGGCCAACCGGCTCTGGGGAAACTCGGTGGCGATCCTGGTCGGGGACTACCTGTTCGCGCGGGCCTCGACGACGGTCGCGGAACTGGGCGTCGAATATGTGGCCCTGCAGGCCGAGACCTTCGCCCGGCTCGTGCAGGGCCAGATCGCCGAGACCAAGGGGCCGGGCCCCGACGAGGACCCGTTGGCGCACTACATCCAGGTGATCGCCGACAAGACGGGGTCCCTCATCGCGGCGTCGGCGCTGTTCGGCGGCATGGTGGCCGGCGCGGACCGGGCGGTCCTGGAGGCGCTGGCGGCGTTCGGCGAGGAGGTCGGCCTGGTGTTCCAGCTGTCGGACGACCTCATCGACATCACGTCGACCAAGACGGGCAAGACCCCCGGCACGGATCTCCGCGAGGGGGTCCCGACGCTGCCGGTCCTGATGTTGCGGGCGGAAAACGACCCGGCGGACGCCGAACTGCTGGCGCTCATCGACGGCGACCTCAGCGACGACGCGGTGCTGGCCGATGTCCTGCGCCGGCTGCGCACGCATCCTGTCATGGGCCGGGCGAAGGCAGAGGTCGAGCGGCGTGCGGACGTCGCGCGAGCCCACCTGGCGCCCCTGCCCGACGGCGAGGCGAAGGATGCGCTGCTCAAGGTCTGCACGGACCTGGTGGACCGCACGGCCTGACCCCGCCCGCCTGACACGCCCCACGCCCCGCCCGGCCCCAGCGACCCGCGGCGGCCCCCCGGCACGACACGCCGTGGAACTCCGGTCCCGACGCCGTGGAGAGGGTCGACGTGCCAGTTGGGCTGTCATTCGTGCCGACGGCCGAGGAGGGTTCAGCCGCCGCCCGCCCCGTCGGACGAGACCTCAGCGAGCGAGGACGTCGGCAGTCATGAGCACGAATGACAGGCCAACTCCGCCGTCGACCGTCTGAAACGACGTCGACGGCGAAGTTTCACGGCGTGTCGTGCCGGGGGAGGCGCGGGGTCACCAGATGGCGACGCGGTCCTGCTCCGGCAGCCAGAGGGCGTCGTCGGGCGCGACGTCGAACGCCTCGTAGAACGCGTCGAGGTTCCGCACGATCTGGTTGCAGCGGAACTCGTTGGGCGAGTGCGGGTCGGTGGCCAGCAGCACCTTCATCGCCTCGGGGCGGCGCTTTCCGCGCCACGCCTGGGCCCAGCCGACGAAGAACCGCTGCGCGGGCGTCAGCCCGTCGACGGGGTCGCCATCGGGGTCGCCGCCGGCGAGCAGCCACGCCTGGTAGGCGATGCCCAGCCCGCCCAGGTCGCCGATGTTCTCCCCGACGGTGAGCTTGCCGTTGACGGAGCCGCCGTCGACGCCCTCGGGCACGAGCCCGTCGTACTGACCGACGAGCCGGTCGGCGAGGGCCTCGAAGGCCTCCCGGTCGGCGGGCTGCCACCAGTCCCGCAGGCGCCCGTCGCCGTCGCAGGTCGAGCCCTTGTCGTCGAAGCCGTGGCCGATCTCGTGCCCGATCACGGCGCCGATCGCGCCGAAGTTGATGGCGTCGTCGGCGTCCGCGTTGAAGAACGGCGGCTGCAGGATCGCCGCGGGGAAGACGATCTCGTTGCGCAGCGGGTGGTAGTAGGCGTTGACGGTCTGCGGGAACATCTGCCACTCGTCGGGGTCGACCGGCCCGCCGATCCGGCTGAGCGTGTAGTCCAGCTCGAACGAGTTCGCGGCGAGCACGCAGGCGACGAGGTCACCCGGCGTCACCGCCAGCGACGAGTAGTCGCGCCACGTGTCGGGGTAGCCCACCTTCGGGGTGAACTGGGCGAGTTTGCGCAGCGCCTCGGCGCGCGTCTCGTCGGTCATCCACGTCAGCCGCTCGATCGACTCCCGGTAGGCGGCCAGCAGGTGCCCCACCAGGGCGTCCATCGCGGCCTTCTTCTCGGGCTGGAAGTGGCGCTCCACGTAGAGGCGCCCGACGGCCTCGCCGACGACGCCCTCGACGAAAGCGATGCCGCGCTTCCACCGCGGCCGCTGTTCCTCGTTGCCGTTGAGGGTCCGCTCGTAGAAGTCGAAGCGCGCCTCGACGAACTCCGCCGACAGGTAGGGCGACAGGCCCGAGACCGCCTTCCAGCGGGCCCAGCTGCGCCAGGCGTCCAGCGGATGCGAGCCCAGCAGCGGCGCCACGCCCTCGAGGAACGACGGCTGGGCCACGATCACCTCGGCCAGCTTCTCCCGCGGGATGCCGGCGCCGTCGACGAAGGCGTCCCAGTCGAACCCGGGCGACATCGCCACCACGTCGTCGTAGGACGTCGGGTTGTACATCGCGCGCAGGTCGCGGCAGCGGACGCGGTCCCAATGCTGAGCGGCGATGGCGGTCTCGAGCTCCATGACGGCGCGCGCCTGCTCGGACGGGTCCTGCAGCCCCGCCAAGCCGAGGACGCGGGCGACGTGGTCGACGTACTTCGCGCGGATCTCGGCGTGGGCGTCCTCGCGGTAGTAGGCCTCGTCGGGCAGGCCCAGCCCGCCCTGCGACGAGAACACGGCGTAGCGCGTCGGATCACCCGGGTCGGACTCCTCGTAGAGGTGAACCAGCGGGCTGAGGCCGTGCCGCAGCGACCAGCCGAGGTGCCGGGCCAGCGCCGCGGGGGAGTCGACGGCGTCGATCGCGTCGAACACCGGCCGCAGCGGGGTGGCCCCGAGCGCGTCCACAGCCTCGACGTCCATGAACGCCCGGTACAGCGTCGCGACCTTGCCCTCGTCGGTCGCGGGATCCGCGGCCGGGAGACCCTCGATGAGCGCCAGCACATCCTTCTCGGCCTGTTCGGCGAGATCCACGAAGCCGCCGGCCGAGGAGCGGTCCGGCGCGATGGGCGCGGTGCTCAGCCAGGTTCCGTTGACGTGGCGGAAGAGGTCGTCCTGCGGGCGGACCCCGCGGTCGAAGTGCTCGAAGGCGATGGCAGCAGTCATGCGCGCCAGCCTAGCGAGCCGACGAAGGGCTGAGGTCAGCGCTCGTCGGCCTCCCATGTGTCCTGGCCCGCGATGACAGCGGCGAGCGCCGCGGCCTGGTCCTCGGCCCGCACGGCGCCGATCTGCTCGCGCACGAGGTCGTCGTAGGCGGGGCGCGGCACCCGGCGGAAGATCCCGATCGGGGCCTGCCGCAGCACGCCCGCCTCCGTCAGTCGCGACAGCGCGAACGCCTGCGACGGGTCGGCGCGCGTCTCGTCGTGCACGACGATGCGCTCCGGGTCCGCCGTCTCGGTCTCCGCGACGCGGATGTCGCCGTCGGCGTCGCGGACGACGCAGAACCGACCGCCGCCGAACACGATCGGTTCCCCGTGCCGCAGCTGGATGAGCGCGCCGTCGGGGCTCTTCAGCGTCGCGAAGGCGTCGTCGTTGAAGATCGGGCAGTTCTGGTAGATCTCGACCAGCGCGGCCCCGCGGTGCTGCGCGGCCGCCGTCAACACCTGCGTCAGGTGCGCACGGTCCGAGTCGATGGTCCGCGCCACGAAGCCGGCCTCGGCGCCCAGCGCCAGCGACACCGGGTTGAATGGGGTGTCCAGGGACCCGTAGGGCGTGGACTTCGTCACCTTGCCGAGTTCCGACGTCGGCGAGTACTGGCCCTTCGTCAGCCCGTAGATGCGGTTGTTGAACAGCAGGATCGTGATGTTGACGTTGCGGCGCAGCGCGTGGATGAGGTGGTTGCCGCCGATCGACAGCGCGTCGCCGTCGCCGGTCACGACCCAGACGTTGAGGTCCGGCCGGGTCACCGCGACACCGGTCGCGATCGCCGGCGCGCGCCCGTGGATCGAGTGCATGCCGTACGTGTCGACGTAGTACGGGAACCGCGACGAGCAGCCGATGCCCGAGACGATGACGGTGTTCTCGCGCTTGATGCCCAGCGTGGCCACCATCGACTGGAACGTCGACAACACGGCGTAGTCGCCGCAACCCGGGCACCAGCGGACCTCCTGGTCGCTGGTGTAGTCCTTCTTGCTGAGCGGCTCGAGGGCGAGCGGCACTCCGGCCAGGCCGTTGGCAGTCATCAGTTCTCCTCCTGGAGGGCGTCGATCTCGGCGATGAGGTCCACCTCGAGCTCGCTGAGCGAGATCGGCAGGCCGCGGACGCGCGAGTAGCTCGAGATCTCGACGAGGTAGCGCGCCTGCAGGATGGTGGCGAGCTGACCGAGGTTCATCTCCGGGACCACCACCTTGTCGTAGGCGCGCAGGACCTCGCCGAGGTTGGCGGGCATGGGGTTGAGGTGCCGCAGGTGAGCGGTGGCGACGGCGCGGCCGCTGAGCCGGACGCGGCGCGCGGCGGCGGTGATAGGACCGAACGTCGACCCCCAGCCGAGGACCAGCACGCGGGCGCTGCCGCTCGGGTCCTCGACGGCGATATCGGGGATGTCGCGCACGATCCCGTCGATCTTGGCCTGCCGGGTGCGGGTCATGTACTCGTGGTTGTCCGGGTCGTACGACACGTTGCCGGTGCGGGCGGCCTTCTCGATGCCGCCGATGCGGTGTTCCAGCCCCGGCGTCCCCGGAACGGCCCAGGCGCGGGCCAGGGTCTCGGGATCGCGCTCGTAGGGGTGGAAGGCGTCCTTACCGGCGTCGTCGGTGGCGTTGACGGCGGTGGCGAAGCCGGGCTCGATGGCCGGGATCGCCGACAGGTCCGGCAGCCGCCACGGCTCCGCGCCGTTGGCGAGGTAGCCGTCCGACAACATGATGACGGGCGTGCGGTACGTGACCGCGATCCGGCACGCCTCGATGGCCGTGTCGAAGCAGTCGGCCGCGGACTTGGCCGCCAGCACAGGGACCGGGGCCTCGCCGTTTCGGCCGTACAGGGCCTGCATGAGGTCCGCCTGCTCCGTCTTGGTGGGCATGCCCGTCGACGGGCCAGAGCGCTGAACGTTGACGATGACCAGCGGCAGCTCGGTCATGACCGCCAGGCCGATCGCCTCGCCCTTGAGCGCCATGCCGGGGCCCGACGTCGTCGTCACGCCGAGCGCGCCTGCGAAGGACGCGCCGATGGCGGAGCCGACGCCCGCGATCTCGTCCTCGGCCTGGAACGTCATGACGCCCAGGTCCTTGCGCCGCGACAGCTCGTGCAGGATGTCGGAGGCCGGCGTGATCGGGTAGGACCCGAGGAACAGCTGCAGCCCGGCCTTCTGGGCGCCCGTGATGAGCCCGTAGGCCGTGGCCAAGTTGCCCGAGATCTGCCGGTAGCGGCCCTTCTTCATGGGGGCGGGTGCGACGTGGTAGCGCACCTCGAACGCCTCCGTCGTCTCGCCGTAGGCGTAGCCGGCCTTGAACGCGGCGATGTTGGCGTCGCGGATCGTCGGCTTCTTGGCGAACTTCTCGCTGAGGAACGACAAGGTGCCCTCGGTGGGCCGCGAGTACAACCAGCTGAGCAGCCCCAGAGCGAACATGTTCTTGGTGCGCGACGCGTCCTTGCGGGTGAGGTCGAACTGCGACACCGCCCCGGTCGCGAGCCCCGTCAGGTCCAGGGCGTGCACCGAGTAGTTGCTGAGGCTGCCGTCCTCCAGCGGGTTGTGCGCCCAGCCGATCTTGGCCAGGTTGCGCTTGGTGAAGTCCGCGGTGTCGACGATGATGACGCCGCCGCGCGGCAGGTCGCGCAGGTTCGCCTTCAGCGCCGCCGGGTTCATGGCCACCAGCACGTCCGGCACGTCGCCGGGCGTCACGATGTCGAAGTTGGCGAAGTGAAGCTGGAAGCTCGACACCCCGGGCAGCGTCCCCTGAGGAGCGCGGATCTCGGCGGGGAAGTTCGGCAGCGTCGCGATGTCGTTGCCGAAGCTCGCCGTCTCGGCTGTGAAGCGGTCGCCCGTCAGCTGCATGCCGTCGCCGGAATCGCCTGCAAAGCGAATGACGACTCGGTCGAGGGGGAGCTGTTCAGCCACGTGGCTCATCTTCCTAGTGTCAGCGACAGGGGACGTCCCGCCATTCTAGGGTTCCGCCGGAAATCCCCACCGCTGCACGCTTGCGCTGACAGTGAACGAGCGGAAGTAGACTGCGGCCCATGCTCACCGCGCGGGACTGGTTCGACGACGGGCGCGTCTACGTCGTCGACGTGCCGTTGGCCTGCTGCGCGCTCGAGACGCAGGCCGCCGCGCAGGGCCGGCCGGCGGTGGAGCTGTCGGCCGTGCCGGCCGGGGCCACCGTCGTCGTCGCGTTGTCGGGAACCATCACGCACCCGGTGCTGCCGGCGATCCGGGCCGTGCTCGACGCGGTGCCGGCCCCCCGTCGGGTGGTCTCCTTCGGGGCGTGTGCCTGCGTCGGCGGGCCGTACTGGGACTCCTACTCGGTCGTGCCGGGGGCGGGGTCGCTCGTCGCGGTCGACCACGTCATCGCGGGCTGCCCGCCGCCGCCCGAGGCGTTGACCGGCTACCTGGAGGAGGTGCGCCGTGAGCTCCTCGACTGACCGGCAAGTGGAGGTGGTCGCCCCGGAACGGTGGCAGTCGCGGGTGGCGGAGCTGCGGGCCGCCGGCTTCGAGCTGCTCGTCACCCTCACCGCCGTCGATGAGGTGGGCCGCTCGGACCACATCCGGGTGCTGCTGCGCGTCGAGAACCCGGTCGACGGCGGACAGGCCCGCCTCGCCGTCCTGGTGCCGCGCGAGGCGCCCAGCCTCCCCGACGTCGCGGACGTCTACCCGGGCGCGGCGTGGCTGCAGCGCCAAGTGCACGACTTCTTCGGCGTCGAGTTCCTCGGCGGCGACAACCGCCCGCTCATCCACCACGGCGGGGGCGCGCCCATGCGCAAGGACGTGCTGCTGGAGCCGCGCCAGACCCGCCACTGGCCCGGGGCGCTGGAGCCGGGGGAGTCGACCCAGTCCCCGTCGCGCCGCAAGCTCGTCCCTCCGGGGGTCCCCGACCCTGCCGTGCTCACCGACCCCGCCGCCACGGCGGCCGATGTCGCGTTATCTGCCACCGGCGCGCGCGTCAGGAGGGCCCGATGACCGCCCCCCACGGCTCCATCGCGCTCATCGAGGAGCGCTGCACCTCGTGCGTGATCTGCGCCCGCGAGTGCCCCACCTGGTGCATCACGCTCACCTCGCACATGGAACAGACCGTCCCCGCGCCCGGCGCGCGCCCGCGGACCCACAACGTGCTCGACACCTTCGAGATCGACTGGGCCCTGTGCATGTACTGCGGAGTCTGCATCGAACAGTGCCCGACGGAGGCGCTGGAGTGGGGCGGGGCGCACGTGCCCTCGGCGGACAGGCTGCAGGACCTTTTGCACGGCCGCGAGCAGCTGGCCCCGCGACAGGAGGGTGGTGCGTAGCCGCCTCGCGCAGGCGACCCGGGACCTCCGCCTGGCCGCGTCGACCCGCGCCGTGTGGTTCGGCTTCCTCGGCAGCCTCGGCATCCTGCTCGGCTCGCTCAGCCCCGCCTACCTGCCCCAGGCCTCTCCCGTGTGGGATGTGCTGCGCGCGTGGGGCATCGACGGCACCACGACGAAGATCCTCGGCACCGTCGCGACGCTGCTCGGCCTCGCCCTGCTGCTGGAGGCCTGGTTCCGGCTGCGTCCCGCCCGGCGCCGGGCCATGGGGCAGCCGCAGCTGCGGCACTGGGCGGTCCTGGCGATCGTTGCGGCGCCGTTGGTGTTCGGGCCGCCGATCTTCTCCCACGACGCGTACTCCTACGCGGCGCACGGCTGGCTCATCCACAACAACCTCAGCCCCTATCAGGTGGGCCCGGGCATCCTGCCCGGCTACTACGCCGACCAGGTCGCGTGGGTGTGGCGGGAGACGACAGCCCCCTACGGCCCGCTGTCGCTGTGGATGAGCCACGGCATCGTGATCCTGGCCGGCTTCGACCCGTTCCTCTCGGCGGTGCTCATGCGGGCCCCTGCCCTGGCCGGGGTGATCCTCATCGGCGCCCTGGTGCCGCGCATCGCGCGCCGGGTCGGCGTCGATCCGGCGGCCGCGAGCTGGTTCGCCGTCCTCAACCCCATCCTGATCATCGACTTCGTGGGCGGCGCGCATAACGACGCGAGCATGGTGGGGCTCATGCTGCTCGGCATCTGGGTGGCCATGGCGCGGGGGCGCTGGTGGCTCGGCGCGCTCGTCGTCGGAGCGGCGGCGGCCATCAAGCAGCCGGCTTTCATGGCGGCGGTGGCGCTGCCGTTCCTCGTCACCCCGTGGACGTCGTGGCGGCCGCGGCCGCTCGCCTGGGCGGCGCTCAAGGCGCTGGCCTCCCTGGCGCTCTCCGTGGGGGTGTTCGCCGGGATCTCGGTCGTCTCCGGGATGGGGTTCGGCTGGATCAACGCGGTCAACGTCCCCGGCATGGCCGAGACAGTGTCGCCGTTCACCCTCATCGGCCACCTGTTTCAGTTCCCGGCCTCGGCCTTCGGCTGGGACCCGAGCGGCCGCGCCGTGATCACGGTCAGCCGGGCCGTCGGGGCCGTCGTCGGCGTTGTGGGGATCGCGGTGCTGGCGTGGCGGCATCTCGGCCGGCGCCCGCTCACGTTCCTCGCCTACGGCTTACTGTGGTTCGCGCTCACGGCGCCGGCGCTGCACTCCTGGTACCTGCTGTGGGGGGCGGTCCTGCTGCCGATGGCGCACCCGTCGTCGAAGACGCTGCGCTTCGCCATCGTCGTGACGGTGGTGCTGCTCGGGTTCGCCGCGATGACCTTCGGGCTGCGCAACGGGCCGTGGATGCTCGTGCTCATCCTGTTCGGCGCCGTGTACTGGATCATGCACACCCACGAGCTCAGCCAGCCCATGGACGAGCCGCGGCCGCTCAGCGTCTGAGGGCCGCCGTGTCGTAGTCCGCGACGACGGGGGAGTGGTCGCTGATCCGGTCCTCGTAGCTCGCCTCCCGGCCGACCCAGGCCGCCGTCGCGCTCCGGGCCAGGGCCGCGGAGGCGAGGTGGTAGTCGATGCGCCAGCCGGCGTCGTTGGTCCACGCCTGGCCGCGCCACGACCACCACGTGTAGGGGCCGTCGGCCTCCGGATGGAGCTGGCGCATGACGTCGACGAGGCTCCGGGCGCCCAGGATGGAGCCGAACCACTCGCGCTCCTCGGGGAGGAAGCCCTCGGAGCGCTGGTTGGTCCGCCAGTTGCGCAGGTCCTGGCGGGTGTGCGCGATGTTGAAGTCGCCCATGACGAGGAACTCGCGGCCCTCCGCCGCCGCCTCGCGCCGCGACGCCGTCAGCAGGCGGGCGAAGCCGCGCATGAACCGCATCTTGCGCAGGTACTTCTCCTCCGAGCCCTCCTCGTGTGGCCACGCGGCCCCCTTGGGCAGGTACAGCGACGCCACCCTGACCGGCGCGTCCGCGAGGTCGACCTCCAGGTAGCGGCCCTCGGTGGCGAAGCGCGCCAGGTCGCGGTTGACGATCCGCTCGGCCGGGACCGCCTCGGGGACGAGACCAGGGCCGAACTGGTAGGCCGTGCCGTCCAGCGCGCGCACCCGGGCCGGCTTCACCCGGGTCAGCACCGCGACCCCGTTGCGGCCGGGGAGGAGCCCCGTGTCCAGGGTCACGTGATAGTCGGCGAAGGCCTCCAGCGGCAGGTCGTCGACGCGGCAGCGCACCTCCTGCAGCGCCACGACGTCGGCCCCGGTCTCGTCCCAGTAGCGGCGGAACCCGCGCCGCAGCGCCGCCCGGATGCCGTTGACGTTATGGGTGCCGATCCGCATCCCGGCGTCAGCGGTAGTTGACGAACTGGACGGCGAAGTCGTAGTCCGCCTCCTTGATCATCCGCTGCGCCTCCTGCAGGTCGTCGCGGCTCTTCGAGGAGATCCGCAGCTCCTCGCCCTGGATCTGGCACTTGACGCCCTTGGGCCCCTCGTCGCGCAGCAGCTTGGAGATCTTCTTGGCGTCCTCCTGCTTGATGCCCTGCTTCGTGGTCGCGGTGATCTTCCACAGCTTGCCGGACACGCGCGGCTCGCCGGCCTCCAGCGCTTTGAGGCTGACGCCGCGCCGCACCAGCTTCGACTGGAAGACGTCGAGGATCGCCTTGACCCGCTCCTCGGACACCGCTTCCATCTCGATCGACTCGCCGGACCAGGCGATCCGCGCGTCGGTGTTCTTGAAGTCGAAGCGCTGTCCGACCTCCTTGACGGCCTGGTTGAGGGCGTTGTCGACCTCCTGACGGTCGACCTTGCTGACGACGTCGAACGAGCTGTCTGCGGCCATGGGGCGCCTCCTTGGGGTCATCTGGTGGACCCCGCCATTGTGCCAGCAGGGGGCGCGTTGGCGCTGCGGGCGAGCCGCTGCTATGCTCGGGCGTCGCCGGGACAGCCCGGCTTGGCAGGTTGCCCGAGTGGCCAAAGGGAGCGGTCTGTAAAACCGTCGGCGTAGCCTACGTTGGTTCAAATCCAACACCTGCCACTGAGGCCCCGAACCGGATTGGTGCGGGGCCTCAGTCATTTCTGCCGACAGAGAGGGGCCGACGATGGCCACCCCGCACATCGCCTGTGAGCCGGGGGACATCGCCCCGCTCGTCATCATGCCCGGTGACCCGAGGCGCGCCGAGCGCATCGCGAAGACCCGGATGGCCGACGTCCGGCTGGTGTCCGACGTCCGCGGCATCGCCGCCTGGACCGGCACGGTCGACGGCGTCCCCATGACCGCCATGGCGTCGGGCATGGGAGTGCCGTCGCTGTCGATCTACGCCACGGAGCTCTACTCGCAGTATGGCGTGCGCCGCATCTGCCGGGTCGGCACGTGCGGCGGCATCTCCTCCGACGTCGCCGTCCGCGACGTCATCGTCGCCGCGGCCGCCCACACGAACTCGGCGGTCGCGACCATCGACGTGCCCGGGGTGTCGCTGTCCCTGGCCGCGTCCTACGACATGCTGCGCGGCGCCGTCGAGTTCGCCAGGGCCGAGGACCGCACCGTCCATGTGGGCGCCGTCTACACCAGCGACCTCTTCTACTCCGCGCGCACCGACATCATCCCGGCGCTGGACCGGCTCGGCACCCTGGGCGTCGAGATGGAGGCGGCCGGGCTCTACGCGTGCGCGATGGCCAACCGGGCCGAGGCCCTCGCCGTCCTCACGGTCTCCGACCACCTCAAGGACGGCTCGGCGGACCTGACGGCCGACGAGCGCGAGACCCTGTTCGAGGGCGCCCTCGAGGTCGCGATCGCCGCGCTCAAGGGCTGACCGGGCGCCGCGCGACCGGCCCTCCAGGGCGACGTCGGGGCGGATTTGTCGAGCCCGTCGCGGTCCGTGTATGGTTGGTCGTCGGCTGGCCCCTATAGCTCAGTAGGCAGAGCGTCTCCATGGTAAGGAGAAGGTCTGCGGTTCGATTCCGCATGGGGGCTCGGTTCCCTCCTGCACCACCAGGGGGGAACTCCTGACGGGGTAGCTCAGTCGGTAGAGCAAGCGGCTCATAATCGCTGTGTCGCGGGTTCAAGTCCCGCCCTCGTCACCAAAGCCCTCGCCCGAGCGCTCCGTGCGCAAGCTAGCTAAGGAATGTGAACATGGCCAAGAAGGCTCAGGACGTACGTCCGAAGATCACGCTCGCCTGCACCGAGTGCAAGGAGCGCAACTACATCACCAAGAAGAACCGCCGCAACGATCCCGATCGTCTCGAGCTCAAGAAGTTCTGCCCGCGCTGCCGCACCCACCGCGCGCACCGCGAGACCCGCTGAGCCGCGGCCACCAGCTGCCGGAACCGGCCGTGCCCCCTGGGGCCGGCCGGTTCTGTCGTTCCCGGGCCAGGGGCGCCCAGGGGTAGCCTTACCCCCATGCCCATCTCCGCCGAGCACGTCGGCCGCCGGTATCCCGCGGCCCCGCCCTACGTGGTGAGCCGCGCCAAGATCGCCGAGTTCGCCGCCGCGCTCCTCGACTACAACGCCGCCTACCGCGGCGAGCACCCCGTCGCGCCCCCGACGTTCGCCGCCGTCATCGCGGCCCAGGCCTGGTCCGCGCTGTTCGACGACGACGAGTTGGGCCTGGCGCTGAACCGCACCATGCACACGGACCAGACCTTCACGTTCCACCGGCCGCTGCGCCCCGGGGACCACGTCGTGGCCGAGCTGAGCATCGAGAAGGTGCGGGCCCGCGGCAGCCTCGACATGATTACGGTGCTGGTCGACCTCACCGTCGACGGCGAGGCCGTCTGCGAGGCCCGCTCCACCCTCATGCACACCCGGGAGGACTGACGATGTCGCACGTCTCCGTCGGACAGCAGCTCCCCGAGGTGCGGGCCCGCGTCACCCGATCGACGGTCGTCCGGTACTCGGGCGCGTCCACCGACTTCAACGAGATCCACTTCTCGGACCGGCACGCGCGCGCCATCGGCCTGCCAGGCGTCGTGGCCCACGGCATGTGGACCATGGGCGCGGGCCTGCGGGTGGTCACCGACTGGGTCGGCGACCCCGCGCGCGTCGTCAGCTACTTCGTCCGCTTCACCCGCCCCGTCGTCGTGCCGGACACCGATGAGGGTACCGAGGTCGTCTACACGGGCTCGGTCACCGCGGTCGCGGACGGGATCGCCACGGTCGCCCTGACCGCCACGTGCGGCGACGACGCCGTCCTGGGGGCGGCGCGGGTCGAGGTCCGCGTTGACTGAGTGCCGGATCGACCGCCTGTCGGTGGCCACGCCCGCGCCGGAGGTCGCCCGCTCGTCGCGGCTGGCGGACCACACGACGCTGCGCGTGGGCGGTCCGGCCCGCCGGTTCGAGGTCGCCACGACCGAACGCGACCTCATCGACGTCGTGTCCGACTGTGACGCCCGCGGCGAGCCGGTGCTCGTGCTCGGCGGCGGCTCCAACCTCCTGGTGGCCGACGAGGGCTTCCCCGGCACCGTCGTCCGGGTCGCTACGACGGGGCTCGACGCGGATGTCTCCACGTGCGGCGGCGCCGCGGTGCGGGTCGCTGCGGGGGAGACGTGGGACGACGTCGTCGCCCACGCGGTGACGCAGGAATGGAGCGGCGTCGAGATGCTCTCCGGGATCCCGGGCAGCGTGGGCGCCACGCCCATCCAGAACGTCGGCGCGTACGGCTCCGACGTGTCGCGGACGGTCACGTCCGTGCGGACCTGGGACCGGGTGGCCGGCGCGCAGCGCACGTTCGCCGCGTCCCACTGCGGCTTCGGCTACCGGACCTCGCGGTTCAAGCGCGAGCTCGGCCGTTACGTGGTCCTCGAGGTCGGCTTCCAGTTCCCCCTGGGGTCGTTGGGGCAGCCGATCGCGTATCCCGAACTGGCCGCTCACCTGGGCACGGACGTGGGTCGGCGCGTCCCGGCGGCCGACGTGCGCGCCGCGGTGCTGGCCATCCGCCGCGCCAAAGGCATGGTCCTCGACGACGCCGACCATGACACCTGGAGCGCCGGCTCGTTCTTCACCAACCCTGTGCTGACCCCTGAGGAGGCCGAGCGCCTCCCGGTGGAGGCCCCGCGGTTCTCCGCCGAGGGCGGCACCGTCAAGACCAGCGCCGCGTGGCTCATCCAGCACTCCGGGTTCACCAAGGGCCACGGCACCGCGCGCGCCGCCCTGTCGACCAAGCACGTTCTGGCGCTCACCAACCGGGGCGACGCCACCGCCGCGGACCTGGTGGCACTGGCCCGCGAGGTGCGCGACGGCGTGGAGGCACGCTTCGGCATCCGGCTGGTCCCCGAGGTCAACCTCGTCGGCGCCAGTCTTTGACGGCGCCTCAGCCCTGGGCCAGGACGGACTCCGCGGCCGCGACATAGCCCGCCGCGAAGGCGTGGGCGGCCAGCCGGAGGGCCTCGCGGCCGGGCAGGAACGCGCCGTGGTGCAGGCCGATTCCGTCCACCCGGCCGGTCCCGACGAACGACATCACCGACGCCGTCGCCAGGCCGTACTCACCGAAGTCGTCGGAGCCGCACGACCGGAAGGGGCTCTCCGCCACGGTGACGCCGGAGCCGGTCAGCAGGGCGTCCAGGCGCCGCACCAGGCCGGGGTCGTTGACCAGCGCGGGGCCACCGTGGATGAAGCGGACCGTCGCCGCGGCGCCCCGGCCCAGGGCGATCGACTCCGCCGTCCTGGCCACCGCCTCGTGCAGGAGGTCGCGGTCGGCGTCGGAGAACGTGCGAAGCGTGCCGCGGCAGCGTGCCTCGTCGGCGATGATGTTGGGCGCCGTGCCGCCCGAGATCTGTCCCACCGAGACGACGGTGGCGTGCGTGGGGTCGATGATGCGGCTCGGCAGCGCCGCGACGGCGGTGACGATGTCGGCCAGGGCGAGGATGGGGTCGATGGCCACGTGCGGGTAGGCGCCGTGCCCGGGCCGGCCGCGCACGATGATCTCGAACTCGTCGAAGGCCGCGTTGACGGCCCCCGCGCCGGTCGAGACGACGCCGCGCTCGACGCCCGGCTGCACGTGGACCCCAATCATGGCCTCGACCTCCTGGTCGTCCAGGAGACCCGAGGCCACGACGTCGCCGGCGCCCGACGGGCTGACCTCCTCGCGCGGCTGCAGGATCGGCACGAGTCCCACCGGGAGCTCGAGGTCCCGGGCCGCGGCCAGGACCGCCCACAGTGCGCCCAGGTGCACGTCGTGCCCGCAGGCGTGCATGATGCCGGGGCGCCGCGACGCCCATTCGATGCCGGTGACCTCCGTGACGGGCAGCGCATCGAGCTCGGCGCGGAGCCCCACGGCGGGCCCGGTCGGACCGAGCCGGGCCCAGGCGCCGCTGTGCGCGACGGGGGACCAGCGCAGCCACTCCGTGGACCGCTCGAACGCGTCGCGAGTGGGCTCCTCCTCGCCGCTGAGGTGCGGCTCCGCGTGGATCGCGCGGCGCAGCGCCGCCGCGTCGGGCAGGGCGCGGTCGATGCCTTCGAGCAGGGCGCTGAGCAGGGCCGACGTCATGACCAGCCAGTCTAAGCGGTTCGACCCGGTCCGGAGGCCGGAGTAGCCTGTCCGGGTGCCCGGACCCCCCAGCCACAGTGTGCTCGCCCCCTCCCCTCGGCGCTCCAGCCTCGTCCGGCTGCTGCCCTACCTGCGCCCCTACTGGCGGCAGTTCACGCTGGCCCTCGTGCTGGCGCCCATCGGCGTCGCCATGGCGGTGCTCATCCCGCTGTTGCTGGGGCGCATAGTCGACGGGCCCATCGCGGAGCGTGACGCCGGGGGAGTGGCGCTGTTCGCGCTGCTCATCCTGCTGGCGGGCGCCGTCGACGCCGCCATCAACCTGCTGCGCCGCTGGATGATGACGCGGGCCACGTCCGCCCTCGAGGCGGACATCCGGCTCGACCTGTTCGACCAGCTCCAGGCGCTGCCGCTCGGGTTCCACAAGCGGTGGGAGTCCGGCCAGCTGCTGTCGCGCATCATGAGCGACCTGGGCCTGCTGCGGCGGTTCATGTCGTTCGGGCTGCTCATGCTCATCATGAACACCATCCAGATCGTCGTGGTCGTGTCGATCATGGTGGCGATGCACTGGCAGCTCGGTGTCTCCGTGCTGGTCGCGGTGATCCCGGTGGTGGCGGTGACGACCTATCTCGTGCGCCGCTTCGGGATCGTCTCCCGCGACGTGCAGGACCGCACCGGGGACGTCGCCTCCACGGCGGAGGAGGCGCTCCACGGCGTGCGGGTCATCCGCTCGTTCGGTCGCGTGCCCCACGCGTTCCGCGCCTTCGACCGCCGGGCCATGGACCTGCGCGACTCCGGCGTGCAGCGGATGCGGCTCGCGGCGGTGCTGTGGACGCTGCTGGAGGCGTTCCCGTCGGTGCTGCTCGTCGTGGTCCTCGGCGGTGCGGCCGTGGCGGCCGCCGACGGGCTCCTCACGCTGGGCCAGGTCGTCTCCTTCGTCACGCTGCTGCTGTCGCTCGCCTGGCCCGTCGGCTCGCTGGGGTTCCTCCTGAGCTTCATGCGCGAGGCCCAGACGGCCGCCGACCGCGTGTGCGAGGTGTTCGACGCGCCGCTCACAGTCGTGTCGGGCACGAGGCGGATCAGCGACCCCCGCGGCGCCGTGAGCCTGCGGGGAGTCAGCTTCCGCTTCGACGACGCCGCGACCCCGACGCTGACCGACGTCACCCTCGACATCGCCCCGGGCGAGACCGTCGCCCTCGTGGGCGGCACGGGGTCCGGCAAGTCCACCATCGTGTCGCTGATCCCCCGGCTGCAGGACGTGACCGGCGGCGCCGTCCTCATCGACGGGGTGGACGTGCGCGACCTCGATCTCCGGCAGTTGCGCTCCCTCGTCGCGACGGCGTTCGAGGACCCGATCCTGTTCTCGATGTCCGCGCGGGAGAACCTCACCCTCGGCCGGCCCGAGGCGACCGACGAGGACGTCGCCGACGCGCTGCGAGTGGCATCGGCGGAGTTCGTCTACGACCTCCCGTGGGGCCTCGACACCCGCCTGGGCGAGCAGGGCCTCAGCCTCTCCGGCGGCCAGCGGCAGCGCCTGGCGCTGGCGCGCGCCATCCTCGTCCGCCCACGGATCCTCGTCCTCGACGACACCCTCAGCGCGCTGGACATCCACACCGAGGCGGAGGTCGAGGCGGCGCTGAAGTCCACCCTCGTCGGCGTCACGGGCCTCGTGGTGGCCCACCGTGCGTCGACGGTGCTGCTCGCCGACCGCGTCGCCATGCTCGTCGAGGGGCGCATCGCCCACGTCGGGACGCACCAGGAGCTGCTGGCCACGGTCCCGGAATACCGCGAGCTGCTGTCGGCGGACTACAGCATCGAACCCGAACTGGCCGAGGAGGCAGCGCGTTGAGCGACCAGCAGGACACCGCCCTCGAGGACTGGCGGGGCGTCAAGCAGGAGATCACGGAGGAGACCGACTCCACCGTCGCCCTGCGGCCCGCCAGCCGCCGGCTCCTCGCCGAGCTGGTGCGCCCCTACCACCGCTGGGGCATGGTCCTCATCGTCGTCGTCGTGCTCGAGTCGCTGGCGCGGCTGGCGATCCCCGTGCTCGTGCAGCGCGTGCTCGACGACGGCATCCCGGCTCTCACCGGTGGCGACGCGACAACCCTGGTCACGCTCCTCGGCGTGATGGTGGCGGCGATCACCGTGCAGGTCGCCGGCCGCGCGTTCTTTCTGCGCCGTTCCGGGATCATCGGCAACGACCTCCTCCTGACGTTGCGGCGCCGCTTGTACCGCCAGTTCCAGCGGCTCAGCGTGCGCTTCCACGACCGCTACACCTCCGGGCGGGCGGTGTCGCGCATGACCAGCGACGTGGAGGCGGTGCAGGAGCTGGTGCTCCAGGGCCTCGACGTCGTCGTCGCCGCGCTACTGACCATCGTCGGGTCGACGATCATCCTGCTGCTGCTCGACTGGCGGCTCGCGCTCGTGGCCTTCGCGACGTATCCGCTGCTGTGGCTGCTGATGCGGTGGTTCGCCGGCGCCTCGACCCGCGCGTTCCGGCACGTCCGCACGCTGTCGGCCATCGTCATCGTGCAGTTCATCGAGACCATGACCGGCATCAAGGCCGTGCAGGCGTTCCGCCGCGAGCCCCGGTCCCGCGACATCTACGAGGGCGTGGCGCTGCAGTACCGCGACGCCAACACCACCGCCCTGCGCGTGTTCGCGCGGGCCATGCCCGGCATCCAGTTCGTGGGGCATCTGGGCATCGTCGTGGTCGTCACCGCGGGCGGGTTCATGGCACTGTCGGGTGAACTCACGGTCGGCACGCTGGCCGCGTTCGTGTTGTACGTGCGCATGTTCTTCGACCCGATGCAGGACATCGGGCAGTTCATCTCGTCGCTGCAGTCGGCGCTCACCGCGCTCGAGAAGGTGGCCAGCGTCATGGACGAGGAGCCGGACGTCCGGGACCCCGAGCAGCCGGTGCCGCTGCCCGCGGCGCGCGGCGAGGTGACCTTCGACGGCGTCGCGTTCGAGTACGTGCCCGACACCCCCGTCCTGCCGGGCCTGGACCTGCGGATCCCGGCCGGGCAGACCGTCGCCCTGGTGGGGACGACGGGGGCGGGCAAGACCACGATCGCCAAGCTGATCGCCCGCTTCTACGACCCGCAGGAGGGATCGGTCCGGCTCGACGGCGTGGACCTGCGCGACCTCGACGACGCGACCCTGCGGCGGCACGTGACGCTCCTGACGCAGGAGAACTTCATCTTCGCCGGCTCGATCGCGGACAACATCGCCTTCGGGCGCCCCGAGGCGTCGCGGGAGGAGGTCATCGCCGCCGCTCGAGCGGTGGGGGCGCATCCGTTCATCGACGCCATGCCGGCCGGCTACGACACCGACACCGGCAAGCGCGGGTCGCGGTTGTCGGCGGGCCAGCGGCAGCTGGTCGCCTTCGCGCGTGTGGTGCTGGCCGACCCCCGGGTCCTCATCCTGGACGAGGCCACCTCGTCGCTGGACGTGCCCACCGAGCGGGTGGTGCAGCGCGCGCTGTCGACGATCCTGGCGGACCGGACGGCGGTCATCATCGCCCACCGCCTGTCCACCGTCGAGATCGCGGACCGCGTCCTCGTGCTGCAACACGGCCGGGTCGTGGAGGACGGAAGTCCCGCGGATCTCGTGGCGGGGGAGGGTCGCTACGCGGACCTGCACCGCGCCTGGCTGGCCTCGCTGGCCTAGCCGCCAGTTCGCATCCTTGTCGGAAAGCGCCTATAGTTGCGGCTACCGGTACGCAGTTGCCAAGGTCGAAGCGCGCTCAAAACGCGTGTGGACCACGGTCGGTGGGTCCGGTGAAGGGTAGTAGCTCAACTGGCAGAGCAGCGGTCTCCAAAACCGCAGGTTGGGGGTTCGAGTCCCTCCTGCCCTGCTAGGTGGCCGTCACTTCCGGTCGCCTCGCACGCCTGCCACACCCCTGGTGTGGTGAGGCATTTTGTTTGTCGAGCGAAGGGAAGTTCTTCCGTGAGCGACAAGTCGCGCGACGCCGAGCCGGCTGACGCGGTCGCCTCTGACGAAGCCGTGGACCACCTGTCCGTGCCGGACGAGTCGGTGGACGCCGAGTTCGACACCACCCAGACCGAGCCCGACCCGGTCGAGGCCGGCGCCGTTGCGCCCATCACGCGCCGCACCGCCAAGGCCCCGGTCCGCAAGGGCGCCCCCACCCGCCGGCGCAGCGCCGCCCTCGCGGAGGACGAGGACCACTACCGCGCCCACAACCCGGCCGAGTTCGTGCGCCAGTCCGCGGGCGAGCTCAAGAAGGTCGTCTGGCCCACCTGGCCCCAGCTCGTGGTCATGTTCGGCGCCGTCCTCGTCTTCGTGCTCATCATGATCCTCATCGTGGGCCTGCTCGACCTCGGCTTCGGCTGGGCCCTTCTGCAACTCTTCGGGAGCAACGCATGACCGACTCTGAGAACAACGACATCGAATTCGAGATCGACCTGGGTTCCCTCGAGGAGTCCGCCTCCGACGACGTCGAGATCGACCTCGGCGACCTGGGTGAGGACGAGACCGACGCCGACGCCCCGGTGCTGCTGGCCGAGGAGGAGCCCGAGGCCGACGAGTCGGCCTCCGAGCAGGACGACGCCGTGGACGCGGCCCTGGCCGAGCTGCGCGCGGAGCTCGAGTCGAAGTACGGCGAGTGGTACGTCATCCACACGTACTCCGGCATGGAGAACCGCGTCAAGCAGAACGTGGACTCCCGCGCGCAGACCCTCAACATGGAGGACTACATCTTCGAGACGGTCGTCCCCACCGAGGAGGTCGTCGAGATCCGCAACAACGCGCGCAAGACGGTGACGCGCTGCGTGCTGCCCGGCTACGTGCTGGTGCGAATGGAGCTCACCGACGACTCGTGGAGCGTCGTGCGCCAGACCCCGTCGGTCACCGGCTTCGTCGGCCACGGCCAGCAGCCGGTGGCGCTCTCGGTCGACGAGGTCCTCAAGATGCTGACCCCGTCGGTCATCGCCAAGGTGAACCAGGCCCAGGCCGGCGCCGCGGCGGCGCGCCGCAAGAAGGTCGAGGTCGTGGACTTCGAAGTCGGCGACTCGGTCATGATCATCGACGGCCCGTTCACCGGCGTCCACGCGACGATCACCGAGCTCAACCCCAACACGCGGCGGCTCATCGCCCTGGTCGAGATCCTCGGTCGGGAGACCCCCGTCGATCTCGAGTTCAAGCAAGTCGAGAAGGTCGTCTAAGATAGTGCGTTGCGCCCGCACGCGGGCGTTTCCATCCAACAGGTAAAGGACCCATCCATGCCTCCCAAGAAGAAGGTCGCGGCCCTCGTCAAGGTCGCACTGAACGCAGGCTCCGCGACGCCTGCCCCGCCGGTCGGTACCGCCCTCGGCCCGCACGGCGTCAACATCATGGAGTTCGTCAAGGCGTACAACGCCGCGACGGAGTCCCAGCGCGGCAACGTCATCCCCGTCGAGATCACCATCTACGAGGACCGGACGTTCACCTTCATCACGAAGACGCCGCCGGCAGCCGAGCTCATCAAGAAGGCCGCCGGCCTGCAGAGCGGCTCCGCGAACCCGCTGAAGACCAAGGTCGGCAAGCTGACCAAGGATCAGGTCCGCGAGATCGCCACCACCAAGCTGCCCGACCTCAACGCCAACGACGTCGAGGCCGCGATGAAGATCATCGAGGGCACCGCGCGCTCGATGGGCGTCACGGTCGACTGACCACACCGCACACACCTGGCAGGGGAGTGCTCCCCACACCAGACACTGGTGGACCGGCCCACGAGGCCGGCTAACACGAAGGAACCAGCATGAAGCACAGCAAGGCCTACCGCCGCGCCGCCGACAAGCGCGACGAGTCGCAGGCATACAGCCCCGAAGAGGCGCTCCGCCTCATCAAGGAGATGGCGTCGGCGAAGTTCGACGAGACCATCGACGTCGCCGTCCGTCTGGGCGTCGACCCCCGTAAGGCGGACCAGATGGTCCGTGGCACGGTCAACCTCCCCCACGGCACTGGCAAGACGGCACGGGTCCTCGTCTTCGCCGGTGGCGACAAGGCGGAGGCGGCCCGCGCCGCGGGCGCCGACGAGGTCGGCACCGATGAGCTGATCGAGAAGGTGGCCGGCGGCTACCTGGACTTCGACGCCGTCGTGGCCACCCCCGACCTCATGGGCAAGGTCGGCCGCCTCGGCCGCGTCCTCGGCCCGCGTGGCCTGATGCCGAACCCCAAGACCGGCACCGTGACGATGGACGTGGCGAAGGCCGTGTCCGACATCAAGGGCGGCAAGATCGAGTTCCGCGTCGACCGGCACGCCAACCTGCAGTTCATCATCGGCAAGGCGTCGTTCGGCGAGCAGCAGCTCACCGACAACTACTTCGCGGTGCTCGAGGAGATCCTGCGTCTCAAGCCGTCGGCCTCCAAGGGCCGGTACCTGCGCAAGATCGCGGTCTCGGCCACCATGAGCCCCAGCGTGCTCGTGGACGTCACCGTGACCAAGCCGGCCGAGGCCTGACAGCCCGGTTCATACCGTCCGACGGGGCGGGCACCTGCGGGTGCCCGCCCCGTCGTCGTTCCCGGCGCCCGCCGTCGGTGCGAGGATGGGAGCATGGCCACCGTCGCCCTCACCCGCCGCGGCACCACCGCGATCCTGACCCTCGACAACCCCGGCAAGCGCAACGCCATGACCGATCCGATGTGGCGGCAGATTCCCGCGTACCTGCGGAGCCTCGACGCCGAGCCCGAGGTGACCGCCGTGATCCTCACGGGCGCCGACGGGGTCTTCTGTGCCGGCTCGGACATCCACAGCCTCGACGAACTGCACCACGCGGAGGGGCCCGTCAACGCCGAACACGCGCTCTCCCGCAGCCCCAAGCCCGTCCTCGCCGCGATCGAGGGCCCGTGCATCGGTGGAGGCCTGGAGCTGGCGGTGGCCTGCGACGTCCGCGTCGCCGGTGCGTCCGCCATCTTCTCCGTGCCGCCCGCGACGCTCGGCATCGTCTACCCCGTGTCGGCGACCCAGCGCATGATCCACCTGATGGGGCCCGCCGTGACGAAGGAGATGCTCTTCACCGCCGTCCGGCTCGACGCCCAGCGCGCCCTGCGCGTGGGGCTCGTCAACCGGGTCGTCGACGAGGGGAGCGCCCTCGACGAGGCCCTGGCCATGGCCGAGCGCATGGCCGCCCTCTCCCAGCTGACCCTGCGCGCGTCGAAGGAGATCGTCGACGCGCTGGTCGCGCACGACCTGGACGCCGAGTCCGCGATCTCCTGGGTGCAGCGCGCCAACGCCTCGCCCGACCTGGTGGAGGGCGTCGCCGCCTTCCGAGAGCGGCGGCCCCCACGCTTCACCTGGCGCCCCGAGTGAGCCCGACAGCGCCACGGCGCGCGTGCCCACCGCCTAGGGTGGTCCGATGACGAGAGGAGACGTCCATGAGCACGGTCGCCACGGGCAGTGACGCCACCGGCCCGCTCGAGCTGGTCCTGGTGCGGCATGCGGAGAGCCTGGGCAATGTCGCGGACCGGGAGGCGCTGGCCGCCAAGGCGCACCGCCTCGATCTGGCTGACAGCGACGAGCAGGTCGGCCTCTCGCCGGAGGGTGAGCGGCAGGCCGCCGCTCTCGGCGACCACGTAGCGGGGTTGGCGGACCACCGGCGGCCCACGGTGGTGGTCTCGTCGCCCTACCGGCGGGCCCGCGACACCGCGGCCTCCGCTCTGGCCGCCGTCGGGGTCGAGGTCCTGTTGGACGAGCGCGTCCGCGAGCGGGAGCTCGGCATCCTCGACGGCATGACCTGGTACGGCATTCAGGCCGAGCATCCGGGGGAGTCGGAGCGGCGGGCGCGGTTGGGCAAGTTCTACTACCGGCCGCCGGGCGGCGAGTCCTGGGCGGACGTGGTGCTGCGGGTGCGCAGCCTGCTGGTCGAACTGCAGGCGCGCTACGCCGGCGAGCGGGTCTGGGTGTTCAGCCACGAGGCGGTGATCCTCGCGTTCCGTTATGTGCTCGAGGGCCTCGACGCGGCGTCGGTGCTGGCCCTGCAGAAGTCGGAGCCGATCGCGAACTGCTCCATGACGCGCTACCGCGACCAGGACGGGGCGTTGCGCCTCGTGGCGCGCGACGACGTCAGCGGCATCCAGGGCGCCGCCGAAGTGACCCGCGAGCCCGCCCACACCGGGGAGGGGACGGGGGGCGCGGGATGAGCGCGGCCGACTCCGCGACCGTCGTCACGACGGCGGTGCTGCGGGACTGGCCCCTGCCGTCTCCGGAGGGCAACAAGGAGGCCCGCGGACGGGCCCTCCTCATCGGTGGAAGCGTGCCCAACCCCGGCGGCATGGTGCTGGCGGCCCGAGCCGCCATGCGGGCCGGGGCAGGAAAGACCCAACTCGTGGTCCCGGAGCCGGTGGCCGTGGCGATGGCCGTCGGCATGCCGGAGTCGCTCGTGCGTGGCGCCGCGTGCACGACGGCGGGCGATCTCACTCCGGTGGCGGCGGTCGCGGTCGGCGACTACGCCCCGGAGGCGGACGCGGTGTTGGTCGGTCCCGGGATGCTCGACGTCGCCGCGGCGACGGGTCTGCTGGGCGCCGTCGCGGGACAGCTCCGTGGGACCGTCGTGCTCGACGCGCTGGCCCTGGCCTGGCTGACGGAGGACCTCGATCGCGGCAGGCCGTTCAAGTCGCTGATCCTCTCGCCGAACCTCCGGGAGCTCGCCCTGACCCTCGGGGAGGACGAGGACCGGGTGCGCGCCGACCAGGCTGGCGCCGTCCTGCGCCTCGCCGCAGCGACCGGGGCCGTCGTCAGCTCCGGGGCCGCCAGCACGTTTGTCGGGACCCCCGATGGTGACCTCTGGCGTAGCGACGAGGGCAACCCGGGCCTCGGCGTCGCGGGCTCCGGTGACGTGAAGGCGGGCATCACGGTCGGGCTCTGCGCGCGTGGCGCCCAGCCGGCCCAGGCCGCGGTGTGGGCCGCCTACCTGCACGGCATGGTGGGGGGCCGGCTCGCTTCCCGGTTCGGACCGACCGGCTATCTCGCAGGTGAACTTCCCGCGGAGATCCCTCAGGCGTTGCTGGAGATCGGCTGACCGATAGTTCATCACCGCAACTAAACTTCGCGAAACCCGTTGACACCCCATCATCCGCGACACCCTCGACGTGCCGGTCGGCGTCGCCATCGACCAGCGCGAGACGAGCGGCGCGGCGGCAGACCTCCTCACCACGCACTTCGACCGGATCACGCCCGAGAACCACATGAAGCCCGAGGCCTAGTACGACGCCGGGGCGTGGTGCGCCTCGTGGCCGCCGAGTCGGCCACCGGGCCCGCCGGGTGTGTCGTCGGTCGCCCCGCTGACCAGGGCAGGCCCGACCATGCGGGACAGCCCGGCGGACGCCCGGACGCGCCCGGCCGGGTCGGCGTGACCGGGCCGACTGCGTCGCACCCGGTCGCTGACGGGTCCATCGACGACGCCGGCCGCCCCTCGAGGAGGGACGGCCGGCGTTCGTCTGGGGCGAGGTCAGAGGACCTTGGCGAAGAAGTCCCGGGTCCGCTGCTGCTGCGGCGCGTCGATGACCTCCCCGGGCGTGCCCCGCTCGACGACGACCCCGTCGTCCATGAACACCACCTGGTCCGCGACCTCGCGCGCGAACCCCACCTCGTGCGTGACGACGATCATCGTCATGCCGCTGGCGGCGAGCTCCTGCATGACGCCCAGCACCTCGCCGACGAGCTCCGGGTCGAGCGCCGAGGTGGGCTCGTCGAACAGCATCAGTTCTGGTTCCATGGCGAGCGCGCGCGCGATGGCGACGCGCTGCTGCTGCCCGCCCGACAGCTGTGCGGGGTAGTGGTCGGCCCGGTCGGAGAGCCCCACGCGGGCCAGCTGGTCGCGGGCGACGCGCTCGGCGTCCGCCTTCGGCACCCGCCGCACCTGCCGCGGCGCCTCCATGACGTTCTCCAGGGCCGTCATGTGCGGGAAGAGGTTGAAGCGCTGGAACACCATGCCGATCTTGGCCCGCTGCCGGGCGATCTCCTGGTCGTTCAGCCGGTGGAGCCGGCCGCCGACCTCGCGCAGCCCCATCAGCTCCCCGTCGACGTACATGCGGCCGGCGCTGATCTGCTCCAGCTCGTTGATGCATCGGATCAGCGTCGACTTGCCCGACCCGGAGGGGCCGAGGATGACGCAGACCTCCCCGCGCCCGACGGTGAGGTCCACGCCCTTGAGGACGTGGAGGTCACCGAAGAACTTGTGGACGCCCTTGGCCTCGACCATCGCCGTCACGGGGTCACCTCCAGGTTGGGGTCGGCGTGCACGGTCCCGGCCGCCAGAATCGCCTGCTGGCGCTTAGACATCCCCTTCGGGGGACGCCCCCCGCCGCCGGTGGTCTGGTCGGTGTCGAATCCGCGACCGTAGTAGGCCTCGAGGTGGTGCTGCCCGACCATGAGGATGCTCGTGACGACCAGGTAGTAGATGGCGGCGACGATGAGCAGCGGCACGGGGAGGAAGATCTTGTTACCGATGGCGTTGGTCACGAACGTCAGCTCCAGGCTGAATGGCACGGCGAGCACCAGCGACGTCGTCTTGAGCATGGAGATGGTCTCGTTGCCCGTCGGGGGCACGATGACCCGCATCGCCTGCGGGATGACGATGCGGCGCAGCGTCGTGCCGCGGCGCATGCCCAGGGCGGTGGCCGCCTCCCACTGGCCCTTGTCCACCGAGTTGAGCCCGGAGCGGACGATCTCGGACAGGTAGGCGCCCTCATTGAGCCCCAGGCCCAGCACCGCCGCCACGCCGGCGTTGATGACGTCCTGCGTCGAGAACTCCAGCCACTCGGGTCCGAACGGGATCCCCAGGCTGAGGCGCGGGTAGAGGACCGGCAGCAGCCCCCAGAACACCAGCTGGGTGTAGACGGGGGTGCCGCGGAAGAACCAGATGTAGGCCCACGCGATGCCGCGGAGGATGGGGTTGGTGCCCATCCGCATGATGGCGGTGGTCACGGCCAGCGTGATCCCCAGCGCCATGGCCCCGACGGTGAGCAGGAGCGTCCAGCCGAGGCCGGAGATGATCCGCGGATCGAGCAGGTGCTGCGCGACGACGTCCCAGCGATAGTTGGGGTTGGTCAGCAGGCCGTGCACGAGCATGGCCACCAGCACGAGGACGATGCCCGCCCAGAGCCACAGGCTGGGCCTGGGGACGGGGCGGGCGCGGATCAGCTCCGGCGTCGGCTGACGCATGATCAGGCCTGCGGGAACAGCTCGGCGGTCTCGAGGCCGGCCTCGGACACGCCCCAGCTGTCGAGGATCGCGGCCCACGTGCCGTCGTCCATGAGCTGCTGGACGGCCCGCTGGATCGCCTCGGCCAGCTCGGCGTCGTCCTGAGCGACGACGATGCCCTGCGGGGCGGCGTCGCGGACGCCGCCGACGACCTCGAGCTGGTCGTTGGTGAGGGCGACGGAGTAGGAGGCCACCGTTGAGTCGGCGTAGAAGGCCTTGACCTTGCCGCCGACGAGGTTCGTGGTGACGTCGGACTGCTTCGCGTAGGAGAGCACCTCGATGGGCTCCTCGCCGGCGTCGGTGCACTCGGCGCTGAACGCGGCGAGCTCCTCCTCCTGCCAGGTGCCCGTCTGCACGCCGATGGTCTCGCCGCACAGGCTCTCCGGATCGAAGCCCTCCGGGTTGCCCTTCTTCACGGCGAAGCTCGAGCCCACCGTGATGTAGGAGATCATCGTGTAGTTGGCGGTGCGCTCGTCGGTGATGGTGAACGACGAGATGCCGATGTCGTACTTCGACCCGATGCCGGGCAGCAGGGACGCGAACTCGCCGTCGACGACCTCGGTCTCCACGCCGAGCACCTTGCCGATCGCCTTGCCCAGGTCCACGTCGTAGCCGATGGCGGTGGTGAGGTCGTCGGCGCGGAACTCGGCCGGCGCGTAGTCGGTGGCTGCGCCGATGGTCAGCATGCCGTCGTCGGCGATCTCCTGCGGGAGGAGAGCGGCGATCTCGTCGACCTTCTCGACGCCCGAGACGTCGTAGGTGCGGTCGGTCGCGTCCGTGGCGCCCGACTCTGAGGGGGTGGTGGTCGACGGGGCGCTGCAGGCGCTCACGGCGAGGGTGGCCAGGAGGCCGGCGGCCAGGATGCGGCGCATGGGGGTCCTTCCGAGATCCAACGTAAGTGTCAAGGTCTGACAGATTAATGCACCGGCCCCCGCCGCCCGCGATCGGGACCGCCGCGGGCCCCCGCCCGGTGCGGACCGCCCGCGATTTGGGGCCGCCGGCGCCGACGGGTATAGTCGGCCCAGCCGAAGACCGCAGGTGGCTTCCCAGCCATAACGCCGCATGGCACCCGCGCAGGTGAACGTGAGTAGTCCCCATGTGGGTCGCCCCGCGCCGCCGGCGTCGGGGCGTTTTTTGCGTCGGTGGTCCGCGGCCCTCGAACCGCCCACCCGGCCGGGTCGAGGATGAAGAGACCGGAAGGAGACCACATGGCGAGGCCGGACAAGGCTGCCAAGGTCGCGGCGCTGAAGGATGCCTTCAGCAACTCCGCGGCGGCAGTGCTGACCGAGTACCGCGGTCTCACCGTCAAGGATCTGAAGGACCTCCGTCGATCCCTGGGTGAGAACGCCACCTACGCCGTTGCGAAGAACACCCTTGCGGCGATCGCGGCCAAGGACGCCGGTATCGAGGGGATCGAGGATTCCCTGACCGGCCCGACGGCCATCGCGTTCGTCAGCGGTGATGTCGCTGCCGCCACCAAGGGGCTGCGTGACTTCGCAAAGGCCAATCCGTCCCTGGCAATCAAGGGTGGCGTCCTCGAGGGCAAGTTCCTCGACGCCCAGGCTGTCCTCAAGCTCGCCGACCTCGAGTCGCGCGAGGTCCTGCTGGCCAAGATGGCCGGCGCGATGCAGGCCAACCTGGCGAAGGCCGCCTACATGCTGGCCGCCCCGCTGTCGCAGGGTGCCCGCCTGTTCGGCGCTCTGCAGACCGCTGCCGAGGCCAACCCCTCCCTCATCGCTGGCGCGGGTTCCGCGCCTGCGGCCGAGGCCACGGACGAGACCCCCGCCGCCGAGGCGGCACCCGAAGCAGCAGACGCTGCGGAGTGATCCGTTGCAGCGCCCGCTGCGATCACACTTTCAACGAAAGGAACGCCCATCATGGCGAAGCTCACCAACGACGAGCTCCTTGACGCCTTCAAGGAGATGACCCTGATCGAGCTCTCCGAGTTCGTCAAGCTCTTCGAGGACACCTTCGGTGTCACCGCTGCCGCTCCGGTCGCGGTCGCCGCGGCCGCCCCGGCCGCCGGTGGCGACGATGCCGGCGCCGCTGAGGAAGCCGGCTCCGACAAGGTCGACGTCATCCTGACCTCCGGTGGCGACAAGAAGATCGCCGTCATCAAGGAGGTGCGCGCCCTGACCTCGCTCGGCCTCAAGGAGGCCAAGGACCTCGTCGAGGGCGCCCCGAAGCCGGTGCTCGAGCAGGTCGACAAGGAGACCGCCGCCAAGGCGAAGGAGGCCCTCGAGGCCGCCGGCGGCTCCGTCGAGCTCAAGTGACCTGACGGACTCACGTCCACGGATGGCCCGCTCCCTTCGGGGGGCGGGCCATCGTCGTGTCCGGGTCGCGTGATCCGGCGATTCCGGGTTGCAGCGGTGCGCCCGGGCGCTATCATCGAGGCGTTGGTCGACGGAGACCAGATGCCACCGCAGGGCCCGGCCGGCCTGCGGTAGTTGCTGTCCTGCCAGGGTTGCCCTATAGTGGTTGTTTGCCCAGCTATGCGTTGCGCCCGTGATTTGACACGGGAACGTCGCCGTGCACGGAAAACTGCTTCAAGCGTTCTTGGAAGGACCGTATCTTGGCCGCCTCGCGCTCTGCGTTGAAGAACACCAATGTCGTCTCATCCACCGGCCGAATCTCCTTCGCGAAGATTCATGAGCCTCTCGAGGTGCCCAACCTCCTGGATCTGCAGATCGACTCCTACAACTGGCTGATCGGTAACGAGACGTGGATGCGGAAGGTCGAGGAGCAGTTGGCCGCCGGCCGCACCGACGTCAACACCCGGTCCGGGCTTGAGGAGATCTTTGAGGAGATCTCGCCCATCGAGGACTTCAACGAGACCATGTCGCTGTCGTTCCGCGACCACCGCTTCGAGAGTCCCAAGTGGACGATCGAGGAGTGCAAGGACCGCGACGTCACCTATGCCGCCCCGCTCTTCGTCACCGCCGAGTTCGTCAACAACGACACCGGTGAGATCAAGAGCCAGACCGTGTTCATCGGCGACTTCCCGCTGATGACCGAGCGCGGCACGTTCATCATCAACGGCACGGAGCGCGTCGTCGTGTCGCAGCTCGTGCGTTCGCCCGGCGTCTACTTCGAGCAGACGGCCGACAAGACCTCCGACAAGGACATCTTCTCCGCGAAGTTCATCCCGTCGCGCGGCGCATGGCTGGAGTTCGAGATCGACAAGCGCGACATGGTCTTCGTCCGCCTCGATCGCAAGCGCAAGCAGAACGTCACCGTGCTGCTCAAGGCGCTGGGCTGGTCCGAGGACCGGATCCTCGAGGAGTTCGGCGAGTTCGAGTCCATGCGCCTGACGCTGGAGAAGGACACCGTCAAGACGCAGGACGAGGCCCTGCTCGACATCTACCGCAAGCTGCGCCCGGGCGAACCGCCGGCCCGCGACGCGGCGCAGGCGCTGTTGGAGAACTACTACTTCAACCCCAAGCGCTACGACCTGGCCAAGGTCGGTCGCTACAAGATCAACAAGAAGCTCGGCCTCGACCTGCCGTTCGACAAGCAGGTCCTCACCAACGACGACATCGCGGCGGCCATCCGCTACGTGGCGTCGCTGCACGAGCGCCGCGAGATGCTCGCGGACATCCCCGTCGAGGCCGATGACATCGACCACTTCGGGAACCGTCGCCTCCGCACGGTCGGTGAGCTGATCCAGAACCAGCTGCGCACCGGCCTGGGCCGCATGGAGCGCGTCGTCCGCGACCGCATGACGACGCAGGACATCGAGGCCATCACGCCGCAGACCCTGATCAACATCCGCCCGGTGACCGCGGCGCTGAAGGAGTTCTTCGGCACCTCGCAGCTGTCCCAGTTCATGGACCAGAACAACCCGCTGGCCGGCCTGACCCACAAGCGTCGCCTGTCGGCGCTGGGCCCCGGTGGTCTGTCCCGTGACCGCGCCGGCATGGAGGTCCGAGACGTCCACCCGTCGCACTACGGCCGCATGTGCCCCATCGAGACCCCTGAAGGCCCGAACATCGGCCTCATCGGCTCGCTGGCGTCGTTCGCGCGCGTCAACGCGTTCGGGTTCATCGAGACGCCTTACCGCAAGGTCGTCGACGGCATGGTCACCGACCAGATCGACTATCTCACAGCCGATGAGGAGGACCGCTACGCGATCGCGCAGGCCAACGCCGCCGTCGATCAGGGCGGACGCCTCACGGAGGACCGGGTGCTGGTCCGGATCAAGCACGGTGACGTCGACACCATCCCGGCGGCCGACGTCGAGTACATGGACGTGTCGCCGCGCCAGATGGTGTCGGTGGCCACCGCGCTGATCCCGTTCCTCGAGCACGACGACGCGTCGCGAGCCCTCATGGGCGCCAACATGCAGCGCCAGGCTGTCCCGCTGCTCCGCAGCGAGGCCCCGTTCGTCGGCACCGGCATGGAGTACCGCGCGGCCGTCGACGTCGGCGACGTCACGCTGGCCAAGAAGCCGGGCGTGGTGACGTCCGTGACCGCGGACATCATCGAGATCGCCAACGACGACGCCACGTACCAGTCCTACAAGCTGGACAAGTTCGTGCGCTCCAACGCCGGCACGTGCATCAACCAGCGCCCGCTGGTCGCCCCCGGTGACCGGGTCGAGGTCGGCACCCCGCTGGCCGACGGCCCGTGCACGGACCAGGGCGAGCTCGCGCTCGGCAAGAACCTGCTCGTGGCGTTCATGCCGTGGGAGGGCCTCAACTACGAGGACGCCATCATCCTGTCGCAGCGCATCGTCCAGGACGATGTGCTCACCTCGATCCACATCGAGGAGCACGAGGTGGACGCCCGCGACACCAAGCTGGGCGCGGAGGAGATCACGCGCGAGATCCCCAACGTCTCGGACGAGATGCTGGCGGACCTGGACGAGCGCGGCATCGTCCGCATCGGTGCCGAGGTCTCGGCCGGTGACATCCTCGTCGGCAAGGTCACGCCCAAGGGCGAGACCGAGCTGACCCCCGAGGAGCGCCTGCTGCGCGCCATCTTCGGCGAGAAGGCCCGCGAGGTCCGCGACACCTCCCTCAAGGTGCCGCACGGCGAGTCTGGCACCGTCATCGGCGTCCGCGTGTTCAACCGCGAGGACGACGACGAGCTGCCGCCCGGCGTGAACCAGCTGGTTCGGGTCCACGTCGCGCAGAAGCGCAAGATCTCCGACGGCGACAAGCTCGCCGGCCGCCACGGCAACAAGGGCGTCATCTCGAAGATCCTGCCGGTGGAGGACATGCCGTTCCTCGAGGACGGCACCCCCGTCGACATCGTGCTCAACCCGCTCGGCGTGCCGTCGCGGATGAACGTCGGCCAGGTGCTGGAGAACCACCTCGGGTGGATCGCCAAGACCGGCTGGGACGTCAGCGGCGTCGAAGAGGCATGGGCCGAGCGCCTGCGCGAGGTCGGCCTCGGCCGCATGGACGGCGACGCGAAGGTGGCGACCCCCGTCTTCGACGGTGCCACCGAGGCGGAGATCAGCGGTCTGCTGGCGAACTCGCTGACGACGCGTGACGGCGTGCGCCTGATCGACGAGGGCGGCAAGGCCCGGCTCTTCGACGGCCGCTCCGGCGAGCCGTACCCGGAGAAGATCGGCGTCGGCTACATGTACATGCTGAAGCTGCACCACCTCGTCGACGACAAGATCCACGCCCGTTCGACCGGCCCGTACTCGATGATCACCCAGCAGCCGCTGGGCGGTAAGGCGCAGTTCGGTGGCCAGCGCTTCGGTGAGATGGAGGTGTGGGCCCTGGAGGCGTACGGCGCGGCTTGGGCGCTGCAGGAGCTCCTGACCATCAAGTCGGACGACGTCCCCGGCCGCGTCAAGGTCTACGAGGCCATCGTCAAGGGCGAGAACATCCCCGAACCGGGCATCCCCGAGTCGTTCAAGGTGCTCGTCAAGGAGATGAAGTCGCTGTGCCTGAACGTCGAGGTGCTTTCCGATGACGGCCGGGTCATCGACCTGCGCGAGTCCGAGGACGACATCCGCTCCGCGGAGGACTTCGGCATCGACCTCGGTCGGCGCCCCGGCAGCGACCACTTCCTGGACGTCGGAGAGATGTAGTCCCGCGGGGGCCCCGCTCAGCGGGGCCCCACGGGACTCGCTCCGCCCGCACAACTCAATGGCGAGGAGACGGTGACCTCGGTCACGGTTGATTCCCAGCCATTCCCGGTGATGGATTTTCAGGCGCCTACGGCCAATCAGTAGGGGAAAGAAAGAGAAGCAACGTGCTGGACGTGAACTTCTACGACGAGCTTCGGATCGGTCTTGCGAACGCGGACCAGATCCGCGAGTGGTCGCACGGCGAGGTCAAGAAGCCGGAGACCATCAACTACCGCACGCTCAAGCCCGAGCGCGACGGCCTCTTCTGCGAGAAGATCTTCGGTCCCACCCGGGACTGGGAGTGCTACTGCGGCAAGTACAAGCGGGTCCGGTTCAAGGGCATCATCTGCGAGCGCTGTGGCGTCGAGGTGACGCGGTCCAACGTGCGCCGTGAGCGCATGGGTCACATCGAGCTCGCCGCCCCCGTGACGCACATCTGGTACTTCAAGGGCGTCCCCAGCCGTCTCGGCTACCTGCTCGACATCGCGCCGAAGGACCTCGAGAAGGTCATCTACTTCGCCGCGCACATGATCACGTCCGTGGACGAGGAGGGTCGCCACCGCGACTTGTCCTCGCTGCAGGCCAAGGTCGAGGTGGAGATCAAGCAGGTCGCCGACCGCCGCGACGCCGACATCGAGGCGCGCATGCGCAAGCTCGAGGAGGACCTCGCGCAGCTCGAGGAGGAGGGCGCGAAGGCCGACATCAAGCGCAAGGTCCGCGAGGCCGCCGAGAAGGAGGCCGGGCTCATCCGGACCCGGGCCCAGCGCCAGCTGGACCGCATCGACGAGGTCTGGCAGCGGTTCAAGTCCCTCAAGGTCCAGGACCTCGAGGGCGACGAGACGCTGTACCGCGAGATGAAGAAGCGCTTCGGCAAGTACTTCGAGGGCTCGATGGGCGCCGAGGCGATCCAGAAGCGCCTGCAGTCCTTCGATCTGGCCGCCGAGTCGGACAAGCTGCGCGAGATCATCGCCACCGGCAAGGGCCAGCGCAAGACGCGCGCCCTCAAGCGGCTCAAGGTCGTCGCGGCGTTCCGGGCGGGGGAGAACCACCCCTCCGCCATGGTGCTCGACGCCGTCCCGGTCATCCCGCCGGACCTGCGCCCCATGGTGCAGCTCGACGGTGGCCGGTTCGCGACCTCGGACCTCAACGACCTGTACCGGCGCGTCATCAACCGCAACAACCGCCTCAAGCGACTGCTGGATCTGGGCGCGCCCGAGATCATCGTCAACAACGAGAAGCGGATGCTGCAGGAAGCCGTGGACTCGCTGTTCGACAACGGCCGCCGCGGTCGCCCCGTCACGGGGCCGGGCAACCGTCCGCTCAAGTCGATCTCCGACATGCTCAAGGGCAAGCAGGGTCGGTTCCGCCAGAACCTGCTCGGCAAGCGCGTCGACTACTCGGGCCGTTCGGTCATCGTCGTCGGCCCGCAGCTGAAGCTGCACCAGTGCGGCCTGCCGAAGGCCATGGCGCTCGAGCTGTTCAAGCCGTTCGTCATGAAGCGCCTCGACGACCTCAACCACGCCCAGAACATCAAGGCCGCCAAGCGCATGGTCGAGCGCCAGCGCCCGGTCGTGTGGGACGTGCTGGAAGAGGTCATCGCCGAGCACCCCGTGCTGCTCAACCGTGCACCCACGCTGCACCGCCTCGGCATCCAGGCCTTCGAGCCGCAGCTCATCGAGGGCAAGGCCATCCAGATCCATCCGCTCGTGTGCACCGCGTTCAACGCGGACTTCGACGGTGACCAGATGGCCGTGCACCTCCCGCTGTCCGCCGAGGCGCAGGCCGAGGCACGCATCCTGATGCTGTCGACGAACAACATCCTCAAGCCGGCCGACGGCCGTCCCGTGACCATGCCCACGCAGGACATGATCATCGGTCACTACTTCCTCACGCAGCAGCGCTCCGGCGCCGGTGAGGGCCGGGTGTTCTCGTCGCTGGCGGAGGCCATCATGGCGTTCGACCGCGGTGATCTGGCCATCGGTGCGCCGATCCGGATCCGGCTGACCGACGTGATCGTCGACGGCGCCGAACCGCGCGCCGACGGGTCCGTGCTGGTCGAGACCACGCTGGGCCGGGCGCTGTTCAACGAGGCGCTGCCGGACGACTTCGGCTACGTCAACACCGTCGTCGGCAAGAAGGTCCTGGGCCAGATCGTCAACGACCTGGCGGAGCGTTACCCGAAGGTCGTCGTCGCGAACGCGCTGGACAACCTCAAGGACATGGGCTTCAAGTGGGCGTCGCGCTCCGGCGTGACCGTGTCCATCTCGGACGTCCAGACGCCGCCGCAGAAGGCCCAGATCCTCGAGGGCTACGAGGCGCGCGCGTCGAAGATCGACAAGCTCTACGAGCGGGGCACCGTGACGGAGGACGAGCGCCGCCAGGAGCTCATCGCCATCTGGACCGACGCCACCGCGGAGCTGACCGAGGCCATGAAGAACAACTTCACGGCCGACAACCCGATCTTCATGATGGTCGACTCCGGGGCACGAGGAAACATGACGCAGATGCGTCAGATCGCCGCCATGCGTGGCCTCGTGGCCAACCCGAAGGGCGACATCATCGCGCGCCCCATCAAGTCGAACTTCCGCGAGGGCCTGTCGGTGCTGGAGTACTTCATCTCCACGCACGGTGGCCGTAAGGGGCAGGCCGACACCGCTCTGCGCACCGCCGACTCCGGCTACCTCACGCGCCGACTCGTCGACGTGTCGCAGGACGTCATCATCCGCGAGGAGGACTGTGGCACCGAGCGCGGCCTGACCAAGGTCATCGCGAAGTGGACGAAGTCCGCCTCCGACGAGACCGGCAAGCCGGCCGTCGTGGCCGCCGAGCCGTTCGAGGACGGCGCCCGCGTCGACATCACGCCCGACGTCGAGACCTCCGTGTACGCGCGGTCGCTCGCCGTGGATGTGGCCGACGCCCAGGGCACCGTGCTGGTCGAGGCCGGCACCGATCTGGGTGACGCCGAGATCCGCCGCCTCGTCGAGGCCGGGATCACCGAGGTGAAGGTGCGCTCCGTCCTGACCTGTGAGTCGGCGTTCGGCACGTGCGCCATGTGCTACGGCCGCTCGCTGGCCTCCGGCAAGACGGTGGACGTCGGCGAGGCCGTCGGCATCGTCGCGGCCCAGTCCATCGGCGAGCCCGGCACGCAGCTGACGATGCGTACCTTCCACACCGGTGGTGTGGCCGGCGACGACATCACGCAGGGTCTGCCGCGTGTCACCGAGCTCTTCGAGGCGCGTCAGCCCAAGGGCAAGGCGCCGATCGCCGAGGCCGACGGTGTCATCCGCATCGAGGACGGGGACCGCAGCCGCAAGCTCGTGCTCGTCCGCGACGACGGTGGCGAGGACCTCGAGTACCCGGTGGCGCGTCGTGCGCGACTGGAGTTCGAGGACCACCACGGCCAGCGCATCCACATCGAGGACGGCGTGCGCGTCAGCATCGGTCAGCAGCTGACCGCCGGCCAGGTCGACCCGCAGGACGTCCTGCGTGTCCGCGGCCTGCGGAAGGTCCAGGAGCACCTCGTGGAGGAGGTCCAGCGCGTGTACCGCACGCAGGGCGCCCCGATCCACGACAAGCACATTGAGATCATCATCCGCCAGATGCTGCGACGGGTCACCGTCATCGACTCGGGCGACACCTCGATGATGCCGGGTGAGCTCGTGGACCGCGCGTCCTACGAGGCTGCCAACCGCAAGGCCCTGACCGAGGGCGGCAAGCCTGCGGAGGGCCGCCCGGTCCTCATGGGCATCACCAAGGCGTCGCTGGCGACGGAGTCGTGGCTGTCGGCCGCCTCCTTCCAGGAGACGACCAAGGTGCTCACCGACGCCGCCATCCAGGGCAAGAGCGATTCGCTCCTCGGCCTCAAGGAGAACGTCATCCTCGGCAAGCTCATCCCGGCGGGTACCGGTCTCGACCGCTACCGCAACATCCGGGTGGAGCCGACGGAGGAGGCCCGCGCCAGCGCCTACACGATGAGCTACGACCCGTACGACTACTCGTTCGGTTCGGATGTGGTCGGCCCCGCCGTCCCGCTCGACGAGATGGACTTCGGCGAACTCCGCTGACGGTAGCGATCCCGCCGGGGGTCCGGGGCTCACGCCTCGGACCCCCGGCCGCTTTTGACCCTACGGCGCCCCTGGAGTAACCTTGTCGGGCGTGCCCGTGATCGGGCTACTTGTGCGTGCCCTGGCATGAAGATCGCTCTTGACGTTGCGGAGAGCGTCGTGCGGAGTTCGCACGGCAGTGATCCAGACCACAGCCACCCGGGAAACGGTGACCTCGGGGTGGGACGGAGAAGCTGCGCCAGGGAAGACAAACGTACACAGACAACGAAGAAAGTGATACCACCAGGTGCCAACTATTCAGCAGCTGGTCCGTAAGGGCCGCACCGACAAAGTCTCGAAGAACAAGACGCCCGCGCTCAAGGGTTCGCCCCAGCGCCGGGGGGTGTGCACGCGTGTGTACACCACCACGCCGAAGAAGCCGAACTCCGCGCTCCGTAAGGTCGCGCGTGTGCGTCTGAGCTCCGGCATCGAAGTCACCGCCTACATCCCGGGCGTCGGCCACAACCTGCAGGAGCACTCGATGGTGCTCGTCCGCGGCGGTCGTGTGAAGGACCTCCCCGGTGTCCGGTACAAGATCATCCGCGGCGCGCTCGACACCCAGGGTGTCAAGAACCGCAAGCAGGCCCGCAGCCGCTACGGCGCGAAGAAGGAGAAGTAATGCCTCGCAAGGGTCCCGCCCCGAAGCGCCCGGTCCTCGTCGACCCGGTGTACGGCTCGCCGCTGGTGTCCCAGCTCGTGAGCAAGATCCTGCTCGACGGCAAGAAGACCGTCGCGCAGAGCATCGTCTACAACGCCCTCGAGGGCACCCGCACCAAGACCGGAACCGACCCGGTGCAGACCCTCAAGCGCGCGCTGGACAACGTCAAGCCGTCGATCGAGGTCAAGTCCCGCCGCGTCGGTGGCGCCACCTACCAGGTGCCCATCGAGGTCAAGCCCGCTCGTCAGAACACGCTGGCCATGCGCTGGCTCGTCAGCTTCGCCCGCGCCCGCCGCGAGAAGACGATGACCGAGCGCCTCATGAACGAGATCCTCGACGCCTCCAACGGCCTGGGCGCTTCCGTGAAGCGTCGCGAGGACACGCACAAGATGGCCGAGGCGAACCGCGCCTTCGCGCATTACCGCTGGTGATCCGACGCCCCCGTGCCGTGCGGCCGGGGGCGCTCACCTGCTCAACTTCATGTTCTATTCCCGAAGGGCTGCATAGTGACCGACCTGTCCAAGGTTCGCAACATCGGCATCATGGCGCACATCGACGCCGGCAAGACCACCACCACCGAGCGCATCCTGTTCTACACCGGTAAGACCTACAAGATCGGTGAGGTCCACGAGGGCGCCGCCACCATGGACTGGATGGAGCAGGAGCAGGAGCGCGGCATCACCATCACGTCGGCCGCGACGACCTGTTTCTGGAAGAACCACCAGATCAACATCATCGACACGCCGGGCCACGTCGACTTCACCGTCGAGGTGGAGCGTTCGCTGCGCGTCCTCGACGGCGCCGTGGCGGTGTTCGACGGTGTGGCCGGCGTCGAGCCGCAGTCCATGACGGTGTGGCGTCAGGCGACGAAGTACAACGTCCCGCGCATCTGCTACATCAACAAGCTCGACCGCACGGGCGCGTCGTTCGACCACTGTGTCAAGACCATCCGCGAGCGCCTCAACACCGACCCGGTCCTGCTCCAGCTCCCGATCGGTGCCGAGTCGAACTTCATCGGCGTCGTCGACCTCGTCGAGATGCGCGCCCTGACCTGGCGCGGCGAGACCAAGATGGGTGAGGACTACACCGTCGAGGAGATCCCCGCCGAGCTCAAGGACGCCGCTGAGGCCGCGCACGCCACGCTGATCGAGCGGGCCGCGGACGTCGACGACGAGATCATGGAGATGTACCTCGAGGGCGAGGAGCCCTCGGTGGAGCAGGTCAAGGCCGCGATCCGCAAGGGCGTCATCACCAACACGTTCACCGCGGTCGTCTGCGGCACCTCGTTCAAGAACAAGGGTGTGCAGCCCCTCCTGGACGCGGTCATCGCGTACCTGCCCTCGCCGATGGACGTCCCCGCCATCAGCGGCTTCAAGCCCACCGACGAGTCGGTCGTGCTGGAGCGGCACCCCTCGGACGACGAGCCGCTGGCTGCGCTGGCGTTCAAGATCGCCGCGGATCCGCACCTCGGCAAGCTCATCTTCGTGCGCGTCTATTCCGGCGTCCTGCACTCCGGCTCGCAGGTCCTCAACGCGACCAAGGGCAAGAAGGAGCGGATCGGCAAGATCTACCAGATGCACGCCAACAAGCGTGAGGAGATCGACTCGATCGGCGCCGGCATGATCTGCGCCGTCATGGGCCTCAAGGACACGGGCACCGGCGAGACGCTGTGCGACCCGTCGAACCCGATCGTGCTGGAGTCGATGACCTTCCCCAACCCGGTCATCGAGCAGGCCATCGAGCCGAAGACCAAGTCCGACCAGGAGAAGCTGTCCAACGCGATCCAGCGCCTCGCGGAGGAGGACCCCACCTTCCGCGTCCACACGGACGAGGAGACTGGTCAGACGATCATCGCCGGCATGGGCGAGCTGCACCTCGACGTCCTCATCGACCGCATGCGGCGTGAATTCAAGGTCGAGGCGAACATCGGCAAGCCGCAGGTGGCCTACCGCGAGACCCTGCGCCGCAAGGTGGAGAAGGTCGAGTACACGCACAAGAAGCAGACCGGTGGTTCCGGCCAGTTCGCGCGCGTCATCATCGACCTCGAGCCGACCGAACCGGGTTCGGGGTACGAGTTCGTCAACGCCGTCACCGGCGGCCGCATCCCCCGCGAGTACATCCCCGCGGTCGACGCGGGCGTCAAGGAGGCCCTGCAGTTCGGCGTCCTCGCCGGCTACCCGGTCGACAACATCAAGGTGACGCTGACCGACGGCGCTTACCACGACGTCGACTCCTCGGAGCTCGCGTTCAAGCTGGCCGGCGCCCAGGCGTTCAAGGAGGCGGCCCGCAAGGCGGACCCCGCGATCCTGGAGCCGATGATGGCCGTCGAAGTCACGACCCCCGAGGATTACCTCGGCACCGTGATCGGCGACCTCAACGCCCGCCGCGGCCACGTCCAGTCGATGGACGAGCAGCACGGCAACCGCATCGTGCGGGCGCTCGTGCCGCTGTCGGAGATGTTCGGCTACGTCGGCGACCTTCGGTCGAAGACGTCGGGCCAGGCGTCGTACTCCATGGAGTTCGACTCCTACGCCGAGACGCCGCGCAACATCGCCGAGGAGATCGTCGCCAAGGCACGCGGCGGCCAGTGAGCCACCGCTGATGTGACACACCCGCGAGGGCCGGCCGGACACCCGGCCGGCCCTCGCGCGTCGAACCCGGCGACACGGTTTGACTGCCGTGCCGCACCCGATACGATCCTGTTGCCTCATGTCAAGATGCCCGCTTGGTTTGAGTCGTTGACTCATCTGGGTTTGCCCGCTTCGGATCGCTGATTTTCCGGCGGGAGAGGTAGACGTGGTTGGTCTTCGCGCGGCGTTGGACGGCGCCCCGGCGGCGGGCGAGTTCGAGCAGGTTGCCTTGGATGTCGGCGATGCGGTGTTTGAGGTTTTCGACGTCTGTGTCGCGGTGGAGGGTGTCGAGGTGGCGTGCGTCGTGGTCGTCGACGAGGTCGCTGTAGTGGGTGAGTAGGCGGTGCATGGGGGTGGCTGCGGTGTCGTGGCGTTTCTGGACGCGGGCGCCGGTGCGGGTCTTCGAGATGAGTCGTTGCTGGGGTAGGAACAGGTTGGTCTGGATCGAGACCAAGGGCCAGAGTTGGTTGAGCAGGTCCAGCTCGCGGGGGGTGTCGTAGCGGTAGTAACCGACGTTGCGGCGCACGATGGACCAGTTCTTCTGTTCGACGTGGGCTTGGTCGTTGGAGTGGCTGGCCCGGCCGCGGGAGAAGCTGATCTGGTTGCTGGTGGTCCAGCGCAGTAGGTGGTGGTTGATGAACTCCGAGCCGTTGTCGGAGTGGATGCCGGCGATATGGAAGGGGAACCGGAGGCGTAGTTGTTCG
>NZ_CAXWGV010000052.1:0-155989 GCF_964266725.1 Tessaracoccus sp. O5.2 | reverse complement strand
GTCATGAGCCGAACCGACATGCTCCAAGATCCGGCGGCGGCCGTTGCGTTTCTCGACGATCTGGACCGCCGTCGCCCCCGAGGCGGTCTTGACCCTCCGCACGAACGGACTCACCCCAGCACTCTACCCAGCACCCCCGATTAGTGCCCCAAAACGGACCCCCAAACCCACCCTGACAAGCAACTCAATCCCGGCGATCGGGAGCGGTTGTGGAACTCAGGTGTGACAGGCGTATACGTCCTTGAGCCGCTATCAGTCTCTCCTCCATGAGTTTGACCATCGGGACGTCAGTCAGCAGAGCTCGCCTCGAAATGCGCGAGCCTGGAGGGAGTTGAACAAGCAATCGTCAATTGTAAGGGATCTCTCCAATGTTTGGCGCTGGTTAGCGATCTGCTGGACCGTTGCCGCGAGCGAACGCTGCTCCCCGAGTGAATACACGGGCACCGCCAGCTGCTTCAGGACAGTCGTGTTCACCACACCTTGTGCTGAGCCGACCCGTCGTCCTATCAACCTCCGCTGCGTTGAGGGCAGGGCAAGGTAGCCTACTACTGTCGGTCCGAGGAGTAGCTCGCTTGGGCGTACGACGATGATGTTGGCGCAGTTGGCTCCCTCGAGATCGTCAGGCAACATGGCGGCGCGCACTTCGTCGGTGATCACTCGGGATATCAGGACATCCCCGGCCCGCAATTGGCTCTTCTTCAGGCGCTTGTGGAACTCGTTGGTCACGTGAGCGAGATTGTTCGTTAATACTCGGCCGTGTCCCACATTCCCTGTTCTTAAGAACGGCACTCCCGCCGCGCAGAAGTGCTGACTGGTCGGGCCAACGTGGCCCACCACCACCTTGAGCGCCAAGGAGCCCAAGGGCTTGGTCTGTCTCGTCGACAGAGACCGAAAGAAATCGCAATAGATCGACTGGGTGAGGGCGTCGAGGTGGGTGAGGACCTGGCGACGCTTGGCGCGGATGGCGTCGGCCTTGTCGAGAATCGCCGCAATCCGCTTCTGTTCTTCGAGACTAGGCAGAGGAACCGGCAGTGCAAGGAATAGCTCTTGGGGCAGCGAGCGACGCCGGGCAGTACTACCGCGAAGTTTGCCCTTGTAGTAAGCGAGGGCTTGCGGAGACCGCAGAAAGAGCTTCAGGTACACAGGATCGCAATCTTGAGCCCTCAGCAGGTTCCAGACGCCGTAGGCAGGACTGACTATTCCGGCCGGATACATGAGCTGGAAGTCGAGCACTCCTTCGTCGATTGGGAATCCTACGACGAGTTGACCTCGGCGGACCACCTTGTATTCCGATACATCGTCGCTCGCGACGCGCTTCTTGAACTTGACGTGCGATCCACCAGCCCCGCATGCATCGTCATTGAAAGCAAGGGGTAGTCCATATCACCCGCTCGCTCGACCTTGGCAGGGGTGATCGCGTCCCCCAGCTGCACCATCTTCACGAGAGCATCGCCTTCAGCTCCGCGATCCCCGCCGCGATTTCGACCTCCAACTGCTCAATGTCGGCGATGATCTCCAGCGGCGGGCGGTGCTCCTCCTCGTCGTGGACGATCTCCTTGTATCGGTTGATACTGAGGTCGTACCCCTGGGCGACGATGTCGGCCTTGGGCACGAGGAACGACTGCTCGGTGCGGGCTCTCGCACGCTCGGGGCTGTCCGGGCGGGACAAGGTGCGCCAGCGTTCCAGCACCTCTGGTAGGTCGTTGGCCTCCACAGGGTTGCGCTTGTCGTCGAGGGAGAACCCGTCGGCCTGGACGTCGTAGAACCACACGTCGTCGGTGCCGCCGCTGTCGGTCTTGGTGAAGAACAGGATGGCCGTCGACACGCCCGCGTAGGGCCGGAAGACGCCCGAGGGGAGCTTGACCACGGCGTCGAGCTTCTGGTCCTCCACCAGCGCCCGTCGCAGGTCCTTGTGCGCCTTGGAGGAGCCGAAGAGGACGCCGTCGGGCACGATGACCGCCGCCCGTCCGCCGGGCTTGAGCAGCTTGAGGAACAGCGCCATGAACAGGAGCTCGGTCTTCTTCGTCTTGACGATCCGCTGCAGATCCTTGGCGGTGGACTCGTAGTCCAGCGAGCCGGCGAAGGGCGGGTTTGCGAGGATCAGCGAGTACTTCTCCGCGTCGCCGCTGGCGCCCTCGGAGAGGGAGTCTCGGTAGCGGATGTCTGGCGCCTCGATGCCGTGCAGGAGCATGTTCATGCTGCCGATGCGCAGCATGGTGGCGTCGAAGTCGTAGCCGTGGAACATCGAATGGTGGAAGTGCTGTCGCTGGGTGGCGTCGAGGAGCGCCTCGGGGTGCTGGTGGCGGATGTATTCGCTCGCGGCCACCAGGAAGCCAGCGGTGCCGCAGGCGGGGTCGCAGATCTCGTCGTCCGGGCGGGGGGCGGTCATGTCGACCATGAGCTGGATGATGTGGCGAGGGGTGCGGAACTGGCCGTTGACGCCGGCGCTGGCGATCTTGGACAGCAGGTACTCGTAGAGGTCGCCGTTAGTGTCCCGGTCGTCCATGCGGATGCCGTCGAGCATGTCGACGACGCGGCTGAGGAGCGCTGGGGTGGGGATGGTGTACCTGGCGTCGCGCATGTGCTCGGAGTAGGTGGACCCGTCACCGCCGAGGTCTCGCAGGAAGGGGAAGACCTGGTTTGCGACGGTTGCGTGCATCTGGGCGGGCTCTAGGTTCTTCAGGTTCTTCCAGCGCAGGTGCTCCTGGGAGGGGGTGAATACTGCCCCGTCGAGGGTGCCGGTGACGCGAGCTCGCTTCTCGGCAAGGGTATGGAGATCGTCGAGTCGTCGGACGAAGAGGAGGTAGGTGATCTGCTCGATGACCTCCAGAGGGTTACTGATGCCCCCTGACCAGAAGGCGTCCCAGACGCGGTCGATCTTGCTCTTGAGCTCTCCGGTGATCACGTGGGAACCCTAGTCGGTTGCCGGCTCGGGATGGAGGAGGGTGCCGGGCGGCACGCCTAGGATCGCCCGAGAAGCCCGTTACGGGGATCCCATGGAGGACCTGGACCTCATGGATGAGCGACACCTCATGGATGGTTCCGCCAGGCGGCAACGCTGGGCGATGTCCAGGTATCGCCCGCCTAGACTCGTGGAGGAGGCTGGCGGCGGCGAACACCGAAGGCCGAGCAGCTGGCCCCGCCGTCACCGATGGGAGGATGCAGGTGACCGGGCAGCCCGAGAAGAGCACGCCGTCCAGCGGCAAGAGGGTCTTCATCATGATCCCCGAGGGGTACTACGACTGGCCGGAGGAGCGTCAGACTGCCTTTCTCGCTGAGCTCGTCAAAGACGTGGCACGAGGGAGCGCTGAGCCTGACGTGAGGGAGGAGAGGGAGATGGGTGTGTACTTCGAGAACGATGACTCCCCCGGAGCGGTCTACTACTTCGTGGGGGACGAGATGTTCATCTACGGCCCGGCCACCGAGGGATGGATCGCTGGCAACGAGTTTTCGAGAGACGGCTTCCACCGCAGGTGGAGAGACGGCTGGATCTCCGGTCCCCTAGACAACCCGCCAGAGGGCGTTCCGCCGTGCGATGCACCACCGGTCGCGGAGGCCGCACTGCGGGTCGCTCGAGACGTCGGTGGCCCGGAGATTCAGGCAGCACCAGGGGCACCAGCGGGGGTCACAGAGAACCCCACGGGCGCTTCGCCGGAAGAGTTGTGGAACGAGGCCGTGCAGGCCCTGATGCGCTGCGACGCCGCCGAGTTCCTCTCCGAGGAGTACATGGCCGAGTCCCGCATCGCGCAGGATCTGTTCGAGCGGGCGGCCGTCGGCTTCTCTGAGGCCGGGAACACCGAGATGGCCACCGAGGCCGCTCAGGTCGTCGCCCGTCTGGCCCGCTTCAACTCCGTCGACTGGGGAGACCCAGCCGACGTGGAGACCTCCGACGAGGAGCCGGTGTATGCGGAGGATGGAATCACGCTCATACCGCCCAGGGGGCTTGGGACTCCGGTGGAGGGGTAGCGTCCCAACCGGGCACAAGCCCGAGGGGTCCCAGCATGCCCGAGCCCGGGGTGACTCGCAGAGGATGGTCGGATACGACCGGCCCTGCCCCAGGCCCCTCGGCTACATCTGGGTGCTGTTCGTTGCGCTCCGGTAGTTCCACCGGAGCAGCTGGTCACGACCTGGTCACAACCTGGTCACAAACGGCGGCCTGCCAAGCCAGACCAGAACGGATGAGAGCCGACACGATGGGCGAGCTGAGCGGGGAGACGGGACGAGAACCTACGACAAGGCACACCCGCGACCCTCTTTGAATCAGGATTAGCGCAGCAGGTTCGACTCCTGCCCGGGGAGCCGAAGTCAGTCCGGCGTCTGCGTGGACTCGCGACGGGTCTCCTCGGGGTGGAGGGTGCGATCCTCGGAGTCCTCCAGAATGGCGCGCGCCTGAGCCTCGGGGTCGTCGCTGCCCGCAGCCAACTCCTCGGGGAGGAGCGCTTCGCGGCCCTCGGTCTGGTGGTCGTCGTGTGATTCGGTCATGACCCGACCCTAACTCTCGGTACGCCCGGCCCCAGCAGTCTTTGTGATGAGCGCTGCCTGGGCCGCCCCCTTCATTCGGTCCGGTCGCTGTGCGAGTCGTCGGTTTCCGATTGATGGGTGCATTGCCGACGGGGCCCTGCCGAGAGACGATCCTCACGGCATGGCCCCGTCACGGTGCTTGGGCGCGAGCGGCCGGGTGCGCCTCGGGGGTCAGGCGTCGTCCCGCCCGGCGGCGCGGTGGACGAACTCGATGAGGGAGTTCTCCATCTCGGCGCGGGTCTCGGGCTCGTTGTGAACCTCGTGGCGGACGTCGGGGTAGATGTGGAGTTCGACGTCGTGGCCCTTCTCCTCCAGGCGCCGGGCGACCTCGCGCGCACCCTCGCCGTAGTTGGTCACCGGGTCCTCCGCGCCCGCGAAGATCGCGACGGGAACCTGCGGAAGGCGGTCGAAGAAGTCGTCGCCGTTGGCCAGGTCGTACACGTCGACGAAGCCCTGCAGGAACCGGTTGCTCAAGGGGGCGCCGAAGTTGTTGAAGGGGTCGCGGCCGTGATCACGGACGACGTCCGCGTTGCGCGCCACCCAGTCCGTCGGGCCGAAGTCCGGGCCGAGGCGGTCGTAGAAGCCGTCGAACAGCTGGCCCACCAACGCATCCGCAGCGGGGGCGGAACCGTCGGCCGCCACGGCAGCCTTCAGGGCCTCGCGATCCAGCGTCGACTCGACACCGCGCATGCCCACGGCGATACCGCCCAGCGCGAGCCCGTCGACCTCGACACCCGGCTGCAGCACCAGCGCCCGCGCGATCATCGACCCCAGGCTGTGGCCGAACACCACGTACGGCAGGTCGGGGAACAGCTCCTTGGCCTTCCGGTACAGCGTCACCTCGTCCTGCACGATGACCGTCGCCGACTCGTCACCGGCGTCACCCCACGTCCCCGACTGCATCGCCGTCCGACCGTGACCCGCGTGATCGTCCGCGACCACGACGAACCCCGCATCCACCAGCGCGGCCGTCATGTGCAGGTACCGGCGGGAGTGCTCGCCGAGACCGTGGATGAGCTGGACCACCGCCACCGGCGTGACCGCCGGTTCGTACACCCAGGCCTGGATGGTGTCGGTGCCGTTGTGCGACGTGAACTCGAGTTCGCGCAGAGCCATGCTGACCTCCTCGTCATGCCCCTCGGGCGGGAGCTCGACGGTATGACCCTACCGGACCTGACGACAACGGGATGTCCGGCCCCCGACCTCCGTCGCCCACTCGCGGAACTCCCTGTCGCGGGCGCTGAGAGCGGCAGGTACGCCCCCAGCCCGTCCCGAGAGCCGCGTGACCGGGTCCGGACCCGGCGGCCCGGCAGGGTCACCCCCGGTGGGGGGCCGCGTCCCGCCCGGAGCATGCCTGCCGGCCCACCCCGTGGCACTTCGGACGCTCTGTGCCGGCGCCGGGCGTGCCCGTCCACGCCCGGACGGCCCGCAGAACGTGGACCAGCCCTCGGCATCGCGGCTAAGGAAGGTGAGGCCGGGGTCGATCAGACAGGCGACACGGGACATCACATGGAGAAACGGCGTCCCCGCTCCGGTGCTGCGTGTACCCGACGACGGCCCCCCGGCCGACGAGCCCGGCGCCGACGACCCGTCCGAGCGTCCCCGCAGTGAAGGCGGTGCAGCGCACCTTCCAGGTGGACCGGTACATGCCCAAGACCGCGGCTCAGGCCCGGGTCGTGGCGCGCCTCGACGACGACGGCGTGCTGCGTTACCGCGAGGACCGCGCCCTCTGGGGCGCGAACAACTGGCAGTTCGTGACGGTGCGGGTGCCCGCCGACGCGAGCAAGGCGCAGGTCATGGCCGTGATCAACGCCAAGACGTCCTCGCGTGTGGGTGACGTGCACACCGGTTCGCGCCTGCGTTCCATCACGCGTGGTCGCTCGGTGACGATCGCGTGGGAGCTCGGCAAGGGCGCCCGCCCCACCTCCGCCTGGGGTGCGAACAAGTCCGTCAACCAGATGTTCTTCGCCCGCTCCTGAGCGACCACAGGTGGGCGTGGCCATCACCACCACGCCCACCTGTGGCGGGCCTGCATCGCCGAGCCCGGCCGAGCGACGCGTCACCCTTGCGAGGGTGGCGCCGTCGCCGCATGTCGGCTCCGCCCCTCGGGGGTGAGTCCGGGACCGGCGCCCTCATGGGTCGAATCACTCGGCTCGGCCATCGAATTCCGCGGCAGCCTCTCGGTGATCCTGGGACCCGCGCGGTGTTGCGGGGCGGCCTGGCACCTCTTCTCCGCGTCGTGCAGCAGCGTCCCTTCGCGTGAGAACACTGTGAACGTTCCCCCGAGATGCCGGGGGAGAGGCTCAGCGCCGGCACGCTCGATGTCTGTTACGTCAGCGCTTCTTTGGCCGGACCTCTGCGTGGGCAGAAATGCCGGGGCGAGGCCCTCTAGGCTCGGTGCATGGCGACACTTACTCCCATCACTGAATCCACCGCCCACCTGGACCTGGCCACCGCGCTGCCTGTGGTTCGCGAGTCGACGACCTCGCGCGTGCTGGTCAACAACGACCTCCTGCGCGTGGTCCAGTTCACCTTCGATGCGGGCGAGATGCTGACCGAGCACACCTCGCCGCGGGCGGTGGTCGTTCAACTCGTCAGCGGCCGGATGCGGTTCACCGTCGACGGAGACGAGCACCTGATGGGCGACGGCGACATCATCTACCTCGCGCCAGGCGCGGCCCACGCCCTGGTCGCCGACACCGCGTGCCGGATGACCCTGGTGATGGTCGATGTGGCCGTCGCGACGGGGGTGTGAGAGACGTGAAGATCGGGGTCATCGGAACCGGCCAGTTCGCGCGCAGCTTCATCGCCCTGTGGCAGCTCCATCCTGCGGTCGAGGCCGTGTATGTGACCGACCTCGTCGCGGAGCGGGCCGCGCAGCACGTCGAGCAGTACGACCTGGCGGGCAGCTTCCCCGACGTTGACGCACTGCTGGCCTCGGACGTCGACTCGGTCGCCATCATGACCCAGCGCTGGACCCACGGCGAGCTGGCCCTGAGGGCACTTGAGGCCGGCAAACACGTGTACTCCGCCGTCCCCATGGCCATCACCGCGGAGGAGATCTCGGCCATCGTGGCCAAAGTCGAAGAGACGGGCCTCATCTACATGATGGGGGAGACCAGCTACTACAACCCTGCGGTGATCTACGCGCGCACGAGGATCGCCGAGGGCCGCTTCGGCCGCGTCTTCTACTCCGAGGGCGACTACGTCCACGACATGGACAACGGCTTCTCCGCCGCCTACCGGTTCAGCGGCGGGGAGGACTGGAAGTCGACCGCCAGCTACCCGCCCATGCTCTACCCCACCCACGCCATCGGCGGGGTACTCGGGGCGCTGCCGACCTACGCGACGTCCGTGTCGTGCCTGGGCATCGTCGACACCGGGACCGACGGCATCTTCGACGCGACGCTGTCGCGGTGGGGCAACGACTTCTCGAACATGACCGCACTGTTCGAGCTCGCCGACGGCGGCGCGATGCGCACCAACGAGTTCCGCCGCGTGGGTTACTGGAAGGGGCACGAGTCGCGGTTCCGCTTCTACGGCACCGAGGAGGTCTTCGAGCAGTCCGGAACCGGTGCGACGCTGAGCGTCAAGACTGAGGGGGAGGACTACGCCAAAGGCGACACCCTCGACGTGAGCGACCTCCTCGCCACCGGGCCCGGCGAGCTTCCGGAGGGCTTCGGCGACGTCGACCCCGCCCTGATGCAGAGCTTCGCGTCCGGCAGCGCCAAGGTCCAGGACCGCTCCCGCCTCCCGCGCGAGTTCGACGGCGCCCACAACGGCCACGAGGGCAGCCACCACTACCTGGCGGACGACTTCGTGCGCGCCGTCACGACCCGCACCCAGCCGCCCGTCAACGCGTGGCGGGCGGCCCGGTTCACGCTGCCCGGCGTGATCGCCTTCGAGTCCGCACGGCAGGGCGGTGCACGGCTTTCCATCCCCGACCACGGCGACGGCCCGGCCGATCCCGGCTGGGACTGACCGTCCCCCGGGGCGGTCCGCGAGGTCCTGGAGACGAGCCATCCACCCACGTACTACCTGCCCCGCTCTGCCTTGCCTCGTCGGCGGAGACAAGGTGACTCCCTGACCGGCCCGCGGGGAGACAGAACTCCACGCGGGCCGGCCAAGGTCATCTCACCTGAGGATCAGCTCACGCCACCTCCAGCTCGAACGACCCGGCGTCGGGGCCCGCACCCTGCGGACGGGCGACGCCGCGCTGGTCCGTGTCAGGGCCGGACGCATCGCCCGCGTCGAGGGCGGGGCTGCCGGGCAACAGAGCGTGGGTCAGCGTCGGCCCTCCGTTGTCGGCCAGCGGGCCGAGCAGGGCGTCGTCGACGCCCACATCCGTGGATGCCGCCGCGCCACAGGTGGCGTCGCCCAGGACGTTGGAGCCGAGCGACTCCATCGCGAACGGGCCCCCGTAGAAGACGATGCACTCGTCGCCGGAGTTCCCTGAGACGATCGATCCCTGCAGCGAGGCGCTTCCGTTCGGCGCACCGAACGAGCCGAGGAACAGCCCGCCCGCGGTGCCGCCGGGTGCAGTGTTGCCGGTGACGGTGGACGACGAGATGGTCATCGCGCCGTCGGTGTGGAACACGCCGCCGCCCTTCCAGAACTCGATGGCGCCGGTGGTGACCGTGTTGTCGGCGACCACGACGTGGTCCAGCGTCAGGTGTCCGTTGTTGAGCACGCCGCCGGCCAGGTCAAACCCGTAGCCGTCGCGCAGCGTGAGCCCGGCGACGGTGGCGGTCACGCCCGTGTTGACGACGAGCGCGCGCCTGGCGTCCTGGCCGCTGACGGCCACGCCGGGGCGCCGCCGACGCGTCGATCGTGACGTCCTTGCCCAGCGTGAGCTCGGAGCCGCTCAGGATCGTCGCGCCCGCCAGGTCCTCGGCGAAGGTGACCGTCCCGCCGGCGCACACCGCGCCCAGCGCGGAGCGCAGGGATCCCAGACCGCTGTCCGCGTCGGTGGTGACCTCCATGGTGGAGGAGCAGGCCAGGCGCAGGTCGTCGACGAGGATGGACTCGCCCCGCTTCGTCTGGGCGCTCAGCGAGATGGCCCGGACGTCGGTGAGGTCGAGCGTGGCGCCGTCCTCATTGAGGAAGGAGCTGAACGGAAGGTTCACCGTGCGCCATCCGGCGACGTCATCGCGGAAGGTGGAGGTGAACGTCACCGGACGGGTCGCCGGCTGGTAGACCGCTGAGGCAAGAGGGTCAGGCGGATTCGCGCTCGACGAGAGCGACGGGCAGGACGAGGCGATCCAAGCCGCGGAGGTCGGGGAGGCCGCCGTCGGACGGCGCCGGACGGGCGGGGCGAATGGCGCTGAGCAGCATGCGGGCCATCGCGCGCCCCTGCAGCACGGTGTCCTGGCGCACCGTGGTGAGCGGCGGCTCGGCAGCGGCGGCCAGCGGGATGTCGTCGAAACCGACCACCGCCACGTCGTCGGGGACCCGGCGGCCGGCACGTCGCAGCGCCCGGAGAACGCCCAGCGCCATGAGGTCGGACGCGGCGAAGATCCCGTCGATGTCGGGGCGCGGCTCAGCAGGCGTTCGCGCGATCTCTCCCGGAGAATCCGCGGAGGCGGTCCGTGCCCGCGGTCATGTCGCCGGGGCCCGCGACCGTAGCGATCCTCCGGCATCCCCTCGACAGGAGATGCTCGGCGGCGATCCGCCCACCGCCGACATTGTCGTTGTCGACGTAGGGCACGCCCAGGCCGTCGTCGATCGGGCGCCCGCCGATCACGAGGGGGAGCCCGGCGTCGCGCATCGCGAGGGGGATGGGGTCGTAGGCGGCGTGCTCGGAGATGAGGAGCACACCGTCGAGCGGCGCGCTGCGCAGGTATCGCTCGATGTGGTCGAGGTCCGGGTCACCAGGGTGCGGGCCGCCTGGTTGGGGACGTAGCGCAGGTCCGCGATCGCCTTCTCCACGCGCGTGCGCAGGTCGGCGTCGACCGTGGCGACCCCGTTGACGACGCGCGAGACGGTCGCCCTGGAGACGCCGGCGGCTGCAGCGACCTGCTCGAGGTTGGGACGGCGTGTCGACGGTCCGCTACTCGACCGGGGCCCTGTCCGGTTGCGGCCGCATGGCGTGCCAGAGGCGATGCACGCCGATGACCATCGCGAGCCAGGCCAGGCCGAGGACCCAGGCCGCGAGCACGTCGGTGAGCCAGTGATGCCCCAGATAGACCCTGCTGAGCCCCATGGTGAGGGCGTACACGGTGAAGAAGGCCACCCACCCGACCCGCGCGAGCGGGCGACGCCCGTCCAGGTGGATCAGCACCAGGTAGCACAGGATCCCGGCGATGACGAGGGCGTTGAGACTGTGCCCGCTCGGGAAGCTCGCGGACACCTCGTGCGGCGGGATGGCCTGCTCGAACGGCGGCCGGATGCGCCCGACCGCCCGCTTGCCCAGCACCGTCATGGCCAGGGCGCCGCCCGCCGCGATGAGCGTCAGCACCAACGGGCGCACCGAGCGGTAGCGCCAGCAGAGGAACGCGACGACGGCGGCGGTGACGATGGGCTGCCACAGCGGGCCGCCCGCGTTCGAGTACCACGCGATCGCCGCGTCAGCGGCCGGCGTCCGCGCGGCGATCATCCAGTCGAGGAGCGGGCGGTCCCACATCGCGATGCCGTCGCGATCCGTCACCGACTCGAGGACCTCCCCGGCGGCCCAGAAACCCGCGACCGCGACGATGAAGGTGACGCCGACGGCGCCCCAGAGCACTGAGTACCAGGCCGGCGTCGGCGCGGGAGCGGGGACGGCATCGCTACGTGAACTCATCGGCACAGTGTCGCGGACGGGGGATCGACCGACAAGCGCAGCGGGGCCACGACGATCCGACTCACCACAGGCGATGGGCCGCCCACCGGGACCAGCCGCAGCGGATCGTCCGCCGTCTCGAGGACGACGGGCAGCGCCCGATCCCACTCGTTGGCCCAGGAGTAGGTGTACCGACACCCCGCCCGGCCCACCGGCCGCTCGCCCTCACTGAGCTCCAGGTGCCGATCGACGACCTGCGGGTTGTAGTCGTGCTCGCCGTCGAGGTCGGCGTTGGCGTACGTGATGACCACGTGGTGGGGGCCGGGGGAGGCGATGGCCCCCGTCCGCGGCACCTCCAGCGCGTCCCCGTCGGCCGCGACGACCACGCGGTCAGCGTCGTACGACGCGGCCCGGCGCAGCTCGAGCGAGATCACCTCGGCGACGCCGGCGGCCGCGGACAGCTCCACCTCCGTCACGCCCTCCACCAGGTGCACGACCGCACGACCGGGCGCATCGCCGTCGCAGTCGACGATGCCGACGGGGCAGCCGTCCAGCGCCACCACGACCCCGCCGGGGCGGGTCGTGCGGAGGATCAGTTCGTGATAGCCGGTCTCCCAGGCGGTGACGTACGCGTCGGCCCGGGCGCGGTCGGCCAGGACTACGGCCCCGCTGGACGGCGCCCACTCCAGACGCGCGCCGTCCGCGAGCCGGAACGTCGCGGCGGGGTACACCTCGCGGTCTTCGTCGGAGGCGTCCATGAGCGTGAACCGGTCCAGCGTGATCTCCGCGCCGGGCAGGAGCGTCAGGCCGTCGAGGCTCGGGCGGACCGAGAACTCGTGCTCGCCTCGGGTGAGCGTGAAGACCACCTCTGCGCTGCCCCGATAGTGGCCGCGCGACGTGTCGTTCAGCGCGAGACCCGCGGGATGACGCAGGATGCAGGCGGGCGCACCGTCGACGAACACCGCCAGCTGCCCCGGATCGCCGGCCGCGGCGCCGATGGACTGGAGCCGGTACCGGCCGTCGTGGGGCAGGGTCGTCCGCCAGGTCGCGGCCGACGTGGGAGCGCTGAAGTCGACGACGTGGGCGGACCCGGAGGCCAGGAACTGCCATCCCTCCCGTGCCCGCGGATCCTGGACGGCCACGGTGGCGTCGTCGAGCCGCGTCGTCTCCGCCTCGACGTCGGCGCGCCAGTGGGCGGGCGGCTGCGCCTCAGCGACGGCGGGGGTGATGAGGACCTGACAGGCGCTGGTGGGGTCCGACAACGCGAGCCGCAGCTCGAGGGGCACGCCGTCATGGACCGCGAGCCCACGCCACGCCCTGACCACCGGCGGCGCGGGATGCAGCCCGTCGACGCCCGTGAGGCGCGCCTCGCGCACCGCGACATCGACCCCGCCCGCCAGCCCCGCCTCGGCCAGGCCCCGCAGCTCGACGACGACCTCGCCGGACCCGCCGCCGAGCAGGACCGTCGCGCGGCCGTTGACGGCGTCGGCCGCGCCGATGGCCTGGAGCGTATCCGGGACGTCAGAGGCCGGAGGCGCGACGCGCACCGTGGTGGCACCGTCGAGATCGCCGTACCACTTCCACAGCCACCAGCCGCCGTTGGCTCCATGGGCGCGGGCGGAGTTGTCCGAGAGGTTGCCGGCGTAGTTCCAGTACGCCACCTGCGCGTCGACCTTGGTGTCCTCGAACAGGGCGAACCATTGGATGAGCTGGCCGGGGACGGCCATGTCGCGCAGCATGCCGTACTCGGTGATGTTCACCTCTAAGGGCCCGAGTCCGAGGCGGGCCTCCAGCGTGCGGTACTCGGCCAGGTGGCCGCGGAAGGTGCCGAGATTCTCGATCCCGAGCTCGTGCCAGATGACGACGTCGGGGAGGCAGTCGTGGGCCACCGCTGCGCGGGCCCGTCCGGGTACCAGTTGCCCCCGTCCGGCTCGTTGAAGGGGATGAGCACGTAGTCGCCCGGCCGGGCGGAGCCGGCGGCCACCGACTCCGCGACCCGCTCGGCGACCGCGAGTCCCCGCTCGGGTGCTGCGCGCCCCCGGGCGCCTTCTGCGATGACGTCGTCACGTGGGCGCCGTTGAGGACGGCTCGGGTGGGCACGCCGTTGTCGCCCAGCCCGTACAGCGTCCCGGCGGCCCCGCCGCGGAAGGGGCCGACGGGGGCGGTGAAGTCGACGACGAGGCGCTGCTCGGTCATGGGGCGGTCCTTCCCGCAGACGGTGGCGCCGTGCTGGCGCGCAGGATGAGCTCGGGGGTCAGGCTGACGAGACGGGTGCTGGTGGATCCCTGGATGCGGCCGGCCAGCATGCGCCAGCCGCGCCGCCCCAGCCCGGCGAAGTCCTGGCGCACGGTGGTGAGGGACGGATCCCACAGCTCGGCGATCGGATGGTCGTCGAAGCCCACCAGGCTGATGTCGCGGGGGACGGCGACGCCCCGGTCGCGCAGCCCGGCCGCCACGCCCATCGCCACCTCGTCGTTGCCGCAGAACAGCGCGGTCACGTCGCGGCGCTCTGCGAGCAGGTGACCGATCCGCCGTGCCGCGGCAGGTTCCCACGTCGTCTCCAGGAGCTCCGGCACCGGGCGGCCCGCAGCGCGGAGGGCGGCCCGCCAGCCGGCCGTGCGGCCGAGCTCGCCGCCCTGGGCGGGGACGCGGAGGTGGTGCACCGTGTGATGCCCCAGCCCGAGGAGATGCTCGACGACGAGACGAGCGCCGTGCTCCTCGCGGATGACCGCCTGCGCGCGTCCCCGCTCCCGCGCCCCGGCCAGGGCGACCGTCGGCAGCCACGCGGGCAGGCGTTCGAGTGCCGCGGCCCCGGGGGCGTCGAACTTCAACACGACGACGCCCGCGATGGGCTGCGACATCGCGAGGGCGACCGCCCCGGCGACGGCCTCGTCGGCCGCGCTGTCCAGCGCGGTGATCGTGACGACGAATCCGGCCGAGCGCGCCGCCTCCTCCACTCCCCGGATGGTCTCCGCGTAGCCATAGCGCGACGTGTCCCCGGTCAGCACCGACACCACCTGCGGCGGGCGGCCGACGAGCGCCCGGGCCGCGGCATTCGGCGTGAAGCCCAGGTCCGCGACGGCCTCGGCGATCCGCAGCCGCTTGTCCTCGCTCACCCGCGCGGCGCCGCTCAGGAACCGCGACACGGTGGGGACGGACACCCCAGCCCGCTCGGCGACGTCCTTCATGGTCGCCGGACCCGACGGGCGCATCAGGCCTCCGGGGTGAGCCGGAAGAGGCGGGCGGTCCCCGGCTCGCCGGCGCCGACCGTCAGGACGCCGGCCTCCCGGTCCCACCGGGTCCGCCAGGCCGCCAGCGTTCCGGGGAAGAGCTGCTCGACCGCGCACCCGCGCCCGCGGAGCCCGGCGAGGGGGAGCGCCGTGTCCCCGGCCCCGTCGCGGCGCCACACGGCCAGGATCGTCTCCCGTTCCGTCGCCAGCGCGACGGCGACCACCGGGTCCGTCCACCCCGGCAGGCCCAGGGGCCACGAGGGGACCGCCTCCGGGAGCACGTCGCGGAGCAGCCGCGCGACGCCCACGGCCTCCCGGACCAGCCCCAGCTCGGCCCGCGTCATGCGGTTGAGGTGACCGGAGAGGTAGAAGCGCCCGACCAGCCCGGTCACGAGGCAGAAGGCGGCCTCCTCCGCGGACATGCCCGGCTGGGGGTAGGCCCAGTTCGCGGCCTGTTCCGGCAGCATCTGCATCGGCGCCGCGGCCGCGATCGGCGGATAGAGCCGGGGCTCCTGCTGGTCCGAGGTGGACTGCAGCTGCAGCCGCGACAGCAGAGCGAAGTCCGCCCGCATCGCGCCCGATCCGCAGTTCTCCAGGATCAGGCAGGGATGCCGGTCGGCGACCCCGTCGAGCCACGCGAGGTGGGCCCGGTTGTGCTCCAGCAGCCCGTGGCCAACGCTGGGCGCGTCGACGTCAGTGCCCGGGCCCGGGTTGATGTTGTAATCGAGCTTGAAGTAGCCGACCCCGAACTCGCCGACGAGCCGGTCGACGACCTCGTCGAGGTGTCCGCGCGCCGCCGGATGCCGCAGGTCCAGGTGGTAGCGGTCGTGTTCGACGATCCGCTGCCCGCCTCGCTGGAGGAATGCCGAATCCGGGAGCCGGTCCGCCACCGGACTGCGCACCCCGACGACCTCGGGCTCCAGCCAGAGCCCCGGCGTCATGCCGTGCGCGCGGATGCGGTCGAGGACCTCGCCCAGCCCGCCGGGGAAGCGGGTGTGTGACGGCCGCCACTCGCCGACCCCGTCCCACCAGTGACCCTAGTCGTCGTACCAGCCGGCGTCCACGACGAACACCTCGGCGCCGACGCCGGCCGCGGCGTCGATCAACGGCAGCAGCTTCTCGGTGGTCGGGTCGCCGCCCAGCGTGTTCATGTCAGGGCCACGGCGAAGTCCCCGGCCAGCTCGCGCACCTCCATCCGTGCGTCGACCCGCAGGCCGTCAGCCTCCATCGTCACGAGGAGCCGGTGCCAGCCGGTGTCCCTGGTCGACTCGTGGTCCACGTAGCGCAGCAGCGACCCCAGCCGGGTCAGCCCGAGGCCCGCGCTGGCGGGCGCGTGCCCCGAGTCCGCCGTGAGCACCTGTGCCAGGCCGACGGGCGCCCCGCCGGCTACGTGCGCGTCGCGGGCGGCGGCCGACACGAGGGAGACCGGCGCGTCGTCGTCGGTCGAGAACGTCAGCTCGAGTGCGTCGTGGCCCCAGGTCAGCGTTCCCACGGATGTCGTCCTTCTCTCGATGCGGCGCCCCAGTCAAGTACAGTCGTGATAGCGCTTTCAAGGGTTCTGAACACGCTTTCATCGCGCGAGGTCCGGGCCACGGGGCGCGGGCTGGTATTTTGACGGCGAGAGAGCGGCCCCAGGCCCGTAGCTCGTCCGGCTCCACGGCAGCGGAGCGTTTCGGTCGGCACCGAAGGAGAGATATCCCGTGTCCAACTCTGACAGCGATCTGGCGCCCGTAGCGGCCGTCGTGGTGCTCGCCGCGGGAGGCGGCACCCGGATGAAGTCCAACAAGTCCAAGCTGCTCCACGAGGTGGCGGGCAAATCGATGCTCAGCTTCTCCGTCTCGGCGGCGGCGGCGCTGAACCCCGAGCACCTGGTCGTGGTCGTGGGTCACCTGCGGGAGCAGGTCGTCGAACATCTCGAGCAACTCTCCGAGACGGTGAGCACCGCCGTCCAGGACGAGCAGCTCGGCACCGGCCACGCCGTGGCGTGCGGGCTCGACGGGCTCGGCGACCTGGAGGGCGACGTCGTCGTCACCTACGCCGACGTGCCGATGCTCACGGGGGACACGCTGCGTCAGCTCGTCGCCGTGCACCGCGCGCACCGCAACGCCGTCACCGTCCTCACCGCGAGGGTCGAGGACCCCACCGGTTACGGCCGCATCCTGCGCGACGGCGACGTCGTGACCGGGATCGTCGAGCACAAGGACGCCGACGAGGCCCAGCGGGCGATCGACGAGATCAACTCCGGCATCTACGTCTTCGACGCGGCCACGCTCCGCGAGGGCCTCGCCTCGCTCACCACCGACAACGCGCAGGGCGAACAGTACCTCACCGACGTCCTGCGGTTCGCGCACGAGAGCAGCCGACGCTGCGGGGCCCACCTCATCGACGACGTGTGGCAGACCGAAGGCGTCAACGACCGGGTGCAGCTGGCCCGCATGAACCTCGAGATGAACCGCCGCATCCGCGACGCATGGATGCTCGCGGGCGTCACGATGGTGGACCCCGCCACGACGTGGATCGACGTCGACGTGGACCTGGCCCGCGACGTCGTCCTGCTGCCCGGCGTCATCCTCCAGGGCGCCACGACGATCGGAGAGGGCGCCATCATCGGCCCCGACACCACCCTCATGGACGTCGAGGTCGGCGCCGGCGCCGAGGTCGTGCGCACCCACGGCTCCTTCGCGGTCATCGGGGAGGGGGCCACCGTCGGCCCGTTCGCCTACCTGCGCCCGGGCACCGAGCTCGGCAAGGGCGGCAAGATCGGCACCTTCGTCGAGACCAAGAACGCGGTCATCGCCGACGGCTCGAAGGTGCCGCACCTCACCTACGTCGGCGACGCCGTCATCGACGAGGGCGTCAACATCGGCGCGGGCACGATCTTCGCCAACTACGACGGCGTCTACAAGTCGACGACGCACGTCGGCGCGCGGGCGTTCGTGGGGTCGAACTCGGTGCTCGTCGCCCCCGTCGACATCGGCCCGGGAGCGCTGGTGGGCGCCGGGTCGACCATCACCGACGACGTGCCGGCCGGCAGCCTCGCGCTCGCGCGCGGACGGCAGCGCAACATCGACGGGTGGATGGCCGAGCGCCGCCCCGAGTCCAAGGCGGCCGCCGCGGCAGCCGAGCACGACGGTGGGATCCACCCCGCCGTCGAGGAGTCCCGAGCCAAGAAGAAGGCCTGATCGCTGTGTCCCATACCGCCAAGAACACCAAGCACCTCATGCTGTTCAGCGGGCGTGCCTTCCCGGAGCTCGCGCAGGAAGTCGCCGCCCTCATGGACGAGGAGCTCGTGCCAACGCGCGCCCTCACCTACGCCAACTCCGAGATCTACGTGCGCTTCGAGGAGTCGGTGCGCGGCTGCGACGCCTTCGTCATCCAGTCGCACACCGCGCCGGTCAACGAGTGGCTGATGGAACAGCTCATCATGGTCGACGCGCTCAAGCGCGCGTCCGCCAAGCGGATCACGGTCGTGGCGCCGTTCTACCCCTACGCCCGCCAGGACAAGAAGCACCTCGGCCGCGAGCCCATCTCGGCCCGCCTCGTCGCCGACATGTACAAGGCGGCGGGCGCGAACCGGATCATGTCGGTCGACCTCCACGCCGCGCAGATCCAGGGCTTCTTCGACGGCCCCGTCGACCACCTGTGGGGCCTGCCGGTCCTCTCGGACTACGTCAAGGAGAAGTACGACGCCAACGAGATGTGCGTCGTGTCCCCGGACGCCGGCCGCGTCCGCCTCGCCGACATGTGGACCGACGTGCTCGGCACCCCGCTGGCGATCGTCCACAAGCGACGCGACCACGAGAAGGCCAACACGGTGGCCGTGCACGAGGTCGTGGGCGACGTCGAGGGCAAGGTGTGCCTGCTCGTCGACGACATGATCGACACCGCGGGCACCATCGCCCAGGCGGCCCAGGCGCTGCACGACCGCGGGGCGTCCAAGGTCATCGCCGCGGCCACGCACCCCATCTTCTCCGGCCCGGCGGCCGAGCGGCTCAACGGGGCCAACTTCTCCGAGATCATCGTCACCAACACCCTGCCGACCCGCACCGACGTGCCGATCAACAACCTCACCACGCTGTCGATCGCGCCCCTGATCGCCAAGGCGATCAACGCGGTGTTCCTCGACGGCTCCGTCACGTCGCTCTTCGGGGGCGTCGCCTAGAAACTGGTGACGATCACCGCCACGTTGAGGGCCAACACGGCGGCCACCACCGCCCATGCCACGGCGGTCAGCCACGCCGGGTTGCGGTACTCGCCCATCGTCGCCCGGCTCGCGGTCATCGCCACCAGCGGCACCACGGCGAAGCCGATGCCGAAGCTCAGGACCAGCTGCGACTGCACGAGCGCCTGCGTGGGAGCGAGCCCGATCATCAGGATGGCGACGGCGGGCACCAGCGTGATCAACCGGCGCACGGTCGGCGTGATCTTCGGTGAGACTAAGTCGCGCACCATGCCCGCGCCGGCGTCGGTCCCGACGATGGCGGACCCGACGCCGGAGAACAGCAGACCGAAGGCGAACACGGTCGCGGCCAGGGGGCCCACCAGTGCGGTGACCTCGCCGTGTGCCGCCTCGATGGAGTCCACCGTCGCGCCGCGCAGGGCCGCCGCGGCGAACAGGAGCATCGAGACGTTCACCACCCCGGCCACCGTCAGCGCGATCATCACGTCAACGCGTTGCACACGCAGCAGCCGCGGCACCGTCTCGGAGGAGCCCTCATGGCGTGAGCGGGCCAGTTCCGAATGAAGGTAGACGGCGTGGGGCATCACGGTGGCCCCGAGCATTGCCGCGGCCAGCTGGAGTGACTCGGCGCCGGCGAATCGGGGCACGAGGCCGCCGATGACCTGCGCGGGGTCTGGCGGCAGCCAGATCAGGCTGGTCATGAAACCGATCGCGATGATGGCCAGCACGCCTATGAGCAGCACCTCGAAGAACACCTCGCCGTGGGAGCGCAGCCACTGCAGCATCACGATGGCGACCAGCCCCACGATGACGGCCCCTACCGGCAGCGGGAGGCCGAAGAGCAGGTTGAGCGCGATGGCGCCGCCCACCACCTCGGCCACGTCCGTGGCAATGGCGACGGCGAGCGCCTGGGCCGCGTACAACGCGCGCCACACCTTTCCACCCCGACGCCTCAACAGAGAGGCGCGCACCAGGCCGCTGAGGCTCTGGCCGGTGACCACGCCCAGCTTGGCCGACAGGTACTGCACCAGCATCGCCATGAGGCACGCGAGCACCAGCGACCAGACCAGCAGGTAGCCGAACGTGGCGCCCGCCGTCAGGTTCGCCGCCACGTTGCCCGGGTCCACGTAGGCCATGGCCGCGACGAACGCCGGTCCCAGGAGGGCGACGGTGCGGCGGGTCATGGCGTGAGTCTAGGCACCCTGAGGCCCTGGCAGGGTCTGGCTCAGGGAGCGGCCATACCCAGGTGCACCCCCTCCGGGACGCTCAGCCGATCCGCCGGCGGCACGCCCGGTCCTAGGTTCGATGCGAGACCCACCCATGGAGAGGACCACGGCAGTGACCGTCATCACCCACACCGCCTGCGCCACCCGGCACCTGACGAAGATCTACGGCAGTACCGCTGAGCAGGTGGTGGCCGTGGACGACGTGTCGGTCGACATCGCCCGGGGGTCGTTCACCGCCATCATGGGGCCCTCCGGCTCGGGGAAGTCGACGTTGATGCACTGCATGGCAGGGCTGGACCGCCCGACGAGCGGCCAGGTCCTCATCGGCGACGATGACCTGGCGGCCCTCCCCGAGCGGGCCGTGACGCGGGTGCGCCGTGACAAGGTCGGCTTCATCTTCCAGGCCTTCAACCTGCTGCCCACCCTCACGGCCGAGCAGAACATCGTCCTTCCGCTCGAGCTCGCCGGGCGGCGCGTCGAGCGGTCCGTCCTCGACGCCGTCGTCGACTCCCTCGGACTGGGCGACAGGCTGGGGCACCGACCGAGCCAGCTGTCCGGCGGGCAGCAGCAGCGCGTGGCCGTCGCCCGGGCCCTGGTCACCCGCCCGGAGGTGATCTTCGCCGACGAGCCGACGGGGGCGTTGGACCAGAAGACCGGCACCCGCCTGCTCGACTACCTGCGGGCCTGTGCCCGCGACGACGGGCAGACCATCATCATGGTGACCCACGACGCGCGCGCGGCCGCCTACGCCGACCGCGCCCTCATGCTGCTCGACGGCCGCATCGTCGGCGACCTCGCCCAGCCGACCGCCGAGGCCGTCACCGGCTTCCTCGGGGCGGTGGCCGCCTGATGTTCCGCCATGCAGTCAGCGAGTTGAGGCTCCACCCGGGCCGCTTCATCGCCACCCTCGTCGCGATCGCCATCAGCGTCGGGTTCATCGTCGCCATCTCGGTGTTCATCAGCACCGAGCAGAACGGCACCGGCAAGGCCAACTCCATGGCCCTGTCCACGGCCGACCTCGTCGCCGTCGCGGGCGACGAGGGCCTCTCCGCCGAGGCCGCGGAGCTGATCGGGACCGTCGACGGCGTCGCGGCCGTCCAGCGGGTGATCAACGCGTCGGCGGAGGTCACGGCGGGGGACCGCACCGTGTTCGCCACCCTGTGGGTCAACCAGGCCCCGGAGTTCCGCTGGGCCGAACTGGCCGAGGGCGCCTACCCCGGCGCGGCCGGGGAGATCACCGTCGCCGGGGACATGGCCGACAAGCTCGGCGTCGAGCTGGGCGACGAGGTCCAGGCCGGCCCCGGTCAGCCGCTGACCGTCGTGGGGATCACCCGCGACGCCCGCAGCCTGTTCACCTCCACGGGCTACCTCTCGCAGCCCGCCGAGGAGTTCCCGGCTGCCGGCGCGGTGGCGATCCTCCTCGCCGAGGACGCGGACCCGTCCGCGGTGGCCGACGCGGTCGTCCGCTCCGCCGACGCCGTGGCGCCTGGCCTGACGGTCCAGACCGCCCAGGAGTACCGCGACGCCGCCCTCGTGGCCACCACCGGTGACTTCGACGTCTTCAAGAACCTCCTGCTGGCCTTCGCCGTCATCGCGGTGCTCGTCGGCATGATCACCATCGCCAACACGTTCACCATCCTCCTGGCGCAGCGGCGCCGCCAGCTCGGGCTCCTGCGCGCCGTCGGCGCCTCGGGGAGCCAGGTCATGGGCCGCATGGTCCTCGAATCCCTGCTCCTCGGGCTCGCCGGATCGCTCGTCGGCGTCGGCCTCGGCTTCGCGGTCGCGGCCGCCGGCTCGGCCGTCACCGGCTCCTGGTACTGGGGGCTGACTGTGGACTGGGCCGAGGTCGGGCTGGCCGTCCTGGTCGGAGTGCTCGCGACGCTGATCTCCGCGGTCGTGCCGTCGGTCGCCGCCGCGCGCGTCCGGCCGCTCGAGGCCCTGCAGGCCGTGCCGACCGAGGCCCAGGCCCGGCGGGCCGGCGCGGTGCGCGCCGTCGTCTGCGGCCTCCTGATCGCCGGCGGGGTGGCGTTGGCGGTGCTGTCGCAGGTCGGACGCTCGGAGATGAACCTCGTCTACGCGGCCGCCTCCGGCGTCCTGCTCACCCTGGGGGTGCTGGGGGCGGCGCCGTTCTTTGTCCCGGCCCTGCTCCGGCTCGCGGGCAGGCTGGCCGGTCCCGCCGGACCCACCGCCCGGCTGGCGCTGAAGAACTCGGCCCGCAACCCCCGCCGAGCCGCCGCCACCGCCAGCGCGCTCATGCTGGCCATCGGGCTCATCGTCACCCTGCAGATCGCACTGACCAGCGCCCGGACGTCCGCGATGGACACCATCGACCGCGAGCTGCCGCTCGACCTGTCGGCCACCTACGAGTCGGGGGTCCCGGCCGGCACCGCCGACGCGGTCCGGGCGGTCCCCGGAGTGGCTGAGGTCGCGGTGCTGCGCGGGAAGGTGGTCGAGGTGGACGGCGCCTCGTACTTCGCCGTCGACGACCACGCCGCGCGCCGCGACATGGGAGTGGAGGCGGAGCCGATCCCCGACACCGTCGCCCGCTTCGACGAGGTGGGCCCCGACACACCCGCGACCTTCGCGATCGGCGACGTGGAGCTGACGTCCGAGACGGGGGAGCTGTACGGCTGGCGGGCGTTCGGCGTCAGCGCCGCGACGCTGGACCGGCTGCCCGGCCAGATGGTCGACGCCGCGCTCTGGGTGAAGCTCACCGACCGGACCGACGCCACGGCCATCAACCGCGCCATCGCGGCCCTCTCCGCCGAGGAACAGCCGGACCTCAGCAACAGTGGGGCGCAGATGGCCGGTCTCCTGGAGCAGGTCGTCGGGGTGGTCATCCTCATCATGACGGCGCTGCTGGGCGTCGCGGTGCTCATCGCAGTGGTCGGGGTGGGCAACACGCTCGGCCTGTCCGTGCTCGAACGGCAGCGCGAGTCCGCGCTGCTGCGGGCGCTGGGTATGCAGCGCGGACAGCTGCAGCTGATGCTGCTCATCGAGGCGCTGGCGCTCGTGCTGGTCGGCGCGCTGGTCGGCTTCGCGGCGGGGATCTTCTTCGCCTGGCTGGGGCTGTCGGCGGCCTTCGCCGCCGTGCCCGGCGGCACCGTCGACCTCCGGCTCGCCATGGACCCGGCGTGGATCTTCGGACTCGTCGGGGTGTGCCTGGCGGCCGCCGCGCTGGCGTCGGTGCTCCCGGGGCGGCGTGCCGCGGGGGCGACCCCGACCGAGGCGCTGGCCGTCGACTGATGTCGCGGCGGGGCCGGGGAGGGGCGGGGCTCAGGCCTTGGCGACCTGCTTGCGGTACGCCTCGGCCTCCCAGGTCTCGATGAAGCGCCGCTCCCGCTCGTCGAGCGCCCGGACCCGGCCCAGCGCGGTCGCGGCGCGCCCCACGGTCAGGGCGTCGACGTAGACCTGCAGGGCCGTCGTCGCCGACCTCTCCGAGTCACCCACGGCGACGACCCCGGACCCGGGCACCACCGCGACGACCGGGTCCACCCCGCGGGCCTCGCGGAACTCGGCCAGCCTCGGCTGCACCTCCGCGACGCCCGTGACGACGAGCGGGAACGAACCGGCGTAGACGATCTGGTCGGGGATGAGCGGACCCTCGACGAGGAACCGCGTGCCGGCCTCGGTGACGGGGAAGGCGCGGGCCAGGTCCCCGTCGTCGGTGGCGACGGCGGCCGCACCGACGGCGGCGCGGAACTCCTCGGCGACGGCGGCCAGGTCGGCGAGCTCGGCCTGGGCGGCCGCGGGGGTCTCCGCCGCCCTCGCCGCGGCCGCGGCGACCGCGTCCTCGATGCGCCGCAGGATCCGGTAGCTCTCCTCGGCGACGGCGGCCGGATCGTCGCCGGAGACGATGAGGCCGTGGTTCATGAGGAACGTGGCGCTGGGCGCCGGGCGGCCGGTCCGTGCCGTGAACTCCTCCCGGCGGGCCTTGATCTCACGGGCCAGGGGCAGACCGGGATCGACGTACGGCACCCAGAGGACGTCGTCGCCGAAGTGGTCGCGGGTGAGGCGCTCGCCGTCCGCGTTACAGGTGATGGCGTTGATCAGCAGCGGGTGGCTGTGCAGCACGTAGGTGTCGGGGATGAGCGCGTGGAACAGGATCTCCACCGACGGGCGGCGGGGCCCGTCATCGCGGCGGGCCAGCGTCGCGATGTGGTTGACCGGGTCGCCCAGCGCCGGGTCCGGGTCCGGCGCATCGAGCGAGTCGAGGAGCACGGCCAGGTCGAGGGGGACGAGGTCCTCGGCGGTGAGGGTGCCCATGGACACGCCGCTGGGCTTGATCCAGAGCACGCCGTCGGCCTTCGCCGACGAGTTGCCGCCGCCGGCGCGGGCGAAGGCCGGGTTGGCGCCGAACTCGTTGGACAGCGCGGTGATCGCGGCGAGCTCCTTCTCGGGGCGCGGGAGGTACTGGGTCACGGTGGTCGATGCCATCACGGTCCTTCTGAGGTCGGTGAGCGAGCCGGCGAGCAGCCCGACGGCGCGCGCCTGGATGAGGCAGTTGCCGAGTGCCGTCGCCTCGACCGGGCCTGCGGAGACGGGCAGTCCGGTGCGGTCGGCGGCGCGCTGGCACAGCAGAGTGTTCTGGGAGCCGCCGCCCACCACGACGATGCGGCGGGGTGAGCGGCCCGTGATCGCGGAGATCTCGGCGATGGCGTCGGCGTAGGCGTCGGCCAGGGACTCGATCAGGGCGCGGGTGAACACGGCGGGGTCGTCCAGCCGCGCGTCGCCGCCGGACAGGGCCTTGACCCGACCGACCATGTCGCCGGGTGGCAGCAGGCTCGGGTGCGTGGCGTCGAAGTGGGGCGCGTCCCGCACGGTGCGGGCCGCCGCGACCAGCTCCGGCACGGACAGGTCCCTGCCCTCCGCGGCCCAGTGCCGGACCGCCTCCGAGAGGATCCACAGGCCCATGACGTTCTTGAGGTAGCGGACGGTGCCGTCGACGCCGCCCTCGTTGGTGAGGTCAGCCGCCCGGGACTGCTCCGTGAGGATGGGGGCGTCGAGTTCCATGCCGACCAGCGACCACGTCCCCGACGAGATGAACACGTCGTCGTCGGCCAGGGGCGCTCCCACGACGGCGGAGGCGGTGTCGTGGGTGCCGACGGCGACCAGTGGGACGCCCGCGGCCGGGCCCTCCGTGATGGTGCCGAGCACCGTGCCGGGCTCCACCACCTCCGGGAAGATGCGCCGCGGAAGCCCGAGCCGGTCGACGAGCTCCCAGTCCCACTGACCCGTGAGTGGATCGAGGAGAGCGGTGGTCGACGCGTTGGTCCGTTCCGCCACCTCCCGCCCGGTGAGCCACGAGGCCAGGAGATCGGGCAGGAGCAGGAACCGCCGCGCCCGGTCGAGCCGACCGGCGGCGAGGTCGTCGGCCAGCTGGTTGACCGTGTTGAACGGCACGTCCTGCAGCCCCACCCGCGAGTACAGCTCGGCCTCGGAGATCCGCTCCCGCACGAGGGCCCGGCCGCGCTCCGTCCTGGGGTCGCGGTAGTTGAAAGGTTGTTCGAGCAGTCCGTCATCGCCGAGCAGGCCGTAGTCGACCGCCCAGCAGTCGATGCCGAGCGACACCACCGGCGCCGTGGCCGCAGCCATGGCCAGGCCGATCCCGGTCTGGATCTCCGCGAACAGCCCGGCGACGTCGAGCCGGAGCCCGTCGTCGGTCTGCCGGGCGGCGGTGGAGAACCGGTGGACCTCCGTCAGGTCGACGCGGCCGCCGGCGAGGGCGGCGAGCACCACCCGCCCGCTGGTCGCGCCCAGGTCGACGGCGATGACGGACTGCGCGGCCATCAGGCTCCCCAGCCCGCCTGCGCCCCGCCGACGCGCTCCTCGGCGATCTTGGCCAGGTAGCCGGACTCGGCGAACGCCTTCATCGGGTTGCCGGGCAGGCCGCGGGACTCGCGCCACTCGGCCAGCATGGGGCGCACGTCGGTGTAGAAGGCGTCCATGAGGATCTCGTTCGCGCCGAGGACGTCGTTGGCGTCCTGTGCCGCGGCCAGCTCGTCGGCGTCGAGGAGCAGCACGCGGGCCGTCATCTCCTGCACGTTGAGCACGGAACGGATCTGGCCGGGGACCTTGTCCTCGATGTTGTGGCACTGGTCGAGCATGAACGCCACGCCGGTGGCCGGATCGAAGCCGCCACCGCGCCGCACCTCCCACAGGATGCGGAAGAGCTGGAACGGGTCGGCGGCGCCCACGACCAGGTCGTCGTCGGCGTAGAACCGCGAGTTGAAGTCGAACGAGCCGAGCTTCCCCAGGCGCAGCAGCTGCGCGACGATGAACTCGATGTTGGTGCCGGGGGCGTGGTGGCCCGTGTCCAGGCAGACCAGCGCCTTGTCGCCGAGGGCGTTGACGTGCGCGAACGAGGTGCCCCAGTCCGGGACGTCGGTGTGGTAGAACGCGGGCTCGAAGAACTTGTACTCCAGCACGAGCCGCTGCTCCGGGCCGAGCTCGGCGTAGATGGTGGCGAGCGACTGGGCGAGCCAGTCCTGGCGGCGGCGGATGTCGCCCTGTCCGGGATAGTTGGTGCCGTCGGCGAGCCAGATCTTGAGGTCCGAGGAGCCGATCTCGTTCATGATCTCGAGGCACTCGAGGTGGTGGTCGATGGCCTTCCGGCGCACCTTCGGGTCATTGTGGGCCAGGCTGCCGAACTTGTAGGCCTCGTCCTGGAAGGTGTTGGAGTTGACGGTGCCGAGCTCCAGGCCGAGCTCCTCGGCGTAGGCCTTGAGCCCCGCCCAGTCGTCGACCTTGTCCCAGGGGTAGTGCAGCGCCACCTTCGGCGACAACCCGGTGAACCGGTTGACCTGCGCCGCGTCGGCCAGCTTCTCCTGGATGGTGCGGGGCGTGCCGGGCGAGCCGAAGACCCGGAAGCGGGTGCCGGAGTTTCCGTACGCCCACGACGGGACCTCGATGACCTGGGCCTCGAGTTGAGAGCTGATGGTGTCGATCATGGCGCCTCCTCGCGCTACTTAAATCGTTTCACAAACGAGTGATTGAAACGATACAACGATGGGGTTCGCCGGTCAACGGGACGTGGAGTCCCGGACGACGAGCGTGGGGGTGTAGACGATGGTGCGGTGCTCGTGGTCCACGCCCGCGTCGTGGTCCTCGAGCTCCCGGATGAGCAGATCCGCGGCGGCCCGGCCCAGGTCACGCCGGGGCTGGGCCACGGACGTGAGCGGCACGGTGGCCGCGGACGCGAACTCGATGTCGTCGTATCCGACGATCGCGACCTCCTGCGGCACCCGGATCCGGGCGGCGACGAGGCCCTGCAACAGCCCGATCGCGATCATGTCGTTGGCGCAGAAGATCCCCGTCGGGCGCTCCTCGGGGGGCAGCGTGGACAGGTGCTCGGCGGCCGACCGGCCGGATCCGAAGTCCAGCGCCGGCACGGACACGGCCAGCAGGGTGGCCCCGGCCTCGGCGGCGGCCTGCTCGGCGCCCTCGCGGCGGTCGCGGACCTGTGCGAGAGTCGAGGGCCCGCCGACGAAGGCGAGCCGACGGTGTCCCTGCGCGACGAGGTGCCTGACGGCGATGCGCCCGCCCTCGATGTCGTCGACGCCCACGGTGCAGCCGGCCTCGCCGGCGGCGCGGTCCACCAGCACCGAGGGGATTCTGGCGCGGTGCAGCGCCTCGACCTCCGCCGGCAGGGCCCCGATCGGCCCGAGCACGACGCCGCGGACGCGCTGATCGCGGAACGAGCGCAGGATCGCCGCCTCGCGGTCGGGGCGGTTGTCGGCGTCGCCGATCGTCGCCCCGTAGCCGGCCTCCTCGAGGCGGGCCTGGGCGCCGCGCAGGACGTCGGCGAAGAACGGGTTCGCGACGTCCATGACCGCCAGCCCGATGGTGCGGCTCCGGCCGGCCCGCAGCGCCTGTGCCTGCTGGTTCGGGGCCCAGCCCAGCGTCCGGATCGCGTCCTCCACCCGGGCGCGGGTGGAGGGGAGCACCCGGTCCGGGTTGTTGACGACGTTCGACACCGTCCCGATGGAGACTCGGGCCAGGTCGGCGACGTCGCGCATGCTGAGGCGGGGCTGCGGGTTCACGGGTCTATCCTCAGCCCTTCACGGCCCCGGACGTCATCCCGGCCACGATCTGACGCTGGAAGAAGATGTACATGATCAGCGGCGGGATCGTGATGAGCAGGATGTTGGTGAACAGCAGGTTGTAGGACGTGTTGAACTGGCTCTGGAAGTTGAACAGCGTCAGCTGCACCCGTGGCGTTCTTGTCGCCGGGCAGGAAGTACAGCGGATTCTGGAAGTCGTTGATGAATGCGAACGGCAGGATGAACACGACGGTGGTGACGGCGATCCCGATGATGCCGACGATGTAGCCGAGTGGCCGCATCTTGGTCACAGGACGACCTCCTTCGAGTTGAGCCACCGAGACAGAGGGTAGATGATCGCCGTGACCACGATGAACAACACGACGTTGCCCGCGGTGGACAGGCCGTAGAAGCCGGCCTGGTACTGCTTGTAGATGACCGACGCGATGACGTCGGACGCGAAACCGTGACGAAGTTGTCGAAGCCGACGAACGTCGCGTCGAACAGCGTCCACCGGGTGAAGGCTTAGTAGAACGACTGCACCGTCGGGACGATGAAGAGGACGAGGAAGACCAGCCCGCCCGGCAGGTAGAACCACATGGGGTAGATCTTGTCGATGTGGACCGTCGCAGGGATGGACGGTGTGTCCCTGCGCGACCTGCACGTCCCGGACCTCGAGATCGACGGCGGGATCGACGCGGGCCATGCACTGCTGTCGCTTCCGGACGACGAGCGGCCCGACGGCGTCATCTGTGTCGCGGACCTCACCGGCATGGCGATCGTCCAGGTGCTGTCGGGTGCCGGCGTCCGCGTGCCCGACGACATCCTCGTCATGGGATGTGACTCCAACATCAACGCATGGGGCGGCGTGCCGCTGACCACCGTGGCCCAGCGCGGCGACGAGATGGGCGCAGCAGGAGCCCGCATCCTGCTCGACGAGCTGGCCGACCCGGGCCGCCCCCCGACGCGCCACGTGATCCGGCCGGAACTGATCGAGCGGGCGTCCACGTCCCCGCGGCCCCGCTAGGCCACGGCGATTGGCCCGGCCGCGGGTGCTGAGGTAGGCTTGGCGGGCTGCCTGGCGAGGGACCCCCAGGGTCCGTGATCGACATGCCACTGTCCTCGCTCGGCGCCCGCACGCGTACACCACCCGAAGCTTGAGGAGTTCCGCATGGCAGACGTCACCCTGACCGCCACCACCCGCACCGAGTTCGGCAAGGGCGCCGCCCGCCGCCTGCGTCGCGCCGGCCAGACGCCGGCCGTCCTGTACGGCCACGGCACCCAGCCGGTCCACCTGGCGCTGCCCGCGCGCGAGACCTTCCTGGCGCTGCGCCAGGCCAACGTCCTCCTGCACATCACCGTCGAGGGCGAGAAGAAGCCGTTCCTCGCGCTGCCCAAGCAGATCACCCGCGACCCGATCCTCCCCGCCATCGAGCACGTCGACCTGGTGCTCATCACGGCCGGCGAGAAGGTCACGGTCGACGTGCCGCTGTTGTTCACGGGCGACGTCGAGCGCGGCGCGCTGGTGAACCACGACCTGTCGACGGTCAGCGTGCTGGCGCCCGCCACCGACATCCCCACCGAGGTCGAGGTGTCGCTGGAGGGCCTCGCCATCGGTGCGCAGATCACCGTGGCGGACCTGACCTTCCCGCAGGGTGTCGAGGCCGCCGTCGACGGCGACACGCTCGTCGTCAGCGTCGTGCCGGCGCCGGTCGCCGACCTCGGTGAGAGCGCCGAGGGCGAGACCGAGGCCGAGGGCGGCGCCGAGAGCGAGTGACCGACTCGACGTACCTCGTGGTCGGGCTCGGCAACCCGGGCCCGACCTACGAGGCCACCCGGCACAACGTCGGGTTCTGGGCCGTAGCGGACCTCGCGGACCGCTACGGCTCGTCGTTGTCCCTCAATTCCCGGCAGCGCGCCGAGGTCGCGACCGCGCTGGTGCCGGGCACGTCGATCCGGCTCGTGATCGCGCGGCCGACGACGTTCATGAACGACTCCGGCTCGGCCGTCCGCTCCCTGGCGACGTTTCACAAGGTCAAGCCGTCCCACATCGTCGTGATCCACGACGAGCTGGACCTGGACGCCGGCCGCCTGCGCGTGAAGCTCGGGGGCGGCGACAACGGGCACAACGGTCTGAAGTCCATCCGCGCCCACCTCGGGACCGGAGACTTCCACCGGGTGCGGGTCGGCGTGGGGCGCCCCCCCGGTCGGCAGGACGCGGCCGCCTGGGTGCTGGCGAAGATGAAGCCCGCCGAGCTGGAGGAGATGCGGGTGGATGCCGCCGTGGCGGCGGACGCCGTCGAACTGCTCGTGCGCGAGGGCCTGGTGGCGACGCAGAACCGCTACAACTCGTGATGTCAGAGGGCCGTGGAAGGATGGCGACGTGTTGTTCCCCGGACTGCTGACCGCACTCGAACGCGACCACGCCGTCGCCGCGACGCTGGCCGATTCCCGCCGCTCGGGCGTCACCACGCTCGACGTCACCGCCGTCCCCGCGTTCTTCCCGGTGCTGACGGCGGCCATCGCGGAGGAATCGGGCCGCACGGTGCTGCTGGTCACCTCCACCTACCGCGAGGCGGAGCAGGTGACGGCGGAGCTGGGCGGGTTGCTCGGCGAGGACGCCGTGGCCTACTACCCGGCCTGGGAAACCCTGCCCCACGAGCGGCTCTCGCCCCGCGCCGACACCGTGGGCCGCCGGCTGTCCGTGCTGCGGCGCCTCACCGGACACGCCGAGCTACCGGTGCCGCGCGTCGTGGTGGCACCCATCCGCTCCGTGCTGCAGCCGCAGGTCAAGGGGTTGGCGGACATGGCCCCCGTGCGGATCGCCGTGGGGGAGGAGTACCCCCTGTCCACGCTGCTCGCGGACCTCTCCGGCGCCGCCTACACGCGCGTCGATCTCGTGGAACGGCGCGGCGAGTTCGCGGTGCGCGGCGGCATCGTCGACATCTTCCCGCCCACCGAGGAACACCCGGTGCGCGTGGACTTCTTCGGCGACGAGGTGGAGGAGATCCGGTCGTTCACCGTCGCCGACCAGCGCTCCACGGGCGACACGCTGCCCGAGATGGTGGCCCCGCCGTGCCGCGAACTCCTGCTCACCACCCCGGTCCGCGAGCGCGCCCGGGCGCTGGCCGCCCAGCACCCCGAACTGGGGGACATGCTCGGCCGCATCGCCGAGGGTCACGCCGTCGAGGGCATGGAGGCGCTCACGCCCGTGCTGGTCGACGGCCTCGAGCTGCTCGTCGACGTGCTCCCGGCCGGGTCGCTGATCCTCGCGTCGTCGCCGGAGCTCATCCGCGCCCGCGCGATCGAGCTGGTCCAGACGAGCCAGGAGTTCCTGGAGGCCAGCTGGGCAGCGGCGGCCGGCGGGGGCACCTCGCCGATCGACCTCGGCGCGTCCGCCTACTGGAGCCTCGCCGACGTCCGTCAGCACGCGCTCGCCGTCGGCCACCGCTGGTGGTCGCTGTCACCGTTCGCGGCCGACGACGAGCAGACCATCGACGCGGACTCCGTGCACTCCCGCTCGGTCAAGGTGGGGGCCGTCGAGTCGTTCCGCGGTGACACGGAGGCCGCAGCCCGGCACATCGCCGAACGCCGCGCGGCCGGCTGGGGCGTGGTGCTCAGCGTCGAGGGACGCGGCCTGGCGCAGCGCATGGTCGAGCTGCTCGACGAGGCGGGCGTCCCCGCCGGCATCGACGACCTCACCGAGCCACCGGGCCCGGACCGGGTGACGGTCGTCGTCGCGACGCTCACGCACGGCTGGCGGGCCGACGAGGCCAAGGTCGAGCTCATCACCTCGACGGAGCTCACCGGACAGACGGTCACCGACCGCTCCGAACGGAAGCTCCCCAGCCGCCGCAAGGCCACCATCCAACCGCTCGAACTCAAGGCCGGCGACGCGATCGTCCACGAACAGCACGGCGTCGGGCGGTTCGTGGAGCTGGTGCAGCGCGTGGTGCAGGGCGCCACCCGCGACTACCTCGTCGTGGAGTACGCGCCCAGCAAGCGCGGACAACCCGGGGACCGGCTGTACGTGCCGATGGACCAACTCGACCAGCTCAGCCGCTACGTGGGGTCGGAGGCGCCGGCGCTCGACAAGATGGGCGGCGCCGACTGGACCAAGCGGAAGGCCAAGGCCCGCAAGGCCGTCCGGGAGATCTCGGCCGAGCTCATCAAGCTCTACGCGGCCCGGCAGGCCACCCGAGGGCACGCCTTCGGGCCGGACAACGTGTGGCAGCGCGAGCTGGAGGACGCCTTCAGCTTCGTCGAGACGCCGGACCAGCTGTCGGCCATCACCGAGGTGAAGTCCGACATGGAGAAGATCGTGCCGATGGACCGGCTGATCTGCGGCGACGTCGGCTACGGCAAGACGGAGATCGCCGTGCGGGCCGCCTTCAAGGCCGTCCAGGACGGCAAACAGGTGGCGGTGCTGGTGCCCACCACGCTGCTGGTGTCGCAGCACTACCAGACCTTCGCGTCGCGGTTCGCCGGCTTCCCGGTCCACCTCGCGCAGCTGTCGCGGTTCCAGTCCGACGCCGAGTCCAAGAAGATCCTCGACGGCCTGGCCACCGGCCGCATCGACGTCGTCATCGGCACGCACCGCCTCCTGAGCAAGGAGGTCCAGTTCAAGGACCTCGGGCTGGTCGTCATCGACGAGGAGCAGCGGTTCGGCGTCGAACACAAGGAGCGCCTGAAGGCCATGCGGGTCAACGTCGACGTCCTGTCGATGTCCGCGACGCCGATCCCCCGCACGCTCGAGATCGCCATCACCGGCATCCGCGAGATGAGCGTCATCGCCACGCCTCCGGAGGAGCGGCACCCCGTCCTCACGTTCGCCGGTCCGTACGACGACGCGCAGGTCAAGGCGGCCATCCGGCGCGAGCTGGCGCGCGAGGGTCAGGTGTTCTTCGTCCACAACCGCGTCGGCACGATCGAGAAGACGGCCGCGCACCTGCGCGAACTCGTGCCCGAGGCGCGCATCGTGACCGCGCACGGCCAGATGAGCGAGACGCGCCTGGAGCAGGTCATGCTCGACTTCTGGGAGCGCAGGGCCGACGTCCTCGTCAGCACCACCATCGTCGAGGCGGGCCTCAACATCCAGAGCGCCAACACCCTCATCATCGACCGCGCCGACACCCTCGGCCTGTCCCAACTGCACCAGCTGCGGGGCCGCGTCGGCAGGTCCCGCGAGCGCGGCTACGCCTACTTCCTGTATCCGCCGGACAAGCCGCTGACGGAGGCGTCGCACGAACGCCTCGCGACGATGGCCGCCAACACGGACCTCGGCTCCGGCATGGCCATCGCCATGCGGGACCTCGAGCTGCGCGGCGCCGGCAACCTGCTCGGCGAGGACCAGTCGGGGCACATCGAGGGCGTCGGCTTCGACATGTACCTGCGCATGGTGGGGGAGGCCGTCGCCAGCTACCGCGGCGACGACGTCGAGCCGGAGCCGCAGATGCGCATCGAGCTGCCCATCGACGCCCACCTCCCGGAGGACTACATCGAGTCCGAGCGCCTGCGCTTGGAGATGTACAAGCAGATCGCGGAGATCCGCACGGAGGCCGACATCGATTCCGTCCGGGCCGAGCTGGCGGACCGCTACGGGGAGCCGCCGGCCCCCGTCGTCGCCCTGCTCGGGGTGGCGCGGCTGCGGATGCTGGCCCGCGAACACGGCGTCCAGGAGATCGTCCCCCAGGGCAAGGTGGTGCGGTTCGCGCCGGTCACGCTGCCCGATTCCCGGCAGGTGCGGCTGCGCCGGCTCTACCCGGGTGCCACCCTCAAGCCGGGCGCCGAGCAACTGCTTGTGCCCAAGCCCGACGGGGACCACCTCGCCTGGGCCACGACGCTGCTGACCCAGCTGTACGGCTGACGCCATCGGGCCGCCGGAGAGCCATGCGCTAGGCTGGCCCGCAGTGTCACCGCCCTCCTGTTCCACCGAGAGGACCCCCATGAAGCTGACCCGCCTCATCCCGATGGCCGCGGTCGTCGCGGCAACCGTCGCCGCCGGCTGCAGCCCCATGCCGAGCACGGCCGCCCAGGTCGGCGATGCTCGGATCTCGGAGGCGCAGCTGACCCGCGTTGCCGAGGGCTGCGAGTCGGTCGGCCTCGGGCCGGACCAGGTGCAGCGCAGCCAGCTCCTCATGTCGGAGATCCTCGGACTCATCGCCGACGACCTCGCCGCCGACAACGGCCAGACCGTCACCGACGAGGAGGCCCAGGCGGTGCTGCGCGAGACCAACGGCACCAGCCCCGCGCTCGGCAATCCGGACTGCGCCCGGGTCGCCGCCAGCGGCGCGAAGCTGCAGATCCTGGTGACTAAGCTGGGGGAGAACGCCGACATCGCCGCGCTTCAGCAGCAGTTCGAGGCGGTCGACGTGCAACTCAACCCGCGCTACGGCACGTGGGACCCCGCCGGCGCCGGGATCACCGGCACCGGGTCGCTCTCGGTCCCCTCCTGAGCCGCCCGGATGGCCTCTGAGCTCGAGCGGCTGCGCGGCATCATGGCCGAGCTCCGCACGAAGTGTCCCTGGGACGCGGAGCAGACCCACCGGTCGCTGCTGAACCACCTCATCGAGGAGGCGTGCGAGGTCGTCGACGCCGTCGAGGCCGGGGACGACACCGAACTGGTCGAGGAGCTGGGCGATCTGCTGCTCCAGGTGTACTTCCATGCCCGCATCGCCGAGGACGAGGGCCGCTTCACGCTCGACGACGTGGCCCGCGGCATCTCCGACAAGCTCGTCAGGCGGCATCCGCACGTGTTCGCCGACGAGGACGTGCCGTCGGACATGTGGCAGTCCTGGGAGGAGCGCAAGCGCGCCGAGAAGGGCCGCTCGTCCGCCCTCGAGGGCATCGCGCAGTCCCTGAGCGTGCTCGGGCGGGCGCACAAGGTGGTGTCGCGGACACGATCCCACGGCGTCGCCGTCGACCTGCCCGACGAGCCGATCGATGAGGAGAGCGTCGGCGCGGAGATCGTCGCCCTCGTCGCCCGCGCCCAGGCCCACGGAATCGACGCCGACGCCGCCGCCAGGCAGGCGCTCAGGGCGCTCGAGGAACGCATCCGCAGCGCGGAAAGTTAAGCCGTCCCGCCGACGCTTTCCTGCCCCTGGATAGCTAGGCTGGACCCGCAAGAGAACAACTCTTCGAAAGGGAGCACATGGCATCCATCGAATTCATCCAGGCACGCGAGATCCTCGATTCGCGCGGCAACCCGACCATCGAGGTCGAGGTCGAGCTCGAGTCGGGTGCGAGCGGTCGCGCCGCCGTCCCGTCGGGTGCCTCGACCGGCGCCTTCGAGGCCGTCGAGCTCCGTGACGGTGACAAGGGCCGCTTCGGCGGCAAGGGCGTGCTGACCGCCGTCCAGAACGTCACCGAGGCCATCGGTGAGGAGATCCTCGGGCTCGACGCCTCCGAGCAGCGCCTGGTCGACATGGCGATGCTGGAGCTCGACGGCACCGAGAACAAGGCCAAGCTGGGCGCCAACGCCATCCTCGGCGTCTCGCTCGCCGTCGCGCACGCCGCGGCGGAGGAGGCCGGCCTGCCGCTGTACAAGTACGTCGGTGGCCCCAACGCCCACATCCTGCCCGTCCCGATGATGAACATCCTCAACGGCGGGTCCCACGCGGACTCGAACGTCGACATCCAGGAGTTCATGATCGCCCCCATCGGCGCCGAGAGCTTCGCTCAGGCCGTCGAGATGGGCGCCGGTGTTTACCACGCGCTCAAGGCCGTCCTCAAGGAGAAGGGCCTCAACACCGGCCTCGGCGATGAGGGCGGCTTCGCCCCCAACCTCGAGTCCAACCGCGCCGCCCTCGACCTCATCCTCGAGGCGATCAAGAAGGCCGGCTACGAGCCCGGCGCCGACGTGGCGCTCGCGCTCGACGTCGCGGCGTCCGAGTTCTACAAGGACGGCGGCTACCAGTTCGAGGGCACCTCGAAGACAGCCGACGAGATGATCGACTACTACGCCGAGCTCGTCGACGCCTACCCGCTGGTGTCCATCGAGGACCCGCTGAACGAGGAGGACTGGGACGGCTGGAAGGCCATGTCGGACCGCCTGGGCAGCAAGGTCCAGATCGTCGGCGACGACCTGTTCGTCACCAACGTCACCCGCCTGCAGAAGGGCATCGACACCGCCACCGCCAACGCGCTGCTGGTGAAGGTCAACCAGATCGGCTCGCTGTCGGAGACCATCGACGCCGTCGACCTCGCGCACCGCAACGGCTACCGCACGATGATGTCGCACCGCTCCGGTGAGACCGAAGACGTGACGATCGCCGACCTCGCGGTGGCGCTCGGCTGCGGCCAGATCAAGTCGGGCGCCCCGGCCCGCACCGACCGCGTGGCGAAGTACAACCAGCTGCTGCGCATCGAGGACGACCTGGACGAGGCGGCTGTCTACGCCGGCCGTTCGGCGTTCCCGCGTTTCAAGGGCTGAGTTACCCGGCCTGATCCGGCACACTGGGTCAGTGCCTCAGACTCCTCGGAACAAGCCGACACGCAATGGTCCGGGACGCGGTACGCCGCGGTCCCGGACCACTGCGCGTCCGGGGGAGCGCACCCGCCCCCGGGTCGAACCGCTCCCGGACCGCGACGTCACCGCCGCGATGGACCCCAAGCCGGGCCCGATTCCCCGCGCGCAGCGCGCCATGTCCGCGACCTGGCGGCTCATCGTTCTGCTCGTCGTGATCGCGGGCCTCGGTCTGGTCCTGGCGCACTCGTTGCGCGTCTACTTCGCCCAGTCCCAGGAGATCGCCGCGGTGCGGGCCGACATCGCCGCCAAACAGGAACAGATCGCCGACCTCGAAGACAAGCTCAACCGCTGGAACGATCCGGAGTACGTGCGCTCCGTCGCCCGGGTCCGGCTCGGGTGGGTCATGCCCGGCGAGGTTGGCTACCGCGTGATCGGTGCTGACGGTCAGCCGCTGGAGGGCCCGGAGATCGAGACGCCGGCGGATCGCGAGGAGCCGGGACTCTGGTGGGAGAAGATGTGGCGGTCGGTGGAGATCGCCGATGCGCCGGAGCCTGAACCCACCCCCGCCCCCAGCCCGGAGCCGGACCGCACCATCCAGCCGAGTCCTGCCCCCACCCCCGAGCGCTGACTCTCGGCGGAGTCCGACCCGCTAGGCTCGGACGTCCAGTGAGGAGGCGCCCATGAGCGAGCACACCCAACCGAGCGACGAGGATCTCGCCGCCGTCGCGGCGCAGCTCGGCCGCGAACCCCGCGGCGTGCTGGCCGTGGCCTGGCGCTGCCCCTGCGGGAAGCCTGGCGTCGTCACGACGGCACCTCGCCTCCCCAACGGGACGCCGTTCCCCACGACCTACTACCTGACCTGTCAGCGAGCCGTCGCGGGCTGCTCGGCGCTCGAGGCCTCCGGCCTCATGACCGAGATGACGCAGCGCCTGGCCGAGGACGAGGACCTCGCGGCGCGGTACCGGGCGGCCCACGAGGCGTATCTGGCGGACCGGGCCGCGCTGGGACACGTCGAGGAGATCGACGGCATCTCCGCCGGCGGCATGCCGAACCGCGTCAAGTGCCTCCATGTGCTCGTCGGTCACGCCCTGGCGGCGGGGCCGGGCGTCAACCCGCTGGGCGACGAGGCACTGGAGCGGCTCGGCGAGTTCTGGGCCAACCCCTGTGCACGGGAGGACGCATGACCACCGTCGCCGCCGTCGACTGCGGCACCAACTCCATCCGCCTGCTCATCCTGCGTCGGGAAGAGGACGGCAGCATCACCGAGCTCGCCCGTGAGGTGCGCCTCGCGAGGCTCGGTCAGGGCGTCGACGCCACCGGGGAGTTCCACCCGGACGCGCTGGCCCGCGCCAACGTGATCTTCGAGGAGTACGCGGGGCTCATCGACGCAGAAGGGACAGATGAGGTGCGGTTCGTGGCGACGTCCGCCGCGCGCGACGTCAGCAACCGCGCGGAGTTCGAGCGCAACGTCCGGGACCGGCTGGCGGTCGCCGTCGACGTCATCACCGGCGACGAGGAGGCCCGCCTGTCCACCATGGGCGTGTTGAGCGGCGTCGACGCACACACCCCGGCCCTCGTCTTCGACATCGGGGGCGGCTCCACCGAACTCATCGTGGTCGAGGACGGCGCCGCGGTCCGATCTGCCCTCAGCCTCGACATCGGCGCCGTGCGCATCAGGGAACGGTTCCTGCACTCGGATCCCGCGACCGCCGACGAGGTCGCTGCCGCGCGCGAGCACGTCGGAGCGCTCCTCGACGGGGCGGGCGTGGATTTCGCGGCCTTGAAATCGGCCATCGGGGTGGCGGGGACCGTCACCAGCGTCGCCGCGTCGGTCCTGGGCCTGCAGCAGTACTCGCGCCAGGCCGTGCACGAGACGGTGCTCAGCCGCGCCGACATCGACCGGACCGTGTCGCGTTGGCTGGCCCAGACCGCTGAGCAGACGGCCGCCGAGCCGTGCATGCATCCGCTCCGCGCCGCCGTGCTCGGGGCCGGCGGCCTGATCCTGGACGAGATCTCCCGCCGCGTCCCGGACGGGGCGGTGCGGGTGAGCGAGACCGACATCCTCGACGGCATCGCGCTCGGTCTCCTCGGCCGGACCGCCGGCTGAGGAGACCGAGCGCCTCCGTCACTCGGCCGAGGCGCGATCCCTCGACGCGAACCGGTCGAGGGCCGCGGTGAGGTCGTAGCCCGTGGTGTCCTTCACCATCTGCAGCGTCTGCAGCATGTTGGTGGTCACCGTCTTCGGGAGCGCCGAGGCGCCCTCGGTCGAGACGACCGTCAGGGTGTCGATGTTCGCCATCGGGGCGGCCACCTTCTCCGCGATCTGCGGCAGCACCTCAATCAGCATCTGCAGGACGGCTGCGTCGTTGTAGTGCGCGAAGGCTTCGGCCCGCTTGTCCATCGCCTCCGCCTCCGCCTGACCGACGGCGAGCACGGCGGCGGCCTTCGCCTCGCCTTCGGCGCGGACCGCCTCGGCCTCCGCGGTACGACGCGACTTCTCGCCCACACCGGTGAGCCGGGCCTTCTCCGCCTCCGCCTCGGCGTTGGCGATCGAGGCGGCCTTGCGGGCCTCGGCCTCGAAGATCGCAGCGTTGCGCTGCGCCTCCGCGGCGGTCTCGACGCGGTACCGCTCGGCGTCTGCCGGCCGGCGCACCTCGGTGTCCAGCTGGCGCTCCTTCAGCGCCGCCTGCGCCACGGCCACCTTCTCCTGCTCCAGCAGGATCGCCTGATCCCGGTCCGCCTGAGCCAGGGGCCCGGCCGCGGCGGCCTGCGCCCGGGCGGCGTCCGTCTCCGCCTGGATCTCGGCCTGCTTGAGGACGAGCGCCCGGTTGGCGATCGCGATCTCCTGCTCGGCCGCGATCTGCGCCTGCTCGGCCTCGCGGCGTGCCTCCGCCTCGGCCACGGCAGCCATCCGGCCCAGCTTGGCCGACTCGGGGCGGCCGAGATCGGACAGGTAGGAGCCGTCGTCGGTGATGTCCTGGATCTGGAACGTGTCGAGGACGAGCCCCTGACCGGTGAGCGATGACTCGGACTCGTCGGTGACGCGCTGGGCGAAGGCGGCGCGGTCGCGGATGATCTGCTCGACCGTCAGCGACCCGACGATGGAGCGCAGCGACCCGGCCAACGTCTCCTGCGTGAAGGTCTCGATCTCGCCCTGCTGGGACAGGAAGCGCTGCGCCGCGGCGCGGATGGAGTCCTCGTTGCCGCCGACCTTGACGATGGCGACGCCGTCGACGTTGAGCTTGATGCCCTGTCCGGACACCGCGTTGCGGATGGTCACCATGATGCGGCGGGACGACAGGTCCAGGACGTGGAGGCGTTGGATGAACGGCACGACGAACACGCCGCCGCCCATGACGACCTTCTGGCCGCTGAGGTCGGTGGACACCAGCCCGGTCTCGGGGTTCCGCACCTCCTTGCCTTTGCGTCCGGTGATGATGAAGGCCTCGTTGGGCTTGGCCACCTTGTAGCGGCTGGCGATGAGCAGGCCCACGAGGAGCAGCAGGAGGAGGAGGCCTCCTACGGCGAGGACGGCGGGTGGCATGGGGTGCCTTTCTGTCGGGTTCAGTTGGTGGAGTCGGGCAGTGCGGCCGCCGGGGTGACCTCGACGGCGGTGGGGGAGACGATGGCGGAGATCCACACGTCGGTCCCCGTTGGGATGGGCGAGTCGGCGCGGGCGGCGAGCTTGCGGACATGCCCGGCGATGCTGACGTGGACCTCGCCGTAGCCCCCGACGGGAATGTCGGTGATGACCCGGGCAGGGTGGCCGAGCATGGCGTCCGGGCGGAGCGCGGCTGAGTTCTCACCGGAGCGCAGGGCGCGGGTGAGGCTGATGGCGCCCCAGGCCGCGGCGGCACCGACCACGATCCCCGTGAGGACCGCCAGCAGGGTGTTCGGCACGAGCGCGAGCGCCAGCGCGCCGCCGAAGCCGAACGCTCCGATGAAGGCGGCCAGGCTGGACACCGAGAACAGGTCGCTGTCCAGGGCGTCGAGGCCGAGGACGCCGTCGAGGACATCGCCGATTACGAGGGTCACCACGACGAGGGCGAGACCGATCCCACCGATGAGCAGGAATGTGGTCATGGCTGCACCCTTCCGTGGGCGGACACATCCACCCTAGCGGGAGGCCAGGTCAGCGCGACTTGGCCCTAGTCGAGCGCGCGGGTGCCGGTGGTGGTGACTTCGTAGGTGAAGCCGAGTGGGCTGAACCAGATGAGTTGTCCGGGTCTGGGTTGGTCGACGCGCCAGGCGCGGCGGGTCTTGGCGCGGTGGACGGTGCGGCCCAAGGGTGCGAGGTTCCCGACGCGGGTCTGCCCACGGCAGCCGAGCCGGTAGGCGCGGGTGTGGTCGACATCCAGGCCCTGGGACCGGTGCTGCCGGTAGAGGAACATGTCATGCTCGAACTGGAGCAGGAGGCCCTTCTTCAGCGGCACCGACGGCACGTACTGGTCCTCGGCGGGCAGCTCGGGCAGGTCGATGACGGGCTGGATCTTCACATCCAGCCCGGGCAACAGCTCGGCCAACAGCGCGGTGGTGATGTGGCCGGCTTTGTCGACGCGGGCGGCGCCGGTGAGCCGGCCGACGGCGTCGGTGTGGATGTGGACCGCAAGCTCAAGGGTGGGGCGCAACCGCGACAGGGGCGCGGTGATCGTCCCGCACAGCGCGCCGAGGCAATGCGGATCATGCCGCTGCCCACCCGCCTCGGAGGCTGGATCTTCGACCGGGTCGTCGAGCAGCGACGGCTGCGCCGCGCGCTGCAGCAGCGCCAGCGCGTAGGCGGGGTTGGCCAACACACCCAGCGCCTTCGCGCGCAGGATCGTCTTGGTCTGGCCGGGCTGCTCCACGGCCAGAATGTCGGCGACCCTGTCGACCGCCGCATCCAGGTAGCGGGCATCCAGCACGTCCAGGCGTCCGGTGAGGTTCATCACGCCCTCGTACAGACCCCACACGTGGACCCCGCGATCCTGGCGCTGTTTGACCTCCTGTGCGGCGGCTCGTGCCGGGTCAGCGTCGATGATCAGCTTCTTCAACCAGTTGAACGCCGCGGTCCAGCCGAGCTTTCCCTGTCGCCCGAGCCACCGGCTCGTGACCTGCTCGGCCACCTCCTGCGGCAGGCCGCTGCACAGATCGGCCGCCTTACACGCCCGTGCTGGCTCGACCTCGAACAGGCGCACCGCCCGGAACAGCTCCGGATGGCGATACTTCAGGTTCAGCGCGTCGGCGAGCTTCGTGGCCGCCGCCATCGGCGTGCAGCGCAGCAGCCCCGCCAACTCCAACGCGATGAACTCCGACACCCCCGGCGTCCCCGCGCCACCCACCGTGACCTTCCGCTCGGCCAGGATCTCGTGGACCTCGTCACAGCCGACCGAGTACTCCTCGGCCAACTCACACATCAAGGTCACGGTGTTCGCTTCCGCGACCCGGCGCAACTCATCCGTGGAACGCAACTGCTCCGCGATCCTGCGCGCCACCTCTGTCATGACCCCCACGCTACGGACCACCACCGACAATTTCCGATCATGCGAGCGAATCTGCGGATTTCCAGTCAGATTCTCGCTGGTCCGGGGTCAACACATGACAGGGCCGCCGGCGAGTCAAGTGCCCCCCAGAACACTCGTCTCGCCGGCGGCGGCTCGCGGGTCCTCCACTCAGGAGGCGGCGACGGTCCACGCCCCATCGGCGGTGATGAGCAGGAGGGAGGGGCCGGCCATCAGCGGCACACTGCCCTCGTAGGGACCGATCTCGTTGATGAGCAGATTGGGCCAGGTGCCATCGGACTGATGGACCACGAAGTTGGCCGTCCCGGTGTGGGTGATCGATGCCACGGCTGCCGGCCCCTCGTACTTGTAGACGGCGTCACCGCTGCCCTTGAGTGGCCCGGCGGCTAGCGGCGCCGTGGTGATGGGGGAGATCTGGACGGTCCAGGACCCGTCGGCCGTGATCTGGAGCATGCCGCTCTTGTCTCCCATCAGCCCGTAGGGCACGGTGCCGGAGTAGGCGCTGGGCTGGGCTGCGCCGACGTCGCTGCCGGAGCGGAGCTCGAGGCGGGGGCGGCGGCCGGCTGCGCCGTCTCGGCGGGATCTGAGAGTGCGCCCCCGATGCCGGCCAGCACCAGGAGGCCGGCGGGAATCATGATGCGCTTCTTGCGGTACCACGGCCTGGTTGCGGTCGGCTGGGGGGCGGCGGTACCGGCGGGCGGCTGCCACTGGGGGGTGGTGGTCACGGTGACTCCTTCGGGTTGATGGTGACTCCACCATCCCAAGCCGTGGTCATCCGGTGTATTAGCACGCCCGATAACAGGGGTTATCGCAAATCAAGTGAGCATGTTCCACCGCGTCGCTAGTGTGGGCGAAGAAGGGAGGGTGTATGCGCATCACTGCTGCCGACGTGGCGATGATCGCGCGCGTCCGCCGCCCCGTCGTCTCCATGTGGCGCAAGCGATACGCCGGGACCGACGCCTTCCCTGCGCCAGACATCGACGGGCGGTTCGACGCGGAGCGCGTCGTCAGCTGGCTCTCCGAGCACGGGCGCGGGAACAACCCGCAGCCCGAGCGAACGCTGCCGCTGCTCGGCATGCTGATCGGGGCGCGCACGGACGTGGCGCGGGCGATGGAGCTGTCCGCCGTGCTCGCGCTTCGGGCGGCCTACGGCGATGACCTCGTCGACGATCTCACTTCGCGCGCAGCGGCACTCGGCGGACTCGACAAGCTGGACCGGCTCGGCTGCTTCGGCAGCGAGGTCCTGGCTCTCGGCCCTGGCCTGCCGGAGACTGCCGCGGCCGTCGACGCCTTCCTCGACGAGCGCTTCGGCGCGGCCGACGCCATGCGGTGGTTGACCGATGACTGCCTCGTTCGCCACCTCCCGACCTTCGCCGCCGCGGGCCTGTCTGACGTGGCGGCAGGGCTGGTTGCACGGGCCGCCGTCGCGCTCGCGGACCTCTCCCCGCAACCCTCTCTCCTCGATTCGGCAGGCACCGGCTTCTCCTGGCTGCAGCACCTCCCCTCGGAGTGGCCCGCGCCGGTGGGGATCCGGATGCACGAGTCACCGGTGGGCCGCCACTCCCGGCGGGTCCTGCAGGTGGGGGAGTGGGACGCGCAGCCGGTGGACGACGAGCGCGGCTGGGCGGTCGCCGTCGACGCCGCCCTCGACGCCGAGCCCTCGGAGCTGTTCGCGCGCGCCGCGCTCGGTGACGACGGCCAGGTCCGGCTGGTGCTGGGCCCCGCCAGACTCCTGACCGATCCTGCCGGAGACGTCGCCGCGCGCGACGCACTCCTCCGCGATGGCGTGGTCCGGGCCGTCGTCAAGCTGCCGGCCGGCTGCCGTCCCGCCCACCCGCGCGAGGCGCTGGCGCTCTGGCTGGTGGCGGAGCGCGACGAGTTGCCGTTCGAGCAGCACCGCACCTTCGTCGCTGACCTCACCGGCTCGGATCTGACGGCCCCGCTGGTCGCCGACCTCGTCGTCGATCTCACCGTCGCCGCGCAGGACCTCCCCGCCCAGCAGCACCGAGCGTGGCGCGTCCTGCGCCCGGCCCTCACCCGGCACCTCCTTGCCCGCGGCGGCTCACTCGTGTCCACCTCGCAACCTCCGTCTGGCAAACACACCTCGGCGCCTTCGCCGGAGGAGCTGCGGGCCAAGGCCGCCGCGGCCGGCGTCGACGGGGTCCAGGTCACGCCCGGCGTCGGGGCACCCCGCCGCGACACCACCGCCCAGGACGGCATCACCGACGGCTGGCTCAAGCTCCTCCCCGGCTCCCGGAGCTCGCCCGCCCGGCTCGGCGACGGCGACCTCACCGTCTGGATGGTCCAAGGCGGACGCCTCGCCCGGACGGCCACCGCGGACCGGCTCACCGCCCTCGCCCGCCCCCGCACGTGGCTGACGCAGCCGGGAGACGTGATCCTCGGCCCCGGCCCGACCGCCGTCGTCGACCCCGACGGCGGCTCGCTCGTCGCCGCCCCCGCCCGGGCACTTCGCCTCGGCGCGGACGCGCCCGTGACCGCCCAGCAACTGGCCCGCGCCGTCGCCACCGCGCCGCGCGGCACCAGGCCGCCCCAGTGGCGGCTCACCCCGCTCGATCCTTCCCAGCGCGCCGCACTGTCGGCGGCGGCTGACAGGATTGGGCAGCGTCGGGCAGAGCTCACCGCCCAGCTCGACGCCCTCAACTCGTTCGAGGACGCCCTCCTCGACGCCTGCGAGACCACCACCCTCACCCTGGAGACCCGCTGACCATGGCCAGAACACCCGCCGCCCCCGCCGCGCCCAGCACCGCGAAGGAGCTCAAAGACCTGCTGTGGAAGTCGGCTGACAAGCTGCGCGGCTCGCTGGACGCCAGCCAGTACAAGGACATCGTGCTGGGGCTGGTGTTCCTCAAGTACGTCTCCGACGCGTTCGAGGAGCGCCGCGAGCAGATCCGCGAGGAACTCATCATCGAGGGCTACGACGAGGCCACCGTCGCCGAGACGCTGGAGGATCGCGACGAGTACACCGGCTCGCAGGTGTTCTGGGTGCCGCAGGAGGCCCGGTGGTCCTACCTCGCCGCGCACGCCAAGGGCACGCCGGACAAGTCCACCGGCGAGCTCGTCGACGAGGCCATGCGCCGCCTCATGGAGGAGAACAAGTCGCTGGCCGGGACGCTGCCCATGGTGTTCAACCGGTCCAGCGTGGACATGCGCCGCCTCTCGGAGCTGATCGACCTGCTCAACGGCGCCCGCTTCACCGGCGCCGGCGCCACCAAGGCCCGCGACCTCCTGGGCGAGGTCTATGAGTACTTCCTGGAGAAGTTCGCCCGCGCCGAGGGGAAGCGCGGCGGCGAGTTCTACACCCCCGCCGGCGTGGTGCGGGTGCTCGTCGAGGTGCTGCGCCCCACGTCGGGCCGCGTCTACGACCCCTGCTGCGGATCGGGGGGCATGTTCGTGCAGGCGGAGAAGTTCCTCGAGTCGCACCACCGCTCGCCCGGCAGTATCTCCGTCTACGGGCAGGAGCTCAACGAGCGCACCTGGCGGATGGCGAAGATGAACCTGGCCATCCACGGCATCCTCGGCAACCTCGGCCCCACCTGGGGCGACACGTTCGCCCGCGACCTCCACCCGGACCTCAAGGCCGACGTGGTCATGGCCAATCCGCCGTTCAACATCAAGGACTGGGCCCGCCGCGAGGATGACGCCCGCTGGGCCTACGGCGTCCCGCCGGCCGGGAACGCCAACTACGCCTGGCTGCAGCACATCCTCAGCAAGCTGGCGCCCGACGGCCAGGCGGGCGTGGTGATGGCCAACGGCTCGATGTCGTCCAACAGCGGCGGCGAGGGCCAGATCCGCGCCGAGATGGTGGAGGCGGACGTGGTGAGCTGCATGGTGGCACTCCCCACCCAGCTGTTCCGCTCCACCGGCATCCCCGTGTGCGTGTGGTTCCTGGCCAAGAACAAGGGCGCCGCCGGCGAGGCGACGACCGACCGCCGCGGCCAGACGCTGTTCATCGATGCCCGCAACCTCGGCCACATGGTCGACCGGGCGGAGCGCGCCCTGAGCGATGACGACATCGCCAGGATCGCGGGCACCTTCGCCGCCTGGCGCGGCATCGAGGGCGAGTACGACGACGTGCCGGGCTTCTGCCGCTCCGTCCCGACGGTGGAGATCAAGGCCGCCGGCTACGCCCTGACCCCGGGCCGCTACGTGGGCACCGCGGCGGTGGAGGACGACGGCGAACCCCTCGACGAGAAGATCGAGCGGCTGACCAGGGAGTTGTTCGAGGCGATGGACGAGTCCGCCCGCCTCGACGCCGTCGTCCGCGAGCAGTTGGGGAGGGTCAGCCGATGACATACGTAGCTCTCGGCGATGTCACACGGAACCTGGATGCGAAAAGGGTGCCAGTCAGATCGTCGTCTCGACAACCTGGTCCGTACCCCTATTACGGGGCTTCGGGGATCGTCGACTGGGTGAGCGACTTCTTGTTTGAGGGCCGCCATCTGCTCGTCGCCGAGGATGGAGAGAATCTTCGCAGTCGGAACACGCCTGTTGCTTTCCTGGCTGACGGGAAATTCTGGGTCAACAACCACGCTCATGTGCTGACGGCTGTCCCTGGTATCTCCGACATCCGTTACCTGTGCTACCAGCTGCAGCTCACCGACATGACCGGGTACTTGACCGGCTCGGCTCAGCCCAAGCTAAACCGCTCGGCGCTCGACAGTATCCAAGTCTGGCTTCCTGACCTCGCCACCCAAACCGCCATCGCCGACGTCCTGGGAGCGCTGGACGACAAGATCGCCGCCAACGAGCGTCTGGCCAGTGTGAGCATGGAGCTTGCCCTGGCCAGTTTCGAGCGTGCGGTTCGAGACCTTCCGCAGGTTGCCATCAGCGAACTATCCACAGCTGTGCTGGGAGGGACGCCGGACCGGGGTATTCCGCGCTACTGGGGTGGAGGCATTGCCTGGGTATCTGTGGCGGACGTCACGAAGGCCGCTCATGGGTACCTGATCAGCACCGAAGAGTCCATCTCTGTCGAGGCGACGCAGAAGACCCGTGCTCGCGTGGTGCCGGCTGGTTCAACGATCGTGACCGCAAGGGGAACGGTGGGAAAACTGGCTCGCACTGGATTCGACGGTGCGTTTAACCAGTCCTGCTACGCCTTCGTACCGGGCGCTGTCCCTAGCCATCTGCTGTTCTTCGCGCTGGCCGCGGGGATGCTGCAGGCTCAGGCTCACTCCCATGGGACTGTATTCCAAACCATCACCATGCGGACGTTTGATCATCTCACGGTTCCTGATGTGCGGCTGGCCCCCGCATCTCTGGAAGACGCCCTCGCCTTGATAGTGGGCAGAGCCGACTCTGCGCTGCGTGAGAATCGGGTGCTCGCCGCGACCCGCGACGCCTTCCTCCCCGAGCTCATGTCCGGGCGGCTTGCCGTCAACAACATTTGACAGCCGTGCTAGCGTGTAACGAAGAAGGTTACATCCGTTGAGGATCAGCTACTCGTCCAATCAGCTTCGGAAGGAGTGCACCGACGAGCGTGAGATGAAGCGGAAACGCGGGTCGGTGGCTCCGAAACTGAGGCTGCGAATCAACGCTTTGAGTGCGGCAACGTCGTTGGAGGATCTGCAGACGTTGGATCCACTTGGCCGGTGGCACCCGTTGACGGCCAATCGCACTGGTCAATGGGCCGGGGACCTCAGTCGCAACTGGCGGCTCATCGTCGAGGATGACGGCGTCGAGGGCGGAGAGGTTTCGGTCATGGTGATCGAGATCCGGGACTACCACTAGAGGGGAGGGGACGTGGACAGGAACTATGCGGTTGCGCCGGGGGAGTACCTCGCCGAGTGGCTGGACGACGAGCACTTCACCCAGCAACAGCTGGCCGACAGGCTGGGGTGGAGCCGGAAGCGGGTGAACGAGATCGTCGGGGGCCGCGCCCCGATCTCCGCGGAGGCGGCCATCCAGCTGGAGCGGGTCACCGGCATCCCCGCGGACTCGTGGCTGCGCTTCGAGGCCGCCTACCGGGCCGACCTCGCCCGGCTGCACGACGCCGAGCAGCTTCAGGCGGACGTCGACGTGGTCGATGCGCGCGTGGCAACGTACCTGCGATCGCTCGGAGTCACGACGGCGACGGCCAGGAGCAAGACGCAGCTCGTGGCCGACTTCCTGCGCTTCCATCGCTGCGGCACGGTCGCCGCCTACCGGGAGCTGATGGCGGATCAGTTCCGGGGCGAGTTCCAGCTCGCGGCTCTGAAGGAGTCCACGGACGCCGTCGATCAGGGGCTGTTGATGGCCTGGCTCCGCGCAGGCGAGCTGACCCCCGAGTACGAGTCTGCCCGCGCCCTGGCCTTCGACGAGGAGGGCCTGCGGGCGCTGCTCCCCGAGCTGCGGGGCCGCGTCGCCACCCCCGACGACCGAATGATCGACGACGTGCGCGCCATGCTGCGAGCTGCAGGGGTGACGCTCCAACTCGTCGATCCGCCAGCTCGCTTCCCGTTGCACGGAGTCACCCGCTGGATCGACGGCCGGCACCCGTTGATCCAGCAGACCGGCCGCCGGGGCAAGGATGGCTTCATCATCTGGACGCTGTTCCATGAGCTGGGCCACATCCTGAACGACCCCCGCGGCGAGACCCACTTCGAGTTCAAGGACCCGAAGAAGCGGAACTCGCACGCGGAGAAGCAGGCCAACCAGTTCGCGATGGCAACGCTTTTCGGCGAGTCCGGGATCGAGCCGTTCGATGGACTCGAGCGCGACGGCGACATCCGTCGCGTGGCGCAGGAGGTGGGAATCTCCCCGGGGCTCGCGGTGTTCCAGATGCACCGGGCCCGGCTGCTCGACTACAACCGCGGCAACAAGCTCTGCGTCGATCTACGCGCCTGACTCCCGGCTGCTGCTCGTACGTCTGGTGGCTTCGGATCCAAAGGGGCGCTCTCGCTTCCCGAACAACAAAGACCGGCCCTGGGCCCAAAGGGCGGAACCGGTCGTGTTGGTCCAACCCTAACCCCTGTGACGGCTCTGTCATCTGGGCGGTCGTGGCCTCGGCAAGGTGGCCGCGTTGTTCTCGCGCGCATGTCTCGAGCATGCGGTCCATTCACTGCACATCACTGAGCGCTCACTGAACAACAGTGATGTGCAGTGAAGGAAAGTGACGAGTGAGGCCGAGACTGATGGACCTTGATCTGAGCACCGCGACCGTGCAGAGCCTTGACACTTTTCGAGTGTGGACGGAAAGCAGAACTCCGAGTGGGGCACGCGGCGTCATCTCGACAAGGCCTGGATCACGCGGGTAGCACGTAGAGATACATCAAGAGGTAGTGCAGGAACGCCGCGAGGGCCACGAGCACGTGCCAGATCTCGTGAAAGCCGAATATGCCGGGCCACGGGTTGGGCCGCTCGATCACGTAGATCACGAACCCCGCGCTGTACACCAGGCCGCCCGCCGCCAGCAGGACCAGTGCGGTCGGCGGGAGCGAGACGTCCGCGCCCAGCAGCGCGATGGTCATCCAGCCCAGCGTGATGTAGAGGGTGTTGGTGACGTACTTCGGGACTCGTCGCCACACGGAGCGCAGCACGATCCCCAGGATCGCGACGGCCCACACCGCGCCGAACACCGCCCATCCGTACACGCTGCGGAAGAGAACCAGCACCAGGGGAGTGACCGTGCCGGCGATCAGGGTGAAGACGGAAGCGTAGTCGAGCGTCCGTAGCGCCTCGTTGATTCGGGGGCCGCGATCGAGCCCGTGGTGGAGCGTGCTCGCCGCGAAGAGGGTCATGAGGGACAGGCCATAGATGCTGAAGCCGACGATCTTCCACGGGTCTCCCTGCGCGATGGCCTGGGAGACCAGCAGGACCGTCCCGAGGACCGAGAAGCAGAAGGCCACCAGGTGCGAGAGGGTGTTGAACCGCTCGTCGGTCACGTGGACGCTGCCGTCCCTGCTTCTGATAGCGCTGTTCACAAGCCGCCTTCCGCCGTGTGGCCGTGCGTGAGGGGGGTCCCGTCCTGACGCAGTTTACCGGGGCGAAACTGTCGTACCTGCGCCGTAGCGTCGGCGTCAGGAGTCGACACTCAGGTCGGCTCGCGAACGGTAGGAGGTCCTCGTAGGGTGGAGGATTCTCGGTCGGCGGCCAGGCGCGCGGCACGTGAAGCGGAGCTCTTCCACGGCACGGGTCGGCCCGAGAAAAGCCGCCGTGCACGATCCATGAGATGCGTCACGGCTGGCAAGCCGTTCATCAATCGAGCAACGGGATATCGAGGTCGTAGGCCAGGACGACCGCCCGGGCGAGCTCGGCCTCCTGTGCGTGGGTCAGAAACCCGACGGTGCGCCCGAGTAGCCTGCTCGGAACGGTGACGACGTTGTCGAGGGAGATCACGCCGTCGTGGTCGAGGCCGTTGGCAAGGCCGACCGGGACTTCGCTGGACAGGCCCTTGATTGTGGAGGTGATCGGCGCGATCGTGACTTTCGTCATGGCCGCCCGCGCGGCCTCGCGAGTCAGAACGACTGCTGGCCGTGTCTTGTCGAGCCGGACCAGGCAGATCTCACGCACGGGTCAGTCCTCGACGGTGGTGTGTGCGACGGACCAGTTGACCAGCTCGTCTAGCTCGTCAGCGGTGCCGCGCTCGCGGAGGATGACGGCGTCCTGCTCGGCAACCTGGCGGCGCATCTCTCGCTCGACCGCGCGAGCCACCAGCGCTGCTCGACTGGGAGCGTTGCCCGCGGCCACAGACTTGTCCAAGAAGGCCACCATGTCGTCGGGGAGTCGGATCGCGATCTGCACACTCATGGCACTAATCATACCGCCTCGGGTCCCATAGTGGGATGCATGCCATCGTCGTCCAACCTGGATAACGGGCGTTCTCGCACGCCGTCTCGGATGCGGACTGACATGCGGGCAGACTAGGGCTCATGCTCGAAGACGACCTCGAACTCCTCGCCCACGACTACCTGGGCGAACTCGGGTGGCGTCCGGTTCACGGCTCCGAGCTCAACGCCCGCCGCGCGTCGGCCGCGGACCCGGTGCTCGTCGTCGACTTCCGCTCGGCCCTGGCCCGCCTCAACCCGGCCGTGCCCGCGACACTGCTGGACCAGGCCGCCACAGAGATCCTGACGCCGGCGTCGCAGGACGCCGCCTCGGAGAACCTGCGCCTCCACGAGCTCATGGTGCACGGCTACCGCGGGGTCAGCTGGCTGGAGCCGGACGGCACCGAGCGCACGCCCACGCTCCGGCTGATCGATCCCGATCCGTCGGCCAACGACTGGTTGGCCGCGCGCCAGGTGATCGTCCGCGACCGCGACGCCCACCGTCGCTTCGACCTCGTCCTGTACTGCAACGGCCTGCCCGTCGGCATCGTCGAGCTGAAGAACGCCGGCGACCAGTCCGCCACCGTCGCCACCGCCCACGCCCAACTCGCCACCTACCTGCGCGAGTTCCCGATGGCCTTCCGCGCCTGCGTGGTCACGCTCCTCAGCGACGGCGTGGTGGCCAAGTACGGCAACCCGTTCGCCCCGCTCAACCACTACGCCGAATGGAACGTCGACGACGACGGCCTCCCGCTCGCCGACCAGGCGCCCGCGCTCGAATCGCTGCTCGACGGCGTGGCCAACCTGGAGCGCTTCGGCCAGCTGATGCGCAACTTCACCGCCTTCGCGGAGGGGGAGGGCCGCATCCTCAAGCGCACCGCCAAGCCGCACCAGTACTTCGCCGTCACCAAGGCCGTCGGCCGCACAGTCCAGGCGGTCGAGAGCGACGGCAAGGCCGGCGTCGTGTGGCACACGCAGGGCTCTGGCAAGTCGTTGGAGATGGAGTTCTACACCAACCTCCTCCTGCGCACCCCGCGCCTGCAGAACCCCACCATCGTGGTGGTGACCGACCGCACCGAACTCGACGGTCAGCTCTTCGACGGCTTCGCCGCCTCCAAGCTGTTCCCCGAGAAGCCGGAGCAGGTCTACACCCGGGAGGCGCTCCGCACGGCGCTTACCGAGCGGAACTCCGGCGGCATCCTGTTCACCACGCTGCAGAAGTTCGGCCGCACCCAGCAGGAGCGCGAGGCCGGGCGCGAGCACCCGCTGCTGTCGGGGCGACGCAACATCGTGGTCATCGTCGACGAGGCGCACCGCAGCCACTACGACGACCTCGACGGCTACGCCCGCCACCTCGCCGACGCCCTCCCCAACGCCACGCTCATCGCCTTCACCGGCACGCCCATCAGCTTCACCGACCGCAACACGCGTGAGGTGTTCGGCGACTACATCGACATCTACGACCTCACCCGCGCCGTCGCCGACGGCGCCACCGTGCCCGTCTACTACGAGCCGCGGCTGGTCACCGTCGGGTTCGACGACGGCGTCACCGCCGAGCAGCTCGACGCGGCGGCCGACGAGCTCACCCGCGACCTCGACGAGACCGAGCGCGAGCAGGTGGAGCGGTCGGTGGCAGTCATCAATTCCATCTACGGCGCGCCCGAGCGGCTGCGCACTCTGGCCGCGGACATCGTCGAGCACTGGGAGAAGCGCCGCGCCCGCATGTACCCGGAGATCGAGGGGCCGGGCAAGGGTCTGATCGTGTGCGCGACTCGCGAGATCGCCGCCAACCTGTACTCGGCCATCGTCGCGCTGCGGCCGGACTGGCACTCGGATGCCATCGACGGCGGCCGCATCAAGGTGGTCTACTCGGGCACCGCTTCGGACCAGCCCCCGATTAGCGACCACGTCCGCCGCGAGTCCGAGAACAAGGTGATCAAGAAGCGGCTCGCCACCGCCGAGGACCCGCTGGAGCTGGTCATCGTCAAGGACATGATGCTCACCGGCTACGACTCGCCGCCGCTGCACACCCTCTACCTCGATCGGCCGCTCAAGGGCGCGCTGCTCATGCAGACGCTCGCCCGGGTGAACCGCACGTTCCGCGGGAAGTCCGCCGGTTTGCTGGTGGCCTACGCCCCGCTTACCGACAACCTCGCCCACGCCTTGGCCGAGTACACCCTCTCGGACCAGCGCGAAAGGCCGATGGGGCGCGACGTCGGCGAGGCGGTCGAGCTGGCGCGGGCCCTCGTCGAGCAGCTCCGCGATCTCGTCCGGCCCGTGAACTGGCGGGCCAAGCTCGGCACACCCCGCGGCTGGATGGACGCCGCCCGGCTGCTGACCGCCTGGCTGCGGGACCCGCGTAACCCGGGCAACCGGGTCGCAGAGGGGCACGCGACGCTCACCGACAGGTACCGGCACCTCACCACGCAGCTCGGCCGCGCCTGGGCGCTCTCGGCCGGCGCCGACAACCTCGCCGACATCGCCGACGAGGTGCGGTTCTACGTTGAGGTGCGCGCCTGGGTGGCGAAGCTGGATGCCGCAGAGAGGGAGGCGGACGGGCGGCCGGTGCCGGAGGAGGTGGCGCGTGCGCTGCTTGCCGTCGTCGAGGACTCCACCGACTCGCGCGACGTCATCGACATCTACCAGATGGCGCAGATCACACCCCCCGACTTCGACCATCTGGCGCCGTCGGTGCTGGAAGAGGCGCAGGCGTCGCAGAACCCGCAGCTGGCGATCGAGGCGTTGCGGGCCGCGCTGCTTCTGGAAGCGGCGCGGGTCTCAGGCCGGAACCTGGTGCGGCAGCAGACGTTCGGCGATCGGGTGGCCGACGTGATCAACCGCTACACCAACGGGCAGCTGACCTCCGCCGAGGTCCTGCTGGAGCTGTGGCGGACGGCGGAGGAGATCGCGTCCGAGGCGCGACGGGGCGAGCAGTTCGACCCGCCGCTCGGCACGGACGAGCTGGCCGTCTACGACGCTGTCGCCGCCAACGACTCCGCCATGGAGGTGCTGGGGCAGCCGGTGCTTGGGCAGATCGCGCGCGAGTTGGTCGAAATGCTCCGACGCGACGCGAAGACGGACTGGACGGTGCGCGACGACGTGCGCGCCTCGATCCGGGCCAAGATCAAGCGCCTACTGCGCAAGTACAAGTATCCGCCGGACCGCTCCGAGGAGGCGGTGAAGCTGGTGGTGCAGCAGATGGAGGTGCTGTCGCGGGGATAAACTCGCCGGCACGCCCTCGTGGCCCAATCGGTAGAGGCAGGCGGCTTAAACCCGCTTCAGTACGGGTTCGAATCCCGTCGGGGGCACTTCAATCCGCGACGTCGAGGTCCTCCGGGTCCACGCCGTCGGCGAGCAGGCTCACCACCTCGCCGTACCGCGGCACCACCGCCACCCAGTCGAGCTCATCCGCGATCCGCCGGGCGAAGGTCTGGGCGACCTCCGGCTCGCCGTGCGTCACGAAGACCGTCTCCGGAGCGGGCCTGAGGGCGCGCAGCCAGTCCATCAGGTCGGACGCGTCTGCGTGGACGGAGAACTCGTCGTCGCGCACGATCTCCGCGCGCACCGGCACGTAGTGACCGAAGATCTTCACCTCCCGGGCCCCGCTCTCCAGCGCGCGTCCCCGCGTGCCCGCAGCCTGATAGCCCGTCAGAACCACCGTGTGCCGGGCATCGCCCAGGATCCGACGCAGGTGGTACAACACCCGCCCGCCTTCGGCCATGCCGGAGGAGCTGACGATGATCATCGGGTCGCTGCGCTCGTTCAGGCGACGCGACTCTCCGGCCGTGCGGGCCTCGGAGAGGTCGAGGTCCGAGAAGTCGGCGACGGTGATGTCGTGGTCCAACTCGTCCAGGGACTCGTCGCGGTAGGCCTCCAGTGCGGCCGAGGCCATCGGCCCGTCGACCACCACCGGGACGCGTGGGATCCGGCCCGCCCTGGTCAGCTGGACCAGGGCGTGGAGCACGAGTTCGGTGCGGTCGATCGCGAAGGCGGGGATCACGATCTGACCGCCGCGCTCCACGGTTCGGCGGACGGCTGCGGCGAGGGGCTCGTGCGGCTGCCGCGGCTCAGGGTGCTCGCGGTCGCCGTAGGTGGACTCGCAGACGACGACGTCCGCCCCGGGCGGCGTCTGGCGGTCCTTGAGGATCGGGTGGTCGTGGCGCCCCAGGTCGCCCGAGAAGAGCACGCTCCGCTCGCCCATCCGGACGTGGATACTGGCCGAGCCGAGGATGTGACCGGCGCGTACCCAACGAGCCGTGAGCCCGTGGAGGTCCACGTCGCGGTCCCAGGGGACCGCGTGGAACAGGGGCAGGGTGGCTTCGGCGTCCGCGACCGTGTAGATCGGCCGTGGGTCGGCGTGGCGTGAGTAGCCGCCGCGCACGGCGTCGGCCACGGCCTGTTCCTGCAGCTTGCCCGAGTCGCGCAGCACGATGGCAGCCAGCCGGATAGTGGCGGGGGTCGCCCAGATGCGCCCCCTGAACCCAGCCGCGACCAGGGCCGGGAGATACGAGGAATGGTCGGCGTGCGCGTGCGTGAGGAGGATGTCGGTGATCGACGACGGGTCGACGGGGAAGTCCTCGCGGTTCTTGAGCCGCCAACGTTTGTCGCCCTGGAACATGCCGGCGTCGACGAGGATCCGACGACCGTCCACGGTGATGAGGTACTTCGACCCGGTGACGGTCCCGGCGGCACCGAGGAAGGTCAGGGTCGCGACGTGCGGGGTGCCCATGACTCGATCGTGGCACGGGGCGGCGGCCCGCGGGCGCGAAGCGACAAGTGCGGATACTTGGCGCCCTCGGTACCATGGGCAGTGACCAATCTTCCTTCAGGTGGGGTCACCCAGAAAGAGCACAAGACATGGCCAATCCGATCATCGGTCGCCCCGACGCCTTCACGCGCGGGGCCGCCCCTCAGCCCCAGCCGGGCTACGGGTACGACCAGTACCAGCAGCCCGCCGGGCAGTACCCGCAGCAGGCTCCTTATGCCCCGTACCAGCAGCCGGTCCGCTCCGGCGGCGTGATGACGCTGGACGACGTCATCGCCAAGACCGCGATCACGCTGGGCGTGGTCCTCGTCGTCGCCATCGCCACGTTCATGTTCATCCCGACGGCGCTGCTTACCCCGGCGCTCATCGTGTCCGCGCTCGTCGGGTTCGTGACGGTGCTGTTCGTCGCGGGCCGCGCCAAGCTGCCCGTCGGCGGCGTCCTGTTCTACGCGGTCGTGGAGGGCATCTTCATCGGCGCGTTCTCGTTGATGTTCGAGATGATGTTCCCGGGCATCGTCGTGTCGGCGGTGCTGGCGACCTTCGTGACGGCCTTCGCCACGCTGGGCGCCTACAAGTTCTTCAACATCCGCGTCACGGCGAAGTTCCGCAAGGTCGTCACCATCGCGGTCATCTCCATGGCGGGCGTCTTCCTCGTCAACCTGGTCCTGGCCCTGTTCGGCATCGACCTCGGCCTGCGCTCGGTCGGCCCCGGGGCGGGTCTGCTCTCCATCGGGATCTCGATCCTCGCGGTGGTGCTCGCCGTCCTCAGCCTCGTCGTCGACTTCGACTCGGTCGAGCGCGGCATCCGCGCCCAGGCACCGGCTCAGGAGTCGTGGCGCGCGGCCCTCGGCATCACGGTCACCATGGTGTGGCTGTACACCGAGATCCTGCGCATCATGAGCTACTTCAGGGACTGACCGGACGCGACAGCTTCCGGGCGAACTGCGACAGCAGCGTCCGGGAGCTGTTGGTCCAATGCAACCTGCGCCAGTCGCGCACCGGCACCCAGTCGGCCCGCATCGTCGATCCACCCACGTCGTGGACGACGGGGTCGCTGGGTGCTTCGCATATCGCCCCGTAGACGACCCGCAGGGCGTGGAAGTCCTCCAGCCGCCCGGTCAGCGCCCGGCCCACCCAGTGTTCGGACTCGAGCGCCAGCACCCGGTCGATGACCACGTCCTGGCCGGTCTCCTCGAAGACCTCCCGCAGGACGGCGTCCGCGGGGGCCTCGCCCGGGTCCACGCCGCCGCCGGGCAGCGCCCACGTCCCAGGAGCCGCCGTGAGCGTCGAGTTCACCGTGCCGAGGATGCCGCGGTCCGACAGCACCAGCGCGTAGGCCCCGATGCGCTGATGGCGGTGCGGCGTCTCGCGCGACGACGCCACGTAGACCGTGTGCCGCTCCGGTGGCCGGTGGTCCGCCGGGGACACCTCGCGGACGAGCCACGTGAAGACGATCTCGTCCCCGTGCATGGCAGCGGCGAGGGGGCGCAGCGGGATGTAGCCATGGTCGAACATCGTCACCCGAGGGTGCTGGCCATGTTCGACGACGAAGCTGGCCACTGGCGCCCCAACCGGGTTGGTGACACCGATGACGCGCATTGGGCAAGTCTAGACGCTGCTGTCAGGCCACCGGTTTCCCCGGCGAGGCAGAGCGCCCGGCTAGGATGACTGGACGAACCGTAGGGGAGGCAGCCATGGAATTCCGGGACAACGCCCGCATCGACAACGCCAACATCCGCTACGGCGGAGGTGGCGGGGGGCGTCGCGGCGGCGGACGCGGGCTCGCCGTCGGCGGTGGCCTCGGCGGTCTCATCATCACGCTCCTGCTGCTCGTCTTCGGCGGCGGCAACCTGGGCATCAACCCCGACGACATCCTGGGTGGCGGACAGGCGCGACCGCAGAGCGTCGAGCAGAATCCGGAGTGCCGCACGGGCGCCGACGTGGACGCGAATCCGGACTGCCGCTGGGCCGCCTACGTCTCGGCCATCGAGGGCTACTGGTCGCAGACGGTCGAGGGCTACCAGAGCGCCACCACCCAGCTGTTCAGCGGACAGGTGAGCACGGCGTGCGGCACCGGCTCGTCGGAGATGGGCCCCTTCTACTGCCCAGGTGACTACACCGTCTACATCGACTCCGAGTTCATGGGCGTCCTCCTCGACCAGCTCGGCGCTGCCGGCGGGTACGCGGCCGAGGCGTACATCGTGGCCCACGAGTACGGGCACCACATCTCCAACCTGACGGGCACCATGCAGCAGGCCCGCTCCATGGGCAACGACACCGGACCCACGTCGGGCCAGGTGCGCCTAGAGTTGCAGGCGGACTGCTACGCGGGCGTGTGGTTCGCGAACACGATCAAGGATCCCGAGTCGCCCATCGAGTCGGTCACCCAGGACGATCTCAACCGCATCGTCGACGCCGCCCGCGCCGTCGGCGACGACCACATCCAGCAGCAGCAGGGTGGACGCGTGGTCCCCGAGAGCTGGACCCACGGATCCTCAGAGATGCGCCAGCTGTGGGTGGCCAAGGGCTTCAACAGCGGCGACCCGCGCGTGTGCGACACCTTCTCCACCGACGACCTCGGCCAGTGAGGCACGCCCTCAGCCGATGAGGTCGGTCATGTCCCGGCCCTCGAGGTCGGAGTACGTGACCCGTCCCTGACAGTCGACGCGCGCCACGGGAGCGGACCGCCCCAGCCTCATGTCGACGACGACGTCGCACTGCTCGTCCGGTGAGCGCTGCGCCCGGGCGACCGCCTGGGCCAACGCGGCGGCGTCGATGGCGGACGGGTCGAACGGAGTCAGCGTGGGCGTCTCGGTGCGGCGGGTCTCGAACAATGGCACCGCCCCGACCCGGGCGCGGCTGAGGACGACGCCCGGGTCCGTGTCGGGCAGGTCCGCCCAGTAACCCCGGGTGGCGTTGAACCCGACGGCGTACGCCTCGGTGGCGTCGCCGATGACCTCGGACAGGCCAGCGGCGATGTCGGCGACGCCGGTCACCCCGAGCACGGCGACGGCGGTTCCGTCGGGGCGGAAGAAGACGGTCTCCGACTCGGGCCGCGACGTCACCGTCATCAACACCTGGCCGTCGCGGTAGTCCACCACCTGCAGGACTAGATCGCCCCGAACGCCGCGCAAGTCGGCGACGTCGAACATGCGCCCCACGGAGTCGAGGGGGAAGTCGGCCGGATCGAAGGTGGCCTGATCGAAGTACTGCACGTCCGAGTCGGCGCGGTCGATGACTCCGTCGCGCCACTGGTAGGTCACGACCGAGCGGTCCGGGCGCACCGCGCTCAGGGTGGCGCTCTCCGTCGTGACGTCCACCTTCAGCACCGGCAGCCCCCCGGCCACGCGATGCAGCTCGGCCACGACGTCAGCGGCCGCCCCGTCGACCAGCCGGCCGGTGATGGGGTGATCCAGCGGCAACTCGTCGTCGGGGACTGGGCTCGCCGTGGCAGAGGGCAGAGCGGGTGCCGACGTCGTCGGCGGGCCCGGCTCGACGGAGGAGGATCCCGTCACGCCGGGAGCGGGGGAGGTGCAGCCTGTCGCCAGGACGGCGAGCGCCACGAGCCCGGTCCGCCACTTGGTCATTGCGCCAGTGTAGGAGGCGCGACGGCCAGGCAGCGATCAGGGCCGGGGGCCGCACGCCACGCCGGTGGCGTGGACGGGGCAGTAGCCGTGGGGGTTCTTGTGCAGGTACTGCTGATGCTCGACCTCGGCGAAGTAGAACGTCTGGCCGGACCTGATCTCCGTGGTGATCTCGCCGAAGCCGGCGGCGCTCAGGTTCTCCTGGAACTCGCCGCGCGTGCGCTCGGCCGCCGCCCTCTGCTCCTCGTCCACCGGGAAGACAGCGGAGCGGTACTGCGTGCCGATGTCGTTGCCCTGTCGGTTGAGCTGCGTCGGGTCGTGGTTCTCCCAGAACAGGCGCAGCAACTCCTCGTAGGAGACGCGCTGCGGATCGAACACCACCCGCACCGTCTCCGTGTGGCCCGTCCGGCCGGTGCACGTCTCCCGGTAGGTGGGGTTCGGCGTGAAGCCGCCCATGAAGCCCGCCGCCGTGTTGACCACGCCGTCGGTCTCCCAGAACAGTCTCTCGACCCCCCAATAACAGCCCAGCGCGAAGTAGGCCACCTCGGCGCCGGGCGGGACCTCGTCCAGGGGGAGGCCGAGCACCTCGTGGACCGGCATCGGGTCGAGCACGGGCTGGGAGCGGCCGGGCAGCGCGTCGTCGGCGGACACCATCTGAGGTGCGGCCATCCGGGAGCTCAGCCAGGCGAGGACGTCGATATCCATACCCGCGATGCTAACCGGGACGGGCAAACTCTCAGGCGGGCAGCTGCCAGTCGATGGGTGCTGCCCCCCGCTCCTCGAGCAGCCGGTTGGTCTGGCTGAAGGGCCGGGACCCGTAGAAGCCGTTGCGGGCGGACAGGGGCGAAGGATGGGCGCTGGCGATCACTGGGACGGAGCCCAGCATCGGCCGCGCGGTCTGGGCGTCGCGGCCCCAGAGGATGGCGACAAGGGGTCCGCCGCGCTTCGCGAGGGCCTCGACGGCGCAGGCCGTCACCTCCTCCCATCCCTTGCCGCGGTGCGACGCGGGCGCGCCCGGGCGGACGGTGAGGACCCGGTTGAGCAGCAGCACGCCCTGGTCGAACCAGTGGGTGAGATCCCCGTGCTGGGCCGGCTCGATGCCCAGGTCGGACTTGAGCTCGCGGTAGATGTTGACGAGGCTCCCGGGCAGCGGCCGCACGTCGGGGGCCACGGAGAACGACAAGCCCACCGGATGGCCGGGCGTGGGGTAGGGGTCCTGGCCCAGGATGAGGACCCGCACGTCGGCCAGCGGGAGAGAGAATGCCCGGAGGATGTGGTCGCCGGCCGGCAGGTAACCGTGACCGGCCGCGAGCTCCTCCCGCAGAAAGGCACCCATCGCGCTGATCCGATCCTCGACGGGCGAGAGGGCCTCGGCCCAGTCGGGAGCGACGAGGTCGGTGAGCGGCTTCGGCATGGCCACACTCTGGCACAGGCGCGGCCGGGGCGGAACCCTCAGGGTCGTCCCGGACAACACCCGGGAGAATGGAAAGCGCGTCTTGCCACAATGGAAAGGTGGCTTACCATTGGGCCATGACCAACCCCGATATCCGTCCCATCCTGGACGATCTGGCGGCGGGCCGCATCGATGCGCAGGAGGCCTCACGGCGCATCGAGGCGGCCAAGGCGGCCGCAGTCGAACACGACATCCCCGCCGACACCGCCACGCAGGGCGGACCCAAGGCCGGCGGGCTGGCTCGGGTCGCCGTCACCGCCGTCGGACGCCGCGTCCGCATCGAGGGCGACCCCTCGGTCGCCACCCTGACCATCGACGGGCCACACGTCCTCCGCCGCGTCGGCACCGTCATGGAGGTGAGTTCGACCGGCGAGATCGGGCCGTCCTTCCAGGGCTTCTCGCTCATCCGCCCGCCCCGCAGCCTCGACGATCTGCGTGACCTGTCCCTGGGCAAGGAACTGGTGGTGAGAGTCAACCCGTCCCTGATCGTCGACGCCGAGGTCACCACCGGCGGCCTGCGCACGGTCGGGGTGCCGCGCCTGGGCCGGATCCGGGTGACGGCGGGCGGCTCCAGCCTGGACGACGTCCACGAGGTGGAGGACCTGCTCAGCCAGGCCGGCGGCATCAGCGTCTCCGGCCCTATCAGCGTGGGCCGCTCCCGCATCCGCGTCGAGTCCGGCACGCTCACCATCCACCTGACCAAGGGCGCCAACGTCGCGATCCGTGGTCAGGCGAAGCTCGGCCGCATCAGTTGGCCGGGCGGGGGCGAGGGTGTCGATGAGTACGTCGTGGGCAACGGCGCCGCGCGGCTCGACGTCGCCGTCGTCATGGGCATGGCGACGATCAAGACGGAGGAGTGACGATGAGCGGACGACACATGTACCACGCGCCCGCGGCCTGCCCGGTGTGCGGCGACCAGCTGATCACCACCCGGAAGGGCTGCCTGCAGTGTGGGACGGAGATCGCGGGCGAGTTCGCCGCCTGCGAGTTCTGCGCCCTCAACGAGGCGGACCTCGACCTGCTGCGCGTGTTCCTCGGCTCCCGCGGCAACCTCCGCGAGGTCGAGCGCCACCTGCAGGTCAGCTACCCGACGGCGCGGACCCGGCTCGACGCGGTCCTGGCCAAGCTCGGCCTCACGCCCCCGGGCGACCCGGCACCTGCACCCGAGGAGCCGCCAGCCGGGGACGAGTCCGGGGAGTACGGCGAGGAGATCGGCGCGCCCGCCTCGGCACAGGAACAGATCCTGGCTCGGGTGGCCAGCGGCGAACTCAGCGCGGAGGTCGCGGCGCAGCTGCTCGGGTCCTGATCGGTGCGGAAACGAGATGGCCGCCATCCCATGTGGGTGGCGGCCATCTCGCGTCCGATGTGGGAGTGGATCAGAAGGCGGCCACCTTGGTCACGACGACCATGATCTCCCGGCCGTTGGGAGCTTCGTAGCGGACCTCGTCGCCCACCCGCGCGCCGACGATGGCCGCGCCGAGCGGCGACTGCGGCGACACCGCGTGGTCGACGGACGAATCGGTGCCGAGGATCTCCCTCGAACCCAGCAGGAAGGTCTCGGAGTCGTCCTCATCGCCGTCGTAGGCAACGGTGACGATCTTGCCGGGGGCGACCTCGTCGTGATCGCCTTCCGCCTCGCCGACCTGCGCGCGGCGCAGGAGGTCTTCCAGCTGGCGGATGCGGCCCTCCATCTGGCCCTGCTCCTCGCGGGCCGCGTGGTAGCCGCCGTTCTCGCTGAGGTCCCCCTCTTCGCGGGCGCTGGCAATGCGGGCGCTCACCTCGAGGCGCCCCACGGTCTTCAGCTCATGCAGCTCGGCCTCGAGCTTGTCGTAGGCCTCCTGCGTGAGCCAGATCACATCGGTGTTGGTCTCGGACATTCGACAACCCTATCAGGAGGTCACGCGGCACCGGTCGAGGCTGACGCTCGTGGCCTCCTTGATCGTGGTGAGCGTGACATCGACGGAGGTCAGCGTGTCGGCACCCGGCGCGACGCGCACGGCCTGCTCCGCCACCTTCTCGAAGGAGGGCGCCTGCGCGTAGAGCGTGCACTCCACGGGCGCGCCTGGGTCGCGGCGCTGGACGACGATCTCGGCCGTGACCTTGGTGGGGCTGACCACCTCGAAGCTGCGCACCATGCCGGCGACCGGCGGATTGGACCGCAGCACGCCGGTGACGATCACCAGGACGACCGCACCGAGTACCGCCAGCGCCGCGAGCCCGCCCAACAGATAGTCGGTGGTGGAGCGTTGCGGGTAGCGGGCGGCGATGCGGGCCTGGTCCTGGCTGGTCACCTGCCCATTGTGCCCTGTACCGCCGCCGTCGGGCGCCGGTGGAGCTGCCACGCCGCGACCACTCCGCCGAGGGCGCCGCCGAGGTGGGCCTGCCAGCTGACGCCCGGGGCGGTCGGGAAGACTCCCCACAGCACGGAGCCGTACAGGAGGAACACCACGACCGCGATGGCGATCTGCCCGGGCCGGCCGCTGAAGATGCCGCGCACCAACAGGTAGGCGAGCCAGCCGAAGATGACCCCGGACGCGCCGGCGGTGATGGTGCCCAGGGGCGACAGGAGCCAGGCCGCGACCCCGGAGGTGACGGCCGAGGTGAGCGTGGCCACGATCCAGCGCGCGACACCGGCGAGGTACGTGAGCACCCCGAGCACGAGGAAGGGACCGGTGTTGCTGATGAGGTGGGCCCACCCGTAGTGCAGGAACGGGGCCACCAGGATGTTGGGCAGGTCCTCGGTCTGGCGGGGCTCGATGCCGTACTGGTCCAGGCTGTTCATCGTCAGCGTGTCGAGGATCTCGAGTCCCCACAGGACGGCCAGGAGGCCGCCGATGACGACGAGGGCTCGCGACAGCGTGGGGGCGGTGTCCTGGCGCGTGGGCATGTGTCCAGTGTGACGGACGCGCACAACCGCCGCCCATACCCGGGTCGGGTACCCGTCGTCGTCCGGGTGGGGCGGGCCGATACCCTTGTGCGCATGGTCAACCGCCTCCGGGAATCGTCCAGCGACTATCTGCGCCAGCACGCGCACCAGGCCGTCGACTGGTGGGAGTGGGGTGCCGAGGCGCTGGCCTCCGCCGTCGAACTCGATCGGCCCATCCTGCTGTCGGTGGGTTACGCCTCGTGCCACTGGTGCCACGTGATGAGCCACGAGTCGTTCGACGATCCGGCCGTCGCGGGCTTCATCAACGACCACTTCGTCGCGATCAAGGTGGACCGCCAGCAGCATCCCGACGTCGACGCCGTGTACATGACGGCCACGCAGGCCATGAACGGCGGGGCAGGGGGATGGCCCATGACCGCGTTCCTCACCCCGACGGGCGAGCCCTTCTTCACCGGGACCTACTTCCCGCCGGAGCCCCAGGGAGGCCAGCCGTCGTTCCGGCAGGTGCTGGAGGCGATGGCCGACGCCTGGCACTCGCGCCGCGACAAGGTGAGCGCCTCGGCGGCCTACATCGTCGCCTCCCTGAGCGCACACGAGACGCCCCAGACCGACTCGGCGCCGGATCTGCGCAAGGCCGTCGACGACATCGAGTCCGCGTTCGACCTCATCCACGGCGGGTTCGGGCGGCAGCCGAAATTCCCGGCGCCCACCCTCCTCGACGCCCTGCTCGTCAAGGGCGATCCCCGCACCCTCGAGCTCGCCCAGCGCACGCTCGAGGCCATGGCACGCGGCGGCATCCACGACCAGGTCGGTGGAGGCTTCCACCGGTACGCCGTCGACCCGGGCTGGGTCGTGCCGCACTTCGAGAAGATGCTCTACGACAACGCCCTCCTGCTCGGCACCTACGTGCGGGGCTGGCGACGGACCGCCGACCACGACTCCGGGCTGCGGGCGCTCCTCGAACGCACCGCCTACGGCATCGTCGAGTGGCTGGAGCGCGAAATGGTCAATGACCACGGCGCGTTCATCAGCGGCCTCGACGCCGACTCCTGCGACATCCGGGGAGCCGTGCACGAGGGCATCTTCTACCTGTGGAACCCCGAGCTCCTCGACGACGCCCTCGGGCCCGAGCTGGGGGAGTGGGCCGCCGAGACCTTCCACGTCACCCGCGGGGGGACCTTCGAGGACGGCCTGTCGACGCTGCAGCTGCGCGGCCGGCCCGACTTCGCCAAGCTGGACGAGGTGAGCCGCGTCCTGCTCGAGGAGCGGGCGACTCGCTTCCGGCCGGGGGCGGACAACCTGGTGGTCGCGGCCTGGAACGGCTGGATGATCTCCTCCCTCGTCACCGGCGCCCTCATCTTCAACGAGAAGAGCTGGCTCGAACTCGCTCTTCGGGCGGCGGAGCACCTCGTGGCCGTGCACCTGGGCGACGGCGACCTGCGCCGGTCGTCGCGGGACGGTGTCGCGGGTCCGGGGACCGGGATCGCCGAGGACTTCGGGGCGGTCGCCGAGGCGTTCGCGCTGCTCGCCGGCGCGACGGGCGACGCGGGCTGGTTGCGCCGGGCCGAGGCGCTGGTCGACCGGGGTGTCGAGCTGTTCGCGCACCCCGACGGCGGGTTCTATGATGCAGCCGACACCGGCCTGTTCGACCGGCCGCGGTCCCTGACGGACAACGTCACGCCCAGCGGCACGTCCGCGATGGTCGCGGCCCTGCGGCTGGTGGGTCTGCTCGCCGAGCGCCCCGACCTCATCGAGCGCGCCGACGCCGCGGCGCGGACCACCTGGTCCGCCGTCGCCGAGACGCCGCGGTTCGCGGGCGCGGCCCTGGCCGACCTGCTCATCTCCGACGAGGCCCGCCGTGGTCTGAAGCCGGCCGTCGCCGTCGTCGTCAGTAGCGATCCGTTCGACGAGCTGGCCCGGGCGGCCTGGCGGCTGGCCCCGGCCGGCTCCGCGATCCTCACCGCGCCGGCGGGGGCGGAGGGCTGGGGCACGCATCTGGAGCACCGCGACCGGCACGCCGTCTACGTGTGTCGCGGGACGGTGTGCTTCGATCCGGTCACCGACTACAACGAGCTCAAGACGCCCCTGTGGACCCGGGCCTGACCCGGAGCGGCCGCTAAGCGCGCAGCTCGCCGCGCATGATCGTGTCGAGCCACACCTCGACATAGCCGTCCGGGTTGGTCAGCCCGCCGGGTACCTCGACCGCCAGGCTGGAGCCGACGCTCCGGCGAAGCAACTCGGCGGGCCCAGCTGCTGGGAGGGCTGTCGCCAGGCGACGATCGCCGTGACACCCAGTACTTCGCACCGACCCCCCGGCCGGATGCAGCGAAGGCGAAGTTTTCCCGCCGTCCGATCAGGCCAGTTCATCGACCTCCAACATGTCGGTGACAAGGGCCGCGATCTGCGAGCGCTCGGACCGCGTCAGGGTGACGTGCGCGAACAGGGGGTTGCCCTTGAGCCTCTCGATGACCGCGACGACGCCGTCGTGGCGGCCGACCCGCAGGTTGTCGCGCTGCGCGACGTCGTGGGTGAGAACGACCCGGGAGTTCTGTCCGACGCGCGACAGCACGGTGAGCAGGACGTTGCGCTCCAGGGACTGGGCCTCGTCGACGATGATGAAGGCGTCGTGCAGCGACCGACCCCGGATGTGGGTGAGCGGCAGCACCTCGATCATCTCCTGCTCGAGGAGCTCGTCGATGACGTACTTGTTGGTGACCGACGACAGGGTGTCGAACACCGCCTGGCCCCACGGCGCCATCTTCTCGCCGGCAGTGCCGGGGAGGAAGCCGAGGTCCTGCCCCCCTACGGGGTAGAGGGGCCGGAACACCATCACCTTGCTGTACCGGCGCTGCTCCAGCACCGCGTCGAGACCGGCGCACAGCGCGAGCGCGGACTTCCCTGTGCCGGCGCGCCCGCCGAGGGACACGATGCCGATCGACTCGTCCATGAGCAGGTCCAGGGCCACGCGCTGTTCGGCGGAGCGGCCGTGGATGCCGAACACCTCGCGGTCGTGCTTGATCAGCTTGACCGAGCCGTCTGGCATCCTGCGGCCCAGCGCGCTCGACCCGGGGGCGTGCAGCACCACACCGGTGTGCGTGGGCAGCGCTGAGGCCTGGGCAATGACGGCGTTGCCGTCCTCGTAGAGCGCGGACACGTCGTCGGTGGTGACGTCCACGCTTGCCATGCCGGTGAACCCGGCCTGGAGCGGAAGCTCGTTGCGGTACTCCTCAGCGGCCAGGCCGACGGCGGCGGCCTTGACCCGCAGCGGGACGTCCTTCGAGACCAGCACCACGTCGTGGCCCTCGTTGGCGTAGTTCAGCGCGACGGCGAGGATCCGGGTGTCGTTGTCGCCGAGGCGGAAGCCTACGGGCAGTGAGTCCTGATCGCTGTGGTTGAGCTCCACACGCAGGTTGCCGCCCTGATCGTTGGTCACCATCGGGGTGTCGAGCCGTCCGTGCTCGATGCGCAGGTCGTCGAGGAGGCGCAACGCCGAGCGCGCGAAGTAGCCGAGCTCCGGATGGTGGCGCTTGGACTCCAGCTCGGTGATCACCACGATCGGGAGGATCACGTTGTGCTCCGCGAACCGCAGCATCGCCTTGGGATCGGACAGGAGGACGGAGGTATCGACGACGTAGGTCTTGATGGCCGTGTCGGGCTGCACTGCTGCGGGGGAAGCCTGCTGATGGGACGCGTTGAGCACGATTGCTCCCTTTCGCCGGGGCCCGCGCTCGCCGCGTCGGTCCCCGAATCTTGCTAGAGGACCGTCTGGGCTTTGATGGAGTGGATCTCCATGGGCCGACAATAGCCGCAATCCGGGCCCGGGGGAACAGTGGAGCGAAGGCGAATCACATCCGTGTGGTTCGTTCGAGCGGGTGTGCGTACTACCTGGGGTGGGTGCGGGCCGGCCCCGGCTGCCACTGCGGTCGATGTTCGGCCGAGCCTCCGGCCGGAGTGGCCGCCTCATGGGTTACGTTGCTCGCAGCGTTACCGGGGACGCGAGCGCTCCCCGGACCATCGAGGAGGTGGCGTGACCCAGAGCCAGCCCAGGCTGCCGCTGCCCGAGGTCGGCCAGCCCCTGGTCCGGACGCGCGACCTGTCCAAGATCTTCCGCGTAGGAGACTCTCGCGTGGTCGCCCTCAACCGGGTCGACCTGACGATTCCGCGGGGGAGTTTCACCGCCGTCGTGGGCACGTCCGGCTCCGGGAAGTCGACGCTGCTCAACATGCTCGGCGGCCTGGAGAAGCCCACCGCAGGCGAGGTCTTCGTCGCGGGGCAGCCGCTGCACCGGTTCACCGAGTCCCAGCTGGTGACCTACCGCCGCGAGCAGGTGGGATTCATCTTCCAGTCGTTCAACCTCCTCCCGTCGCTCACCGCCCTCGACAACGTGGCGCTGCCGCTCAGTTTCCGCGGCATCCCCACCCACACGCGCCAGGCGCGTGCCCGCGCCATCCTCGTCCAGCTGGGCCTCGGCTCGCACCTGCACCACAAGCCGGGCCAGCTGTCAGGCGGCCAGCAGCAGCGTGTGGGCATCGCCCGCGCGATGGCCGTCAAGCCGACGCTGGTCTTCGCCGACGAACCGACCGGCAACCTCGATTCCCACACGTCGGAGGAGATCCTCACCCTGTTCCGTGCTGTGATCCGCCGGTTCCGGCAGACGTGGATCATGGTCACCCACGACCGGCACATCGCCTCGTTCGCCGACACGGTCGTCTCGATCGCCGACGGCCGCATCACCGACATCACCCACAACCACGCACCCGCGGCCGCGGCCGCCGACCCGAAAGTCGCGCCATGAAGCTGACCCAACGGCTCTTTCTCGTCCTCATGATGGTGTTCGGGCTCACGATGGTGCCCCTGAGCAGCGCCGCGGGCGACCCGGTCGCCGACGGCGGTGCCGGCGCGGGGGGTGACGCGTCGGGCGGCACCGGAGGCTCCGCCGGCGGTGACCCGGGGACCGGCGGCGGCGCGGCCGTGCCTGGGGTGTCCACCCCCAGGGTCATCCTGGCCGGTTTCACCACGGAGCCCGCGCAGGTGGTCGCCGGTCAGGACTTCACCGTGTCGTTCACGTTGCGCAACACCTCGACGCGCACGCGCGTGCAGAACATGCTGGTCAGCGTGGCCTCGGACGACTCGGCCTTCCTGCCCGCCGATGGCTCATCGTCGATGTTCATCAGCAGGATCAGGGCGGACCAGGTGGAGACCCGCTCCATGAGATTCCATTCGCTGCCCTCGCTGGAGGAGAAGCCCTACCGGCTCACCCTGACCATCCAGTACGAGGACGCCGCCGCGAACGCCTTCTCGGCGACGGAGACGGCCTCGGTTCGGGTCCGGCAGAACATCCGGGCCGACGCGTCGGTGCCGCAGTTGATGCCGCCGCAGCTGACCCTCGGGCAGGACGCGTCGCTGACCTTCAGCATCTTCAACCAGGGCAAAACCAAGCTCTACAACGCCAAGGCCGCCATCAAGGATGGGCAGGCACTCACCTCTCCGGAGGTCTTCGTCGGGACCATCGACCCCGGCAGTTCCGGGGCCGTGGACATGACGGTCAACGCGGCGCAGGAGGCCATGGGGCCGATCACCGTGACCGTCTCGTATGAGGACGTCGACGGCAACGTCACCACGATGGACCGGGCCGTGGAGGTCGCGGTCGTGCCGCCCATGCCGATCGAGGAGCCCGGCATGGGTGAGCAGCCGGGCGAGGAGACCGGCCAGTTCCCGGTGGTGCCCGTTCTGATCGCCGCCGGGTTGCTGGGCGCGGCGGTGGTCACCGCCGTCGCGGTGCGCCGACGCAGGCGGCGGCGGGCCGAGCAGGAGGACCTCGAGTCGCTCGCCGAACTGGGCGAGGACCCGCTCATCGGTCCCGAGCCCCGCTAGGTCGACGATGCGCTGGACGGACCTGCTCCACACGAGCTTGGCCAGCCTGCGGCAGCGGCTGTTCCGCACCTCGCTGACGGTGCTCGGGGTCATGATCGGCACCACTTCCGTGATCGTCATGGTGTCGCTCGGCGTGGGGTTGTCGTCGAGCTTCACCAGCCAGTTCCAGCAGATCAACCTGCGCCAGGTCAGCGTCAACTCGGTTCCGCCGCCGGAGATGGCCGCGCCTGGACAGCCCACCCAGCTCAGCGACGAGCTGATCCCACTGCTCGCGGCCACCCCAGGCGTGAGAGCGGTGTGGCCCAGCTACATGGTCGATGTCGAGTTCTCCGTGGGCGGCGCCACCCAGTTCCTCCAGATCGTCGGCCTGCCCGCGGAGGCGCTCCAGGAGATGGATCTCGACCTGGCCTGGGGCGAACTGCCCCAGGCGGGCGACCCCTTTGGCCTGGTGCTCGGCGATCTGCTGCACACCCAGTTCTGGGACCCGGTCACAGGCATGCCGCTCGAGGTGGATTTCCGGTCGCAGACCCTGTTCGGCACGTTCACCACGTTCGGCCCGTACGGTCCTATCGACGGTGGCGGGGGCGGCGAGACCCCGACCGAGCCCGCCAAGCCGCCCAAGCGGATCATCATGCCGGCGCTCGCCCAGCTCGCCAACGCGGGCAACGACCAGTGGGGCCCCTACTCTTCCAGCGTGTTCGCGGACTTCGGCGCGCTGCGCAAGGTGATGGAGAAGGCGATGCCCGGCAAGGCCCTCCCCAACCAGCCGGCCACGGCCGACGGCAAACCCAAGGGGAAGGCGTTCGTCTACACGGAGTTCCGTCTCCTCACCGACAGCCCCGAGGACGCCGAGGCGGTGCTGAACTCGCTGCGCGACCAGGGCTACGGGGCCTACGCCGAGGTGGAGTGGATCAGGCAGGCGCAGGCTCAGGCGCTGATGATCCAGGCGGTGTTCGGCGGGATCGGCTTCGTGTCGCTGCTTGTGGCGGCCATCGGTATCGCCAACACCATGATGATGAGCGTCTATGAGCGAACCAAGGAGATCGGGATCATGAAGGTGATGGGGGCGGCGCTGGGCGACATCCGCAGGATGTTCCTCATCGAGTCGGCCGCCATCGGTTTCCTCGGCGGGGTGATCGGCCTGCTGCTCAGCCTCGCCGCGTCGGCCCTGCTCAATGCCACCCTCGGCGCGCAGATGGCCGGCGAGGGCGGCACGGCTGAGCTGTCCGTCGTTCCGGTGTGGTTGATGACTGGGGCGGTCGCGTTCGCGACCCTGATCGGCACCGTCGCCGGGCTGGTGCCGGCCCAGCGGGCGACCAGGCTGAGTCCGCTGGCGGCCATCCGCGCGGAGTGAGCCGGAGGCCGGCCTCCCGGCGGCGTCAGGCGGTGGCGAACACCGCCAGCCCGATCGCGATGGCGTGCAGGAGGGCGGCGACGATCGTGCACGCGTGGAAGACTTCGTGGAACCCGAACCAGGTCGGTGACAGCTGTGGGCGCTTCGTCGCGTAGGCGGCAGCGCCCAGCGAGTACACCAGCCCGCCCGCGATGATGAGCGCCACGATCGCCGGTCCGCCGGCCGCCCAGAACTGGCCGAGCCATCCCACCGCGGCCCAGCCCATCGCCACGTACAGGAACGTGTAGAGCCAGCGGGGCGCCGACAGCCACACGATGCGGAACGCCACGCCCAGCACCGCGATGCTCCAGATGAGGATCAGCAGGCTCCACCGGGCCCGGCCCTCCAGCAGGCTCAGCGTCAGCGGGGTGTAGGTGCCGGCGATGAACACGAAGATGTTCGAGTGGTCGATCCTCCGGAAGAGGGCGTTGGCCCGCGCCGACCACGTGCCGCGGTGGTAGGCGGCGCTGGTCGCGAACAGCTGGACCGCCGCCAGCGTGTAGACGCCGCAGCCGATGCGTCCGGTCAGGGTGGGGGCGAAGACGGTGAACACCAGGCCGACGATGAACGCGATCGGCGCCATCCCGAGGTGCAGCCATCCGCGCAGGCGGGGCTTCGATGCAACGGTGTCTGTCACGGGGTCCATGTCCTACCTACGGTCGGGTAACTTACGCAACCGTAGGTTACTACCTCGGTCGCCCGATGCCAACAGGGCGCTAGGCTTCGTGGCATGTCTGCGGTCACTCGGCTCGTCGATCGATGGTGGCCGCCGCGATGGCTTTACGCCAGCTACGAGCGCCAGGTGCTGCGGCACCTCGACCGTGGAAGCCTCCCGCGTCACGTCGCGGTCCTGGCCGACGGTAACCGGCGCTGGGCACGCATGAACGCCCCCGGTGAGCCGCTGGTCGCCGGGTACCGCGCCGGTGCCGACAAGCTGGTCGAGTTCGTCGAGTGGTGCGACGAGACCGGCATTCGCGTCATCACCCTGTGGGTGCTCAGCACCGACAACCTGCAGCGCGCCGCCGACGACGAACTCGCGCCTCTGCTCGAGGTGATCGAGCAGCTCGTCGCGCGGCTCGCCGCCACGAGGCGCTGGTGCGTCCAGGCCGTCGGCGCGCTCGACCTCCTGCCGGCCGAGGTGGCCGACTCGCTGCGGGCCTCGTCGGAGTCGACGGCCGGCATCACCGGCCTGCACGTCAACGTCGCCGTCGCGTACGGCGGCAGGCACGAGCTGCGCGACGCCGTCCGATCCCTCCTGGCCGAACGCGCAGCCGAGGGCGCGACCCTGGCAGAGGTGGCGGAGACCCTGGAGATCGACGAGATCTCGGCCCACCTGTACACCAAGGGGCAGCCGGATCCCGACCTCATCATCCGGACCTCTGGGGAGCAGCGGCTGTCGGGGTTTCTGCTGTGGCAGTCGGCGCACAGCGAGTTCTACTTCTGCGAGGCGCTGTGGCCGGACTTCCGCCGCGTGGACTTCGTCCGTGCCCTGCGCGCCTACTCGCAGCGGGAGCGCCGCTTCGGCCGGTGAGCCGCCGGCTTTTGTGGGCGCCCGGCGCCGCGTGCGACGATGGCGCGCATGGCTCGACGCAACTCTGCCGCCCGCCCGCGGGACATGGTCATCTCGATGGCCGTGCTGCTCGTGCCCATCGCCCTGATCGTGTGGTGGTTCACCGTGACGCCCGATCCTCGTCCCGAGGCCGTCGACGTCGACGCCACCCTGACCCGCGCGGTCGCGGAGTCCCCGTATCCGGTGCTCCGCGCCGAGGGTCTGGGCGAGGGCTGGCTCCCGGTGCGCGTCGCCTGGGCCAGGCAGGGCGACCCGTGGATCACGAACGAACCCGCGACCGGGAACTGGTGGCAGGTGGGGTACCTCTCCCCTGAGGAGGTCTACGTCGGCGTCCAGCAGCGCGACGGCGCCGTCGGGGACTTCGTGTCCGCGACCACGCGAGAGGGGCGGTCCCTGGGAGGGAGCGTCGACGTCGCAGGCCGGAGCTGGGAGCGCTACGAGAGCGACGACGGCCGCACCCGCAGCCTCGTCCACGTCGCCGACGACGTGACGTCGATCGTCACGGCCGACACCGACTTCACCGAACTGGAGACGTTCGCCGCCACCCTGGTGGAGGAACGGGCCTAGTCCTCCGTGGGCGCGGGGCGGGCCTGGGCGACCTGGGCCTTGGCGCCGTCGAGGAACCCCTGGCAGATCTGCGCGAGTTTCTCGCCGCGCTGCCACAGCTCCATGGACTCGGCCAACGACGCGCCCCCGGACTCGAGCCGTCGCACGACCTCGACGAGTTCGTCGCGGGCGGCCTCGTAGGTGAGTGTCTTGTCAGTCACTGGTCTCCTTCGGGGGTGGTGGCGACGACGTCGAGGTCCAAGGAGCCGTCGGCCAGGTAGGCGTGGATCCGGGCGCCGGGTGCGGTGTCCGCGACGCCGGACACGGAGCGGTGGGCGTCGTCGACGAGGACGGCGTAGCCACGCTCGAGCGTGCGCTTGGGTGAGAGCGCCCGGATCGAGCTCACGGCCGAGCGCACGTGGGACTCCTCGTCGCGCAGCCGCCGCTCGATCGCGGCGTCGAGGCGGTGCCGCAGCAGGCTCAGCCGGTCGAAATGGGCTGCGAACGCGCTGGTCGGGTCCACGAGCACCGGCCGGGAGCGCAGCTGATCGAGGTGGCGCTGCGCCTCGGCGATCCGCACACCGACGGCGCGCCGGAGCCGGGTGCGGGCGTCCGCCAGGGCCGCCGACTCGGCCGCGTGGTCGGGCACCACCCGCTTGCCGGCGTCGGTGGGCGTGGAGGCCCGCAGGTCGGCCACCAGGTCGACGATGGGCGAGTCGCGTTCGTGCCCGATGGCCGTGACGACGGGGGTGCGGGCAGCCGCGACGGCACGTACCAGGCCCTCGTCGGAGAACGAGAGCAGGTCCTCCAGGGCGCCGCCCCCGCGCGCCAGGATGATCACCTCGACCTCCGGGTCCCCGTCCAGCGCGGCGAGGGCCGTCATCACCGACTCGGCCGAGTTCGGGCCCTGCACCAGGGCGTGCCGGGTCCGGATCTGGGCGGCGGGCCACCGCCCCGCGATGGTGGTCACCACGTCGCGCTCCGCGTCGGAGTTCTTGCCGGTGACGAGCCCGATGACCCGGGGCAGGACGGGGAGGCGGCGCTTGCGGGCGGGGTCGAACAGGCCCTCTGCCTGCAGCTTGCGCTTGAGCTGCTCCAGCTGGGCGAGCAGGCGGCCCTCGCCGGCGACTTGCAGCTCGAGGCACTCGAACGTCAGCGACGAGTTGCGCTCCCACATGCGGGGACGGATCCGCGCCGTCACCCGGGACCCCTCCGGCAGCGGCCCGGCCGCGTCGAGCACCATGGCCGAGACGGTCACCTGGGCCGACATGTCCGCGACGCGGTCGCGGAACGTCAGGAACTGCGTCGGGGCGTTGCGCCGCTTGATCTCGACGACCTGCGCGTCGACCCAGATTTCACCCAGGCGTCCGACCCAGTCCTTCGTCGCCATGATGACGCGGCCCAGCGGTTGAGGCTGGTCCGGCGAGCTGCCCAACGCCATGCGTCCGGTCCCTCAGTCCCAGATCCCGGAGGAGCAGGTGGCGTACCAGGTGCCGTGGACCACGTTGCCCACCTCGAGCGGCGTCTCGGCGGGGACGGCGCACGTGATGTCGACGGCGCCGCGGCCGGTCACGTACTGGAACTCGGCGCCGGTCAGCTCGTTGCGGCGCCGCTCCACGGCGGTCACCTCGACGCCCATGAGCAGGGCGGGCGACGCCTCCTGCGGGGGGATCGCGGCGGCCTGCAGCGCCAGCAGGGACGGGGAGATGAGCGCGTCGGCCGCGATCCGGAGGTCCCCGCCGGGGGCGGCCTCCGGCGAGGCCTCGAACGCGGCCGCGTCGTCGTACACCGTCACCTCGATGGCCAGCGCCCCGACGCGCAGGTCCTCGACGACGCTGTATTGCCCGCCCGGGGCGAGGTCGTGCTGCGGGTAGGCGACCGGGTCGTCCACGAGTGCGACGAACTGCGCCAGCAGCGGCCCGGGGGACTCGGGGCCGTACAGCGCGACGCGGGCCAGCAGGTCCGTGAAGCGCACCACCTGGGCGCGGTAGCGGGTCTCCGCGGCGAGTGCCCCCGTGGTGCTGACGCCCTGCCCGGTGCGCTTGACGAAGCTGAGCCGTGCGCCGCTCGGATCGGAGTAGCTGCCGACCAGGTCGAAGCCCGGCGCGGAGTCCACGCCGCGGACGCCGGCGTCGAACGCGGCCTTGACGAGCTGGTCCAGGGACTCGGCGTCGAAGCCGACGGCGTGGAGCTGGGGCGAGAGCATGCGGCTAGGGTACCGGCGGCGTTCCACCTAGACTGGGCGCCATGACTAGCGTTGCCCCGGCCACCAAGCGTGTCGTCGTCGCAGCCCCGCGCGGGTACTGCGCGGGCGTCGACCGCGCCGTCGTCACCGTCGAGAAGGCGCTGGACCTGTACGGGCCGCCCGTCTACGTGCGCAAGCAGATCGTGCACAACAAGCACGTCGTGGAGACCCTCGAACAGCGCGGCGCCATCTTCGTCGAGGAACTCGACGAGGTGCCGACCGGCGCCACCGTGGTCTTCTCGGCCCACGGCGTGTCGCCCGCCGTGCACGCGGAAGCCGCCGACAGGGGGCTGAAGACCATCGACGCCACCTGCCCGTTGGTCACGAAGGTGCACCACGAGGCCAAGCGGTTCGCCGCCGAGGGCACCCAGATCCTCCTCATCGGCCACGCCGGCCATGAGGAGGTCGAGGGCACGATGGGGGAGGCCCCCGAGCAGACCATCCTCGTGCAGTCGCCCGCCGACGTCGACGGCCTCGATCTACCGGAGCACGGCAACCTCGCGTGGCTGAGCCAGACCACCCTCTCGGTCGACGAAACCATGGAGACCGTCGGCCGGCTGCGGGAGCGGTTCCCGCTGCTCATGGACCCGCCGTCGGACGACATCTGCTACGCCACCCAGAACCGGCAGCTGGCCGTCAAGCAGATCTCTCCCGGGTGTGACCTGATGATCGTCGTGGGGTCGCGCAACTCGTCGAACTCCGTCCGCCTCGTGGAGGTGGCGCTGGAGGCCGGGGCCAAGGCCTCCTACCGGGTGGACAACGCGGCCGAGATCGACCCGGCGTGGCTCGTCGGCGTGAACTCCGTCGGCGTCACCTCCGGGGCGTCCGTGCCGGACGTCCTCGTCCAGGGGGTGCTCGACTACCTGGAGTCCCAGGGCTTCCCACCCGCCGTCGAGGAGCGCCTCACGGAGGAGACGCTGCAGTTCGCGCTCCCCCCGGAGCTACGCAAGGACCTGCGCCGCGCCGTCAAGCACTGACGGGCGTCACACCAGGAACTGGAAGAAGGGGCTGTCGTAGGCCACCTCCTGCGCCGTCATGCCGCACTCGTCGATGCGCTGCAGCAGGAACGGGTAGTCCCCGGGGTTGCCGAGCTCGACGCCCACCAGTGCCGGCCCGGTCTCCTTGTTGTTGCGCTTGACGTACTCGAAGTAGGTGATGTCGTCCTCGGGGCCCAGCACGGAGTCGAGGAACATGCGCAGCGCGCCCGGCTGCTGCGGGAAGTCGACGAGGAAGTAGCGCTTGCGCCCCTCGTGGATGAGGGAACGCTCGACGACCTCCGCGTAGCGCGACACGTCGTTGTTGCCGCCGGACAGCAGCACGAGCACGCGCGACCCGGTCGGGATCTGCACCCGGGGACCGACCCCGCTAGTGGGGAGTGCCGCGGCGGCCAGCGCGCCGGCGGGCTCCGCGATGATGCCGTCGGTCTGGTAGAGGTCCAGCATCTCGGAGCAGACCTGGCCCTCCGGCACCCGGACCAGCTCGACCCGGGCCTCCCGGATGACCTCGAAGGTGAAGTCCCCGACGCGCTTGACCGCGGCGCCGTCGACGAATGTGTCGATGTCGTGCAGCACCACCGGCCGGCCGGCCGAGATCGCGGCCGCCACGCAGGGCGCCCCCTCGGGTTCGACGCCGATGATGCGCACCTCGGGGTGGGCGGTCCGCAGCCACGCGGCCGCGCCCGCGATGAGACCGCCGCCGCCGACTGGCAGCACGACGACGTCGGGCACGAAGCCCAGCTGCTCGAACGCCTCGACGAGCAGCGTGGCCTGCCCGGCCGCGGTCCGTTCGTCGTTGAAGGCCGGCACGAGGACCTTCCCCTGGGCGGCGAGGCGGGCGGCCTCGTCGGACGCGTCGTCGTAGGACGCGCCGTGGAGGACGAGGTCGACGTGGCCGTGCCCGATCTCCAGGATCCGCTGGCGCTTCTGGCGTGGCGTGGTGTGGGGTACGACGACCGTGGCCTGGATTCCCAGGGCGGCCGCCGAGAACGCGACGCCCTGCCCGTGGTTGCCGGCCGATGCGCAGACGACGCCGGCGCCCTTCTCGTCGTCGGACAGCTGCGCCATGAGGTTGTAGGCGCCGCGCAGCTTGTAGGAGCGCACCGGCTGCAGGTCCTCGCGCTTCAGCCAGATCTCGGAACCGGTCGCCCGAGTGAGGCGCGCGTTGAGCTGCACCGGGGTCCGGCCGGCGATGCCGGCCAGGCGGTCCACGGCAGCGGGGATCTGGGCGGCGAGATCGGTGAGGGCGCTCATGGGGCCCATTGTCGTCGTCGCCCGCCGCCGGGGCCAACCGTGTCACGTCGGTGGCACCATGGAGGGAGGCCGACGATGGGAGGTGGTGCTCCGTGGACCCGGGTCAGACGGGCGCCCCGGGCGGACGCGACGCCGCGTTCCGCCGCCCCGGATCGAGCGCGGGCCCGGCGCAGCCCTGGCTGTTCGGCCGGGAGGACGACGCGGGTCAGCCGACACCGCGCCATGGTGACTGGACGACGGCGCGGGCGGCCACCCACCCGCCACCCGAGGGCGACGGCGGGGACTGGCTGCGCGGCCCGGGGCCGGGCGTTCCGGTTGCGGGGCGGCTGGACAGCGACGGGGTCGACGAATCGGCGCCCGGCTGGTTCCGCATCGTCGGGGGAGCTGTGATCCTCCTCGTGGGGGCGTTCGCGCTGGGGGCCATGCTGTCGCGGCCGTGGACCGGGGACGGGCCACCGGGGCCGGTCCCGACCGTCACGCGGCGGTAGGGCTCACGTCTCCGTGGTGCCCGTGCGGGGCCGCAGGTGCCGCACCGGGGCGTCGACGAGCGGGGGCTCATCGACCAGGCCGTCCAGCACCCCCTGGTCCAGCTGACGCAGTTCTTCGAACTCCAGCATCTCGGGCACCGCGATCTGCCGCGGCGCCTCCGCCGACACGACGGACACCTCGGGGAGGTCCGACGACACGATTCCCAGTTCCCGGAACTTGCGGGCCGTGACCATGACACGGCCCTCCACCGCGCCCACGGCCTTGTTGTAGTGCCCGAGGGCGCTGCCCAGCGCCCGCCCGAGCTTGTCGAAGTGCCCGCCCAGGGTCGCGAGCCGCTCGTAGAGTTCGCGACCGAGCCGCGACACCTCCGCGGCGGTCTCTGCGATCGCGACCCGGTGCCAGCTGCTGGCGATCACCTGCAGCTGGGGGATGAGCAGGCCAGGCGAGGCCAGCACGACCTGGCGGCGGGTGGCGTAGTCGTGCAGTGCCGGGTCCTGTTCGAGGGCCAGGCGATAGAACTCGTCCGAGGGCAGGTAGAGCACGACGAACTCGGGCGAGCCGGCGTCGAGCGCCCAGTACGTCTTCCCGGAGAGGTCGTCGACGTGCTTGCGGACGTGCCCGGCGAACGTCTTGAAATACGCCTTCTGGGCCTCCTCGTCCTCCGTGTTGTAGGCCTCGAGTGCCGCCGACAGCGGGACTTTCGAGTCGACGAAGATCACGTTGCCGCCGGGGAGGTTGACCCGCAGGTCCGGCCGGAAGCGGCCGTCGTCGGACGAGTAGGTGCGCTGGGCGTCGAAGTCGCACCGCTCGGTGAGCCCGGAGATCTCGACGATGCGCTTGAGGCTCTGCTCGCCCCAGGCACCCCTGACCTGCGGGGTGCGCAGCGCGTTGCTGAGGCTCATGGTCTCCCGCCGGATCGCGTCTCCCGAGAGGCGCACGGCCTGCACCTGCTCCCCGAGTTCGGCGGCCATCCGGACGCGTTCCTTCTCAACCTCCTGCAGCCGCTCCTGCAGTTGGCGCAGCCCGTCGGTGAGGGGAGAGACCAGCTGCTCGGTGGCCTTGAGCCGGGCCGAGGCCGCCTCGTCGGCCTGCCTGGACTGGCGCTCTAGCGACTCGGCCGACAGCACCTTGAACCGGTCGAGCAGGGCCTCCCGGTCCGCCGCGAGCTGCTCGGCGCGGTGCAGGGCCGCGTCCCGTTGTGCTGTCACCGCCGCCACCTCCGCGGCGACCTCGGCGCCGCGGCCCTGGCCCTCCGCGAGCCGGCGTTCCGCGTCCGCGACGGCGGCCCGCAGCTCGGCCTTTTCCGCGAGGTGCTGCGCGATCTCCGCCTTGACCAGCGCGGTCTCCTCCCGCACCCGCGAGGCCTCCTGCCAGGCCCGGGCCGACTCCTGCCGCGCGTCCGACAGCGCCAACTGTTCAGCTGCTCGAGCCTGCTGGGCCGCCTGGTCGGCATCGCGCGCCGCTTCCGCCGCGCCCCGCCGTCGCCCGACGACGATGCCTCCGGCGAGGCCGGCGACGAGGGCGATGAGGGCCAGGAGAATGGCGGTGAGAACGTCCATGTCCCCACTCAATCAGAGCCCCCCGACAAAACCGTGCTGCCACTCCGCCGACCCGGCGCGGCGCCCCGGCTGAGGGCCCGACTACGGTGGGACGCATGTTCGCCGACGCCTCGCAGCACACCGATGACCTGGCCGCCTTCGTCGCCGCCTCACCCACCTCACTCCACGCGGGGGAGGCGCTGGCCGCCCGCCTCCGGGCGGCGGGGTTCGAGGAGCTGGACCCGCGGCGGCCGTGGCCGGCGGTGGCCGGGCGGCGGTTCGTGCGCCGGGGCGGATCCGTCGTGGCCTGGGTGGCTCCGGAGGCGCTCGACCCGGAGGCGGGCTTCCGGATCGTCGGCACACACACCGACTCGCCGTCGTTCAAGATCAAGCCCGGGGCACCCATCCGCTCGGCGGGCTGGATGCAGGCCGGCGTCGAGATCTACGGCGGGCCGCTCATCAACTCCTGGCTCGACCGCGACCTCGGCGTCGCCGGGCAGCTGGCCACCGTCGACGGCGCCACCCACCTCGTGCGGACCGGCCCCGTCGCAAGGATCCCGCAGCTGGCGATCCACCTGGACCGGTCCGCCAACGAGAAGCTGACCCTGGACAAGCAGAGCGCCACGCAGCCAGTGCTCGGCGTGGAGGTCGCCGTCGACCTGCTCGCGCACCTCGCGGCGATCGCCGGCGTGGAGGCCGGCGACGTCGTCGCGCACGACCTGGTCCTGTTCGACACCCAGCACCCGGCCGTCATCGGCCTGGACGGTGAGTTCCTCGCGTCGGGGCGCCTCGACAACCTGGCCTGCACGCATGCGGGGCTGGCGGCCATCGAGTTGGTGCAGCCGGGCGGCGATGTCGCGGTGTTCGTCGCGTTCGACCACGAGGAGGTCGGCTCCGCCACGACCACCGGCGCTGGCGGGCCGGTGCTGCAGGACGTGCTGGACCGCATCGCGGCCGGCTACGGCCTCGGGCTGGACCAGACGCGGGCCATGCTCGCGCGATCCAGCTGCATCTCCGCCGACACCGGGCACCTGGTGCACCCGAACTACCCGGGGCACCACGACCCGGTCAACCGGCCGCTGCCCAACCAGGGACCGCTGCTCAAGCTCAACGCCAACCAGCGCTACGCGACCGACGCCGTGGGCGCCGCGATCTGGCACCGGGCGTGCACTGAGGCGGGGGTGCCCACGCAGCCGTTCGTGTCGAACAACGCGGTCCCCTGCGGGTCGACCATCGGCCCCATCACTGCCACCCGGCTCGGCGTCACCACCGTCGATGTGGGTGTCGGTCTGTTGAGCATGCACTCCGCGCGCGAACTGTGCGGGGTCAAGGACCCGTGGTACCTGGCACGCGCCGTCGAGGCGTACTGGCAGGGCGCCTGAGCCACAAGGGCCGGTGGCGGGTGTTCGGCCAACGTCGCCTCGGCCGGTAGGCTGGCCCCTCGTGGCACTCACCATCGGAATCGTCGGCCTCCCCAACGCCGGCAAGTCGACCCTGTTCAACGCGCTTACCCGCAACGACGTGCTCGCGGCGAACTATCCGTTCGCGACGATCGAGCCCAACGTCGGCGTCGTCGGCGTGCCGGATCCCAGGCTCGCGAAGCTGGCCGAGCTGTACGGCTCGGAGCGCATCGTCCCCGCGACCGTCAGCTTCGTCGACATCGCCGGCATCGTGAAGGGGGCCTCGCAGGGCGAGGGGATGGGCAACGCCTTCCTCGCCAACATCCGCGAGGCCGACGCGATCTGCCAGGTCACTCGCGTGTTCGATGACGAGGACGTCACGCACGTCGACGGCGAGGTCAACCCCGCCAACGACATCGACACCATCACCACCGAGCTCATCCTCGCCGACCTCGCCACCGTCGAGAAGGCGCTGCCGCGCGTCGAGAAGGAGGCGCGCATCAAGAAGGAGTCCCAGCCGAGGCTCGCGGCCTACCAGGCAGCCAAGGACGCGCTCGAGCACGGAAGGGGCGTGCGTGCGGCGGGCCTCGACGTGGAGGAGCTCCGCGACCTCTTCCTGCTCACCGCCAAGCCGTACCTCTACGTCTTCAACTGCGACCAGGACGAACTCGGCGACGAGGATCTCAAGGCCCGCATGCGCGAGCTCGTGGCCCCGTCGGAGGCCATCTTCCTCGACGCGAAGTTCGAGTCGGAGCTGGTCGAGATGGACGAGGACGAGGCCCGCGACTTCCTCGCCGAGATGGGTGTGGACGAGCCGGGGCTCGACGTGTTGGCCCGCGTCGGCTACGACACGCTCGGCCTGCAGAGCTACCTCACGGCCGGCCCCAAGGAAGCCCGCGGGTGGACCATCCCCAAGGGGGCGACGGCGCCCGAGGCGGCCGGGGTCATCCACACCGACTTCCAGAAGGGCTTCATCAAGGCCCAGGTCATCAGCTTCGACGACCTCATGGCGGCCGGCTCCGAGGCTGCGGCCAAGGCGGCGGGCAAGATGCGGCTCGAGGGCAAGGACTACGTGATGCAGGACGGCGACGTGGTGGAGTTCAGGTTCAACGTGTGACGGAGGTCACGGTGTCCGGAACTTCCTGATGGGCGCCAGGGTCGGGCCGAAGAACTGTCAGACCGCCTTCGTAGCGTGGTCACATGAGCACGTATGACACACCGCAGTTCACGGCCTGGCTCGACCAGGAGGGCCGTCATGTCACGGAGATCGTGCGTCTCCACGGCTGCTTCATTCAGGCCATCCATGGGGATGGCGGCCTCCCTCCCTTCGCCTACACCGTCGGGTTGTTCGGCCTTGGGCACCCGGAGCTGATCGTCTTCGGGCTCGACATCGATTCCGCTGGTCACACCCTCAACTGGTTCTTCGACCGCATCCGGAGCGGGAGCGACCTGACACCGGGCGAGGTCGTCAGGCCACCCGGCTCCGACACGCGATTCTTCGTGGAGGAGTTCCCGGATCCTGGGTCGGCGGTCTACTCCGCCAACCGTTTCTACCAGCGGCCCCGGGAAGCCTCTGTCCCCGTGTATCAACTCACCTGGGATGCCAACGGGGCGTTCCCCTGGGAGTTCGGCTATCCGTACTCCGCCGCGCTGCAGCCCAGGCCGGGGCAATACATCGAGTGGATCGAGTAACATCGCCCGCGCTGTTCTTCCTCGTCGCCCTGCGGCTGGCGCGCCTCACGCTCCTGGGCCCGGTGCTCGTGTTCACCAGCACCGTCGTCCTCACCCTCGGGTGAGACGGCGCCGCCCGCACACCGTCAGCGCGAGGCCAACACCTCGGCGACGTAGTCCACGTCCTTGTCCCCGCGACCCGACAGGTTGATCAACACGACCCCGTCCTTCGGCATCGACGGCGCCAGCCGGATGGCGTGCGCCACGGCGTGCGAGCTCTCCAGCGCCGGGATGATGCCCTCGGTGCGGCACAGCAACTGGAACGCGTCGAGGCACTCTACGTCGGTGGCCGACACGTAGGTGACGCGCCCGACCTCGTTGAGGAAGGCATGCTGCGGGCCGACGCCGGGATAGTCCAGGCCGGAGGCGATGGAGTGCACGGGGGCCGGCTCGCCCTCGGGGGTCTGGATCACTTTGGTGGCCATGCCGTGCAGGACACCGTCGGTTCCGGTGGTCATGGTTGCCGCGTGCTCGCCCAGGACCCCGACCCCGCGCCCTGCGGGCTCGACGCCGTAGAGCGCCACGTCCTCGTCGTCGAGGAAGGCCGTGAAGAGGCCCATCGCGTTCGACCCGCCGCCCACGCACGCCGCGACCGCATCAGGCAGGCGTCCCTCGGCCTCGAGGATCTGCGCCCGGGCCTCGCGTCCGACGACGGCCTGGAAGTCGCGCACCATCGACGGGTACGGGTCCGGGCCCACCACCGAGCCGATGCCGAAGAAGGTGTCCTCGAAGTCGCGCGCGTAGGTGTTGAAGGCCGAGTCGACGGCCTCCTTCAGGGATGCGCCACCGTCGGTGACCTCGACCACCTTGGCGCCGAGTAGCTGCATGCGCACGACGTTGGGGTGCTGCTTCGCGACGTCGATGGCGCCCATGTGGATCTCGCACTCCAGGCCCAGCAGCGCCGCAGCCGTGGCGAGCGCCACCCCATGCTGTCCTGCGCCGGTCTCCGCGATGAGCTTCTTCTTGCCCATGCGGCGGGCCAGCAGCCCCTCGCCGAGGCAGTGGTTGATCTTGTGTGATCCGGTGTGGTTGAGGTCCTCGCGCTTGAGGTAGACCTTGGCGCCGCCCAGATGCAGGGTGAGGTTCTCGGCGAAGTGCAGCAGCGACGGGCGGCCCACGTAGGCCTTGAGGAGGTGGGCGTACTCCTCCATGAAGGCGGGGTCGGTGCGGGCCTCGGCATAGGCGGCCTTCACCTCGGCGATGGGTTCGACGAGATGGGGCGGGAGGTAGGCGCCGCCGAACCGCCCGAAGTAGCCCGCCTCGTCCGCCTGAGAAAAGTTCGTCACGCGGGAGAACCTACTGCCTGAACCGGCATGGAGCCTCGCGGGTCCGCCAACCCGTCGCCGAACGCGACCTGCCGCTGCGATGGTGAGGTGGCCGGCACCCCGGTATCCGAGATCCGGGGGCATCGAGGGCGTCCTCGTGGTCCGCGTCATCCGAGGCTCTGCACGGTTCTCCGTCAGCGGACGGACTCGGTCGGGCTGGTGCGGGTGGGTAACGTTGGCAGGCGTCAGGCCAGCACCGAGGAGAACTCATGGATCCCGCCCGCATCGTCCCCGACGACCAGATCTGGGACGCCATCAAGCAGGAGTGCGCCGACGCCGCGGCGAACGAGCCGCTGCTGGCCGGCTTCCTCCACACGGTGGTCCTCAGCCAGCCCGGTCTTGAGGATGCGCTCAGCCTGATCCTCGCCGCGAAGCTCGACAACAGCACGCTGCCGGCCCTCAGCCTGCGCGACATCATCCACGACGTCATCCTCGAGGACGAGTCCATCCAGCGCGCCATCCGCGCCGACCTGCAGGCCGTGGTGTCCCGCGACCCCGCCTGCCCCGGCTACGCCAACCCGCTGCTCTACTTCAAGGGATTCCAGTCGATCCAGGCCTACCGGGCCGCCCACTACTACTGGCAGCACGACCGCAAACCCTTGGCCCTGTACCTGCAGAGCAGGATCTCGGAGGTCTTCGCCGTCGACATCCATCCCGGAGCCCGCATCGGCAAGGGCATCATGTTCGACCACGCAACAAGCGTGGTGATCGGCGAGACCGCGGTGGTCGAGGACGACTTCTCCATGCTGCACGAGGTCACGCTGGGCGGCTCCGGCAAGGAGGGCGGTGACCGTCACCCCAAGATCGGGCGCGGCGTCATGATCGGTGCCGGGGCCAAGGTGCTCGGCAATATCCGCGTCGGAGTAGGGGCGAAGATCGGCGCGGGCAGCGTCGTGCTCCACGAGGTCCCGCCCCACACCACGGTGGCGGGGGTCCCGGCGAAGGTCGTCAACGTGCCGGCGTCGGCGCTGCCGGCCTTCGACATGGACCAGAGCATCGACGACGACGAGGAACCGGCCGGGAGCGTCTCGGAGCACACCTGGTGACGCCGCCCCATCCGCGGCGCTAGCGTGAAGCATGCGGATCAACGACATCATCACAGCCAAGGGCACCACCGTCATCACCGCGCGCACGGCTCAGCGGGTCTCGGACCTGGTCCGCCTCCTCGCCGAGCACCGCATCGGTGCTGTGGTGGTCACCGACGACGGCGACATGGTCGAGGGCATCGCCGGTGAACGCGACGTCGTCCGGGCACTCGCGGAGCGCGGCGCCGCCGCCCTCGATGCCACCGTCGGGGAGATCATGGACCGCGACGTGCACGTCTGCGTGCCCGACGACGACATCGCGACCGTCGCCGGGATCATGACAGAGTTCCGGTGCCGGCACATGCCGGTGATGCTTGACGGGCGCTTCGTCGCGATCGTGAGCATCGGGGACATCGTCAAGAGCCGGATCGACCAGCTGCAGACCGAGCACGAGTACCTGCTGCACTACGTGCACGGCGACTGAGGCTCACTCCGCCCAGTCGACGCGCTCCTCGCGCAGGGCGGTGACGACGTCGGCCACGCCGTCGGGGTGGACAGCCGCGACCAGGCCGCTCAGGACCCGGGTGCCGAAGCCCTCGCGCGCCGCGTCGACGGCAGTGGCCCGCACGCAGTAGTCCGTGGCGATGCCGCACACGTCGACGTCCGTGATGCCCTGCTCGCCGAGCCACCGGGCGAGCCCCACGCCGTCGGCGGTGCCCTCGAACCCGGAGTAGGCCGCGGCGTAGGAGCCCTTGTCGAACACCGCGTCGAACGCGACGCCTCGCAGCGCGGGGTGGAGTTCCTGGCCGGGGGTGCCGACGACGCAGTGCGGGGGCCAGGTGTCGACGTAATCCGGCTCGTCGGAGAAGTGGGTCCCGGGATCGATGTGGTGGTCGCGCGTCGCGACGACCTTGCGGTAGCCGTGGTCGCCGGCCAGCAGCGCCGCGACGCGTTCGGCCACCGCGTTGCCGCCCGTGACGCCGAGCGCACCGCCCTCGCAGAAGTCCACCTGTACGTCGACGACGATGAGCGCTCTTCCCACGGCCGCCCCCTTTCCGGTTCGATCCGCCCAGCCTAACGGCGGTAGCCTCCGGGCATGGACCGACGCATCCACGTGACCGCCGTGGTGCTGCGCGACGCCGCGGGGGCCGTGCTCCTCGTCCGCAAGCGCGGCACGGCCATGTGGATGAACCCGGGGGGCAAGCCGGAAGCGGGGGAGTCGCCGGAGGCCTGCGGTGCACGCGAGGTCGCCGAGGAACTCGGGCTGAGCCTGGACCCGGCCCTGCTGGTCCCGCTCGGCCTGTTCGAGGCCGCCGCGGCGAACGAGCCCGACCATGTCGTCGTCGCGCACGTGTTCGCCTGGCCCGATCCGGTCGAGGGGCCGGTGCATCCCGCGGCCGAGATCGACGCCGTGCGCTGGTCCGACCCGTTCGACGCCGGCCTGCTCCGGGCGGACCCGACGCTGGCGCCGCTCTACGCCGACGTCATCGCCCCGCGGCTGGGCCCGGTGCCACCGCGACCGTGAGCCCGAGCGTGTGGCTCCCGTCGGTCAACCAGGTCGGCGGGGCCGCTGCGTAGTGCCCCGCGCCGGGCAGGTGGGCAAACGCCGGGGACTCCACGGCCAGCCGCACCCGCGCCCCCCGCTCGTCCGACGTCACCTCAAGGGTCCGCCATGGCACCCGCGACACGAGCCCGTGCGTGAAGGGCACCGGGAACGCGCAGGACCTCGTCCTGCCCCGCCGGCGCCCAGCCCAGGACGCACGCGCCCGGCTCGGCGCCGCGCTGCCCGTAGCATGTGGCCATGCCGCTCATCCGCCCCGCGCAGTCGTCCGACATCCCGGCGATCACGGACATCTACAACGAGGCAGGGGTGGGCACGACGGCGTCCTACGCGCTGGAGCCTGTCACCGTCGACAACCGGCGGGAGTGGTGGCGGCGGCTGACTGCGGCCGACTGCCCGGTGCTGGTCCTCGAGGACGACGGCCACGTCGTCGGCTTCGCCAGCTACGCGCAGTTCCGGCCGCTGGCGGGCTACGCCCACACGATGGAGCACAGCGTCTACATCCGCAGCGGCCGACGCTCGTCCGGGGCGGGGCGGATGCTGATGCAGGCGCTCCTCGACTATGCGCGGGGTCGGGGCGTCCACGTCATGGTGGGTGTCGTCGACGGCGCCAACGAGGACTCGCTCGCGTTCCACCGGAAGCTGGGCTTCGAGGAATCGGGCCGGCTGCCCGAGGTCGGGCGGAAGTTCGGGCGGTGGCTCGACGTGGTGTTCATGACCCGGATCCTCGACGACTCCCACTGACCCACGGCCCCAGCCGCCCGGTTAGCATGTCACGCATGGCTTATCACGCGGACGCGACAGATCTGGCGGACAAGGAGGTCCTCACCTGGGAGGGCTTCGGAGCAGCGCAGCGCGAGATCGCCCAGGCGGTCGCCGACTCCGGATTCCACCCCACGGTCATCGTGGCGGTCGCCCGGGGCGGCATGCCGGTCGCCGGCGCGCTCACGTACTCGCTGGGCGTGAAGCTGACCGACGCGATCAACGTCGAGTTCTACACCGACGTGGATCAGACCCTGCCGGATCCGATCCTGCTGGCCCCGATGCTCGACACGGAGTCGATCACCGGCAAGAAGATCCTCGTCGTCGACGACGTGGCCGACTCGGGACGCACCCTCGGCCTCGTGATCAAGCTGCTGCGCGGCTTCGGGGCCGACGTGCGAAGCGCCGTGCTCTACGCGAAGCCCCGCACGCTGGTGCAGCCGGACTTCGTCTGGCGCACCACGGACCAGTGGATCGTGTTCCCGTGGTCCGCGGAGCCCCCGGTCACGGCCCGCGACGCCTGAGCATCTGCCCAACCTGCCCGGGGGCGGGGCAACGGACTGGAACCGGGGGGGTGAGCCGAAATGACGCACGCTAGGCTTACGCCCGAGACCGCGCAGCACCGTGGACACCGCTGCCGCGCCACGACCCAAGTAAGGAACCGCAACGTGACTCTTGAGTGGACCGACCAGGACTCGCGGGCCGTCGACACCGCCCGCATCCTCGCCGCCGACGCCGTCGAGAAGGTCGGCAACGGACACCCGGGCACCCCGATCTCCCTGGCACCCGTCGCCTACCTGCTCTACCAGAAGGTCATGAACACCGACCCGACCGACGACCTCTGGCTCGGCCGCGACCGGTTCGTGCTGTCGGCGGGCCACGCGTCGCTCACTCAGTACACCCAGCTGTACCTGGGTGGCATGGGACTGGAGCTCGACGACATCAAGGCGCTGCGCACGTGGGGTTCGCGGACGCCCGGGCACCCGGAGTACCGCCACACGAAGTTCGTGGAGTGCACCACCGGCCCGCTCGGTGCCGGCATCTCCAACGCGGTCGGCATGGCCATGGCGGCCCGCCGTGAGCGCGGCCTCTTCGACCCCGAGGCACCCGAGGGCGAGAGCGTCTTCGACCGCCAGGTCTACGTCATCGCCGGTGACGGCTGCCTGCAGGAGGGCATCTCGTCCGAGGCGTCATCGCTCGCCGCGACGCAGAACCTCGGCAACCTCACGATGATCTACGACGACAACCGCATCACCATCGAGGGTGAGACGGACATCGCCTTCACCGAGGACGTCAGCGCCCGCTACGAGGCCTACGGCTGGCACGTCGCCCACGTCGACTGGACCAACGGGGGCACCGAGTACCGCGAGGACATGGATGCCCTCTACGCCGCCATCGAGGAGGCGAAGGCCGTCACCGACAAGCCGAGCTTCATCAAGCTCACCACCGTCATCGGCTGGCCGCTGCCCAACAAGCAGGGCATGCACGCCGTGCACGGCTCCAAGATCGGCGGCGACGAGATCGCGGCCTTGAAGGAACTGCTGAAGTTCCCGCAGGAGCCCTTCGCGATCGACACCGACATCGTCGACTACGCCCGCCGCAACGCTGCCGAGCGCGGCCGTGCGGCCCGCGCCGCCTGGGACGAGAAGTACCAGGCGTGGCGGGACGCCAACCCGGAGCGCGCTGCGCTGCTGGACCGCGCCGCGGCCCGCAAGCTGCCCGAGGACCTGAGCCTGCCGGTGTTCGAGGAGGGCAAGAAGTCCACCCGTGCGGCCTCCGGCGAGGTGCTGTCGGCGCTGGCGTCCCAGCTGCCCGAGCTGTGGGGCGGCTCCGCCGACCTGGCCGGCTCCAACAACACCACCATGAAGGGCGAGCCCAGCTTCCTGCCCACCGAGCGCGCCACGCACGACTGGCCCGGGAACCCCTACGGGCGCACGCTGCACTTCGGCGTCCGCGAGCACGCCATGGGCGGCATCCTCAACGGCATCAACCTCTCGGGGCTGACCCGCGCGTACGGTGGCACCTTCCTCGTGTTCGCCGACTACATGCGCCCCGCAGTGCGTCTCGCCGCGATCATGGGCGTGCCCACGGTGTTCGTGTGGAGCCACGACTCGGTCGGCGTCGGCGAGGACGGGCCCACGCACCAGCCCATCGAGCACCTGGCGTCGCTGCGGGCCATCCCCGGCGTGGACATCGTCCGCCCGGCGGACGCCAACGAGACCTCCGTCGCGTGGGGCGAGATCCTGCGGCGCACCGAGCGTCCGTCCGGCATCATCCTCTCCCGCCAGGACCTGCGCACCATCCCGCGCGGCGAGAAGTACGCCTCCGCGGAGGGCGTCGCCAACGGCGGGTACGTCGTGAGCGAGGCCGACGGGGACGCCGCCGTCATCCTCATTGCCTCGGGCTCCGAGGTGGCCCTGGCCCTCGACGCCCAGGACGCGCTCCAGGCCGAAGGCATCGCGACCCGCGTGGTCTCCATGCCCTGCCAGGAATGGTTCGACGAGCAGCCCGAGGAGTACCGCGAGTCGGTGCTGCCCGCCGCGGTCACCGCGCGCGTCAGCATCGAGGCCGGCATCGCCATGGGCTGGTCGAAGTACGTCGGCCCCAAGGGCGCGTCGGTGAGCATCGAGCACTTCGGCGCCTCCGCCTCCGGCAACAAGTGCTTCGAGGAGTTCGGCTTCACGGTCGACAACGTCGTGGCGACGGCCAAGTCCGTCCTCTGACCGCATCCGACGGCGGCGCACCCGGTACGGGGCGCCGCCGTCGCGCATGCCCGGGCGCTGACAGCCGGACTTGCCGTGTCCGTAAGCTGGGGGTCATGAGCATCAAGGACGTGCTGGGGACGATCGTCGGTGACAAACCCGTCGTGCTGGAGCTCGACGTGGCCAGGGGGGTGCTGGTCGCCAAGCCCACGACGCCCGCGCAGGCGCTGCAGCTGATCAACAGCGCCAGCATGGCCGCGCTCCGCGACCACCTGGCCGCGGCCGCCGACGATCCCCGGGTGCTCGGACTCGTCGTCCACTCGGTGCCGTCCCAGCTGCAGCTCGCCCACGTCGAGGAGCTGGCCGGCATCGTCGAGGCGTTCGACGAGAAGAAGCCGACGATGGCGTGGGCGGAGTCCTTCGGCGAGCTGGTGGGCGGCCTCGCGGCCTACCGCCTCGCCACGGCGACCCGCGACATCTGGGTGCAGCCCACCGGCATGCTCAGCATCGGCGGGGTCGAGCTCAGCATCACCCTGCTCAAGGGGATGCTCACGAAGGTGGGCCTGGAGCCGCAGTTCGGTCAGCGCCACGAGTACAAGACCGCCGCCGACACCTACGCCGCCGACCATGTGACCGACGCCAACCGCGAGATGATGCAGCGGATCGGCCAGTCCCTCGTCGACGCCCTCGTGGGCGATATCGCCCGCCGTAGGGGGATCCCCGCCGAGCAGGTGTGGGAGGGCGTGAACTCCGCCCCGGTGGCTCCCGAACGGGCGCTCGAGCTGGGGCTCATCGACCACGTCGGCTACCGCGACGAGGCCTACGCCGCCGCGCTCGACGCGTGGGGAGCGCGTCCGGAGCAGCTGCTCTTCGCGCACCGCTACACCTCGAAGGCCGCGCTGGCGAAGAGACTGCGGCCCGGGCAGCCGAAGATCGGACTGGTCACGCTCCGCGGTGCCATCGTCACCGGGCGCGGCCAGCGCAGTCCGCTGGGCGGGGAGCAGGCCGGCGCGGACGTCGTCGACGAACACCTGCGGGCCGCGCTGCGCGACGACGACATCAAGGCCGTGGTGTTCGACGTCGACTCCCCGGGAGGGTCCGCCGTCGCCTCTGACTTCATCCACCGGTCCGTGTCCCGGCTCCGCGAGGCGGGCAAGCCGGTCGTGGCGCGCATGGGTGCCGTCGCGGCCTCCGGCGGGTACTACGTGTCCATGGGTGCCGACGAGATCGTCGCGCACGCGGCCACCCTCACCGGCTCGATCGGCGTGCTCGGCGGCAAGGTCGTCACGCAGGGCCTCTACGACAAGCTGGGGCTGATCCGCGAGACCCTGCCGTTCGGGGCTGGGGCGTCGCTGATGTCCGACGCCTCGCCGTTCAGCGACGACGAGTGGGAGCGGCTCAACACCTGGCTCGACCGCGTCTACCGCGACTTCACGACGCTCGCCGCCCAGGACCGGGGGATGGACTACGAGCACCTGGAGCAGCTGGCCCGCGGGCGCGTCTGGACGGGCGCGGACGCCAAGGAGCGCGGCCTCGTCGACCACGTCGGCGGCCGCACCCTCGCGGTCGAGCGGGCGTGCGCGCTGGCCGACGTCGACCGGAAGCGGGCGAAGGTCGTCCACGTCGGCGACTCCGGCATTCTGGCGCTCATCAAGCCCGCCACCTCGAGCGAGGCCGCCGCGGGGACGGCGGGACTGCCCGACGCCGAGGGGCTGCTGAGCGACCTCGCGCGCCGCGCCGGTCTCCGCAGCGACGGCGTGCTCAGCCTGCCCTGGCAGCTGCGCGTGCGCTGACCGTCGGATTCGGCCTTGCCCTCACGGGTGCGTACCATGGGGAGCCGGGCGTGTGGCCGTGGGGTCGCTGAGGGGTGAATGTGAAGAAGGCGTCGAAGATCGCGATCGGTTCCGGTGTGGGTGCCGTGGTCCTCCTGGGCGGGGTGTACGTCGCGTCGTACTTCGTCGCCGGCAACCAGGTCCCCGCCAAGGCGAGCGTCGAGGGGGTCGCGATCGGCGGCCAGTCCCCGGCCGAGGCCGTGGCCACCCTCCAGGCAGAGTTCGCCGATCAGACCGAACGGCCTTTCCCCGTCACCGCGGCGGACCTGTCCGCGACCCTGGACCCCGCCACCAGCGGCCTGGGCGTCGACTTCGACGACACCGTCCGCAGCGCGGGCGGCGGGTTCAGCTGGAACCCCGTCGACATCGTCACCACGCTCACCGGCGGCGAGGACGTCCCCCTCGTGCGCACCGTCGACGAGGCGGCGCTGCGCGAGGCGGTCGAGGGACTCACCGACGACTTCACGGTCGAGGCGACCGACGGCTCGCTGGCCTTCGAGGAGGGCCGGATCGTCCGCACCGAGGCTGTCCAGGGCGTCGCGCTGCTGGTCGACGAGACCGTCGCCGCCGTCAGCGCGGCGTACACGGGTGGTGCGGAGAGCGCCGAGGCGGCCGTGACGACGGAGGAGCCGGCCATCACCGACGCCATGGTCGATGCCGCCGTCGCCGAGTACGCCGAGCCCATCCTCTCCGGGCCGATCACGCTGACCCACACCACCGGCTCCATGCAGATCGCGCCGGCCGCCATCGCCGAGGTCACCACCTTCACCGTCGAGGGCGGGGCGCTGGTGCCCGCGATCGACGGCGAGGCCCTGCTCGCGATGGAGTCCACGGTCGAGGCGCAGCGCGCCCTCGGCCTGAACGCCCCGAAGGACGCCTCATTCAGCTTCACCGGCGGAACGCCCGCCGTCGTGCCCGCCGTCGCCGGCGAGGTCCTGGAGCCCGAGCCCTTCACGGAAGCCGTCCGGACGGCCGCCGTCGCGGAGGGGGAGGGCCGCACGGTCCCCTTGAGCGTCACGACGAAGGAACCGGAATTCACGACCGCAGAGGCGCAAGCCGTGTTGCCGAAGGAGGTCATCGGCGAGTTCAGCACGAACTTCCCGCACGCCGCCTACCGCAACACCAACCTGGGGCGCGCCGCCTCCTCCGTCAACGGCACCGTGCTGATGCCCGGTGAGATCTTCTCGCTCAACGACACCCTCGGCCCCCGCACCGTCGCCAACGGCTACGTCGACGGCTACGTCATCAACCAGGGTCGGCTGGTGAAGGAGTCCGGCGGCGGTATCTCGCAGGCGGCCACGACGCTGTACAACGCGGCGTTCTTCGCCGGCTACGAGGACATCGAGCACAAGCCGCACAGCCTGTACTTCGACCGCTACCCGGCCGGCCGTGAGGCCACGATCTACTACGGCGCGCTCGACATGCGCTTCCGCAACGACACCGAGTACCCCGCGATCATCCAGGGCTACATCTCGAAGTCGGCGCCAGGCAAGCGCGGCACCATCACGTTCAAGATCTGGTCCCAGCGCACCTACACCAAGGTGGAGTCGACCGAGCTCAGGAAGTCGGACTTCTACAACGGCGAGGAGCGGGTCGTCACTGACGAGAACTGCGAGCCCCAGGCGCCGATCCAGGGCTTCACCGTCACCTGGCAGCGCCTGTTCTACCAGGGCTCGGACGTGGTCAAGCGCGAGAACTACCGCTGGAAGTACAACGCCGGCGACAAGATCACCTGCGCCGAGCCGCAGTCCTGATCGCCACGGGCGGAATGGTCGGCGGTTTCACCGCTGGCCAGCGCGCTAAGCTAAGCCCGTCCGCGCCTGAAGGAGTGAATTGTGACGTACATCATCGGTTTGCCGTGTGTCGATGTGAAGGACCGCGCCTGCGTCGAGGAGTGCCCGGTCGACTGCATCTACGAGGGCAATCGCATGCTCTACATCCACCCCGAGGAGTGCGTGGACTGCGGCGCCTGCGAGCCGGTCTGCCCCGTCGAGGCCATCTACTACGAGGATGACCTGCCCGAGGACCAGGCACAGTTCTACGACGTCAACGTCCAGTTCTTCGACGATCTCGGCTCGCCCGGTGGCGCCGCGAAGCTCGGCGTGATCGACAAGGACCACCCCATCGTCGAGGCGCTGCCGCCGCAGGCCGAGTGATGGGCCTCGGCGCCCGCCTGCCTGACTTCCCTTGGGACACGCTGAGCGCCGCGAAGGCGCTCGCGTCCGCCCACCCTGATGGCCTGGTCGACCTCTCGGTCGGCACGCCCGTGGACCCCACGCCGGATCTGGCGCGCGAGGCGCTCGCCGCGGCGTCGGACGCCCACGGCTACCCGACGGTGTGGGGGGCCCCGGCCACGCGGCGCGCGGTCCTCGACTACCTCGCCCGGCGCTGGTCGGCGCTGCCGCTGCCCGACGAGGGCGTCCTGCCCGTGATCGGGACCAAGGAACTGGTCGCCTGGCTGCCGACGCTGCTGGACCTCCGCGCCGACGACGCCGTCGTCTTCCCCGAGTGCGCGTATCCCACCTACGAGGTCGGCGCGCTGACCTCGGGGGCGCGCCCCGTGCCACTGGACGACCCTGCGCGCATTCCCGAGGACGCCCGGCTCATCTGGATCAACTCGCCGGCCAACCCGACGGGTCGCATCCTCGGCCTCGACGAGATGCGCGCCTTCGTGGCCGCCGCCCGCGACCGCGGCGCCGTCCTGGCCAGTGACGAGTGCTACGGGGAGTTCGCCTGGGAGGCCGAGCCCTTCTCGGTGCTGGACCCGCGGGTCAACGACGGCGACGTCACCGGGCTGCTTGCGGTCGGCTCGCTGTCCAAGCGGTCCAACGCCGCCGGATACCGGGCCGGCTTCGTCGCCGGCGATCCCGACGTGGTCCAGCGGCTCGTCGCGGCCCGCAAGCACCTCGGCATGATCGTCCCCGCCCCCATCCAGGCGGCCATGGTCGCGATGCTGGGGGATCAGCGGCACGTGGAGGAGCAGCGCGAGCGCTACCTCGCCCGGCGGGCCCTCCTCGCTCCCGCGTTGCGGGCGGCCGGTTTCCGGATCGAGCACTCGGAGGGGTCGCTGTACCTGTGGGTGACCCGCGACGAGGACTGCCGGGCGAGCGTGGAATGGCTCGCGGAACGCGGGATCCTGGCCGCCCCGGGCGACTTCTACGGCGCCGCGGCGGCCCGGCACGTCAGGGTGGCGCTCACGGCCACCGACGAGCGGATCGCCGCGGCCGCAGCACGGCTCACCGCCTGACGCGTCGCCCCCTCGTCGACTCGCGAACGGTCAGCGTCCACGGCACATGCACCCGCTCGCCCGGACCGGTGTAGCCGTCGATACGCCTGGTGAGCAGCCGCAACACGTGGCTCACCAGGAGATCCATGTCCGGGGTGATCGTCGTGAGCGTGGGCGTGCTGTAGCGGCTCTCGGCGATGTCGTCGAACCCGGCCACGGCCACGTCCTCGGGGACGCGCGCACCCGCCTCCGCGCAGGCCCGCAACGCGCCGATGGCCATCACGTCGTTGAAGCAGAACACCGCGTCGGGAGGCACGGGTAGCCGCAGCAGGTCGTGCATGGCAGCGCGGCCGGCCTCGCGCGAGTACTCGTCGGTGGCGCGCAGGTAGTCGGGCTCGACGGGCATGCCGGCCGCTTCCATCGCCACCTGATAGCCCTGCTGGCGCACGGATCCGGTGCTGACGCCGCGCCCTCGCCCGATGGTCGCGATGCGCTCGCGGCCGATGTCGATGAGGTGCTGTGTCATGGAGCGCGCCGCGGCGACGGAGTCGACCGCGACGTGGTCGACTCCTGGGGGGATCGCGCGCTCACCCAGGAACACCGTGGGAACGTCCGCGCGGAGGCTGCGCTGGATGTCGCCGACGTCCAGGCTCATGGGGGAGAACACCACGCCGTCGATCATGTGGGTCTCTACCCCGCTTAACACGACCCGTTCAACGGCTGGGTCTGCGCGCGTGATGTCGAGCAGCATCATGAAGCCCAGGTCCGCGGCCGCGGCGTCGAACTTCGCTGCCAGTTCGGAGAAGTAGGGGATCGCGAGCTCCGGGACGGCGAGGGCGAGGAAGCCGCCCCGGCCGTACTTGAGGTTGCGCGCGGCGAGGTTGGGGCGGTAGCCCAGGTCGTCGATGGCCCGCTGCACCTTCTCCCGCGTGGCCTCGCGCACGTTGACGGTCCCGTTGACGACGTTCGACACGGTCTTGAGGGACACGCCGGCCCGCTCTGCGACATCCCGCAACCGCACTGCCATGCCAGCAGGCTATCCGGTTGCCGTCCCCAGCGGAACATTCCACCGTTGCAAAATCGTGACCTTCTGGGTATTGCCTCCACGGCGAGCCGTGGTGCAGACTCGTGCCACACGCAATTACTCCCGTTGTAAAGGTGCTCAATGGCCGAGTCCCAGATCACGATCCATCCTTCATACCGCGTCGGACCACTCAACCGGCGCCTCTTCGGCACGTTCGTGGAGCACATGGGCCGGTGCGTCTATACCGGCATCTACGAGCCCGGCCACGCAACGGCCGACGCCCACGGATTCCGCGGGGACGTCGCCGAGCTCGTGCGCGAACTGGGGGCGACCATCGTGCGTTACCCCGGCGGCAACTTCGTCTCGAACTACAAGTGGGAGGACGGGGTGGGCCCCAAAGAGCAGCGCCCACGCCGGCTGGACCTCGCCTGGCGGTCCATCGAGACCAACCAGGTGGGCACCGACGACTTCCTCGCCTGGTGCGAGAGGCAGGGCATCGAGCCCATGCTCGCGGTCAACCTCGGCACGCGCGGGCTGGAGGACGCTGTGGAGTACCTCGACTACGTCAACGGCAGCGGCACCACGTTGGCGGACCAGCGCGCGGCCAACGGACGCGAGGAGCCCTGGGGGGTCAAGGTCTGGTGCCTCGGCAACGAGATGGACGGGCCGTGGCAGATGGGCCACATGACGGCCGCGGAGTACGGCCGGGTGGCCGAGGAGGTCGGCAACGCGTTCCGCCGCTTCGACGACTCCCTGGAGCTGGTCGCCTGCGGCTCCTCCAACCGGCTGATGCCCACGTTCGGCGCCTGGGAACGCGAGGTCCTGGAACGCTCGATCCACGTCGTCGACCACATCTCCGCCCACGCCTACTACGAACCGATCGGCGGCGACACGACCTCGTACCTCGCCTGCGCCGAGGACATGGACCGCTTCATCACCTCGGTGGCGGCTACCGCCGACGCAGTGGCGGCGGCGCGCAAGGTCGACAAGTTGGTCACCATCTCGTTCGACGAGTGGAACGTCTGGTTCCAGGAGCGGTTCGACGGCGAGAACGCCATCCAGGTGCAGGAGGCGCCGCCGCTCATCCAGGACGTGTACGACGTCGCCGATGCCGTCGTCGTCGGATCCCTGCTCATCACCCTCATGCGGCACACCGACCGTGTCGCGATGGCGTGCCAGGCCCAGCTCGTCAACATCATCGCGCCAATCCGCACCGAGCCTGACGGACCCGCGTGGCGGCAGACCATCTTCCATCCCTTCGCACTGACCAGCCGCTACGCCCGGGGCGACGTCCTCGACCTGCGGATCGCCTCCCCCACGATCGACACCGCCGCTTTCGGGCCCGTCGACCAGATCTGGGGCACCGCCACGCTCGATGACGCCAACGGTGACCTCGCCATCTTCTGCGTCAACCGATCCGAACGTGACGACCTGACCACCTCGGTGGACCTGGCGCCCCTCGGCAACGTGGAGATCGTGGAACACCTCATGGTGCACGAGGACGATCCCTCCCTCACCAATGTCGCGGGCGACGAGCGGGTGGGCCCGAAGCCCGGCCGCAGTGCCCTCGACGGCTCCACCCTGACCCTCACCCTCCCCGCAGTGTCGTGGCACTGCATCCGGCTGTCCGTCCGGCCAGCCTGACCACCCGAAAGGAACCCTCATGAATCTGATCAGTCGACGTGGACTGCTCGGTGCCGGCATTGCCGTCGGCGCGACCGCCGGCCTGGCCGCATGCGGCCAGAGCGCCGTCACCCCCACCGGTGCGGCGTCCGCAACTGGCGACGGCGGGGCCGCCGGCTACGACGGTCCGGCGGTGACGCTGGCCTTCTGGAACGGCTTCACCGGCGGCGACGGCGCCTACATGAAGCAGCTCGTGGACCAATTCCAGGCGGAGCACGAGAACATCGCCGTCACGGTCCAGACCATGCAGTGGGGCGACTACTACACGAAGCTGCCCACGGCGGTGCAGTCGGGCAACGGCCCCGATGTCGCGGTCATGCACGTCGACTCGGTGGCCACCAACGCGGCCCGCAAGGTCATCCAGCCCCTCGACGACGTCGCCACCGCCTTGGAACTGACAGAGGGCGACTTCGCCCCCGTGCCGTGGCAGGCCGGCCTGTACAAGGACGTGCGCTACGCCATCCCGCTGGACGTGCATCCGCTGGGCTTCTTCTACAACAAGACCGTCATGGAGAGCGCGGGCCTGGACCCCGAGAACCCGCCCATGGACCACGACTCGTACATGGCCGCGCTGGACGCCCTGAAGTCGAAGGGCATCCAGGGCCACTGGGCCTCGCCGTTCAACTTCACGGGCGGGCTCACCTGCCAGTCCCTGGTCTACCAGTTCGGCGGCAGCCTGTTCAACGATGACGCCACGCAGGCGGCATGGGGCGACGAGGGCGGCGTCAAGGCGCTCACCTGGTGGCAGAACCTCATCAAGGACGGCTACTCCAACCCCAAGGTCGGCCAGGACGCCGACTTCATCGCCCTCCAGAACGGGCAGACTGCGTTCAACTGGAACGGCATCTGGTCCATCAACACCTTGGCGGAGAAGAAGGACCTGCAGTGGGGCGTCACGACGCTGCCGAACATCGGCGGCGAAAAGGCTGCGTGGGCCGGATCGCACCAGTTCGTCCTCCCGACGCAGAAGTCGCCCGACGAGAACAAGGGGCAGGCGTCGCGGGTGTTCCTCAACTGGATCTCGCAGCAGTCGCTGGAGTGGGCCAAGGGCGGTCAGATCCCGGCCCGCAACTCGGTGCGCGAGTCCGAGGAGTTCCAGGAGCTCACGCACCAGGCCGAGCTCGCCAAGCAGATCGACGACCTGCGGTTCCCGCCCGCCGTCGCCGGCATCGGTGACGCGATGCTCGAGTTCGAGAAGGCCGTCAACGAGATCACCCTCGGGATGAAGGACGTCGCGACCACGCTCAACGCAGCCGCTGACCGCGCGAACAAGATCCTCGAGGCGAACGCGAAGAAGTACGCCTGATGATGACCAGCACGACCCGCCGGGGCCGGGGTAGCCCCGGCGGGTCGCCGCTGATCGCCTACCTCTTCCTGGCCCCCTATCTGATCCTGTTCGCCATGTTTGTGCTCCTTCCGGCCCTGTACGGGTTCTGGATGTCCCTGCACGACTGGGACTTCACGTTCGAGGGTCGCCCCTTCGTTGGGCTGCTGAACTACACCGACCTCTTCGACCCGGCGTCGGTGCAGTACCAGCCCTTCTGGCGGGGCATGTCCAACACGGCGATCTTCACGGTGGCCAGCGTCCCGTTCCTCGTCGCCGTGCCGCTTGGGCTCGCCCTGCTGCTCAACACGGTGTTCCCGGGGCGCACCTTCTTCCGGGCCGTCTACTTCCTGCCCTACGTCCTCGGCGTGGCCGTCATCGGCGTGATGTGGCGCTACCTGCTCGACGGAAACTTCGGCCTGGTCAACGCCCTGTTCGGGCTCGACATCCAGTGGACCACCGATCAGCCGTGGGCCTGGATCGCCCTGGTTGGCGTCACCGTCTGGTGGACGATGGGCTTCAACGCCATCATCTACATGGTCGGCCTGGGTGACATCCCCGGCTACCTCTACGAGGCCGCAGCGCTCGACGGCGCCGGCCCGTGGCAGCGCTTCATCCATGTGACGCTGCCCGGTCTGCGGCCGGTGCTCATCTTCATCCTCGTCACGACGATCCTCGCAAGCGCCAACATGTTCGGCCAGTCCTACATGATCACGCAGGGCGGGCCGACCGAGTCGACCATGACGGCCATCATGGTCATCACGGGCGTCGGCTTCGGCCAGAACCGCGCCGGGCAGGCCGCCGCGATGAGCTACATGCTCGCGCTCGCCCTGGCCATGGTGTCGGTGCTCAACTTCTGGCTGATGCGGGATCGGGATGCGGCCCGCGAGGCGCGGGCACTGAAGCGCCAGAGGCGCCTGGCCGCGAAGGAGAACGCGCGATGACATCCTCCCGACGCAACCGCAACCCGCTGTTCTGGCTGGCGCTGGTCCTCCTCTCCCTCGTGTTCGTCGGGCCCGTGGCGATGATGATCCTCACGTCGTTCAAGACCCGGGTGGAGTCGCAGACGGTGCCCCCGACGTTCCTGCCCCAGGAATGGACGACGCGCGCCTACGAGGTGCTCTTCGCCGCGGACTCCACCACCCCCGTGCTGCGGTGGTTCCTCAACTCGATGCTCGCCGCAGCCGGCCACGCCGTGCTGGTGGCCATCGTCTGCTCCATGGCCGGTTATGCCCTGGCCCGTCTGACGTTCCCGGGCCGTGGCGTCATCTTCGGCGTCATCATCTCGACGCTCTTCGTGCCGGGCTTCATCTTCCTGATGCCCAACTTCGAGATGATGTCGAGGCTGGCCTGGCTCGACTCCTACCTCGCGCTCATCGTGCCCGGCGCCGCCGGCGCCTTCGGCGTCTTCTTCATGCGCCAGTTCTTCCTCGGCCTGCCCGTGGAGCTGGAGGAGTCGGCCCGGATCGACGGCGCGGGACCGTGGCGGATCTTCGTCAGCATCGTCCTGCCCAACGCGAGGGCGGCCGTGGTGACGTTGCTGGTCATCTCGTTCCTCGCCAACTGGAACGACTTCGTGTGGCCGCTGTACGTCATGTTCTCCACCGAGATGCTGACCATCCCCATCGGGCTGTCCCGGCTCCAGGGCGCCTACACGATCGACTACCCGGTCATCATGGCCGGTGCCACGGTCGCGGCCGTGCCCGTCCTGCTCCTCTACGTCTTCGTCCAGCGCTACATCATCGAAGGCGTCGCGTCCTCGGGGATCAAGTGATGTGGCGCCCGTTCCTCATCGCCCTCGGGGCGGTCGCGCTCGCCGCGTGCGGCGCGCCCGCCCCGTCGGCCCCGCCCAGCCAAGGAGAGACCGCCGTGCCTGAGCCCACCAACCCCGTCTACCCGCTCGACTTCCCCGACCCGCAGGTCCTGCCCGACGGCGACGGCTACCTCGCCATCGCCACCAACGGCAACGGCATGAACGTCCAGACCATCCACAGCGACAACCTCATCGAGTGGAGACAGGGTGTCGACGCGCTGCCGAGCGTGGCGCCGTGGTCGTCCTCGGGCAAGGTGTGGGCACCGGAGATCATCGAATGGCCAGACGGCGGATACCGGCTCTACTACACGACGAAGGCGCCGGACCCCGCGTGGCAGTGCGTCAGCGTCGCCACGTCCGACACCCTGGCCGGGCCCTACGTGGACGACTCCGGTGAGCCGCTGATCTGCGAGATCGAGGAGGGCGGGTCCATCGACGCCTCGCCGTTCATCGACGACGACGGCACCGCCTACCTCTACTGGAAGAACGACGGCAACGCGATCGGCGTCGACACGCACCTCAAGGTGGCCCGGCTCAGCCCTGACGGCATGGCCGTGGAGGGTGAGGTCACCCAGCTGTTCAAGCAGGACCTGCACTGGGAGGGGCACCTCGTCGAAGGCCCGGCCGTGGTCAAGGTCGACGGCGTCTACCACATGTTCTATTCCGCCAACGACTATGGATCCGACCGCTACGCCGTCGGGCATGCGGTCGCCGACTCGGCCCTCGGGCCCTTCGTCAAGGACCCGGAGCCGGTGCTGTCCACCAACGAGGTCGCGGCCGGGCCGGGGCACTGCCAGCTGTTCCTCAAGGGCGGGCAGTGGTGGATGGTGTATCACGCCTGGAAGCCCGGGTACGTGGGCGATTCGCTCGAGGGGCGCAAGATGTGGCTGTCGCGGGTGGCGTTCGACGGCGCCACAGTGACGGTTGACCCACCGGCCACCGAACTCGAGGCGCCCTGACGACCATCCGGTGTTGACAGGGCCCGGGAGAGGTCCTTAGTGTTGCCGTGTCGTCGACACGGAGGAGGTGCACGCAGATGTTGAGCAACACTGCCGTCCTCGGTCGTCCGCGCGCGTTCGTCGCCCGCTGACCTGAGCCGCGCCGGGGCTTCCACGCCCCACCCGTGACGCCCCGCGTCCCACACCTCACACCACCTCGCGTCGTCGCGACGCCGTCCGTCAGGACCTCTCCCATGCATGCAACGCCCCGCGGGCGATACGACTTCCCGCCCGCGATCCCGCTCGACGCGCGCCCCGACGTCCGCTCGCCCAGCCGATTCCTCTTCTGGCTCATCCGGTCCTACGGCTGGGTCGTGCCCGCCATGACGCTGGCCGCGTCGTCGTGGCTCATCCCCGCCGCGCTCACGCCCTGGCTGCTGGGACGCGCGATCGACGCCGGAGTCGCGCGCGGTGACGCCACCGCGACCCTCGGCTGGCTCGCGCTCCTGCTGGCCGTGATCGCCGTGGGCGTCACGGGAGGCATCCTCTTCCACACGTTCGCGGTGCGGATGTGGCTGCTCGGGATCTACGGCATCCAGCGGCGGGTCTCGCGGCACGCCGTGCACCTGGGCCACGTCCTGAACCGGCGGGTCCCCACCGGCGAGGTGCTGAGCGTCTCGTCGTCCGACAGCGACCAGTTCGGCGCCACCATCGAGTCCTTCGGCCACGTCATCGCCGCCGCGGTGAGCTTCGTGCTGGCGTCGGCGCTCATGCTCAGCACTTCGCCGTCGCTGGGCGCCCTGGTGCTCGTCGCCACCCCCGTGCTGCTGCTCGCCTCGACGCCGGTGCTGCGCCCGCTGACCCGGGCGCAGTCGGCGGAACGGACCGAGAGTTCGTCGCTGACCTCGTTGGCGAGCGACATCGCGACGGGGCTGCGCATCCTGCGCGGCATCGGAGGGGAGCGCACGTTCGCGCGCAACTACGAGCGCCAGTCCCAGAAGGTCCGCGCGCTGGGCGTGCGGCTCGGGACCTGGCAGGCCGTCGTCGAGGCCACGAGCATCCTGCTGTCCGGCCTGCTGCTCGTGGCGCTGGTCCACCTCGGATCCCTCAGCCTGCTCGACGGCGACCTCAGCGTCGGGGAGTTGATCAGCTTCTTCGGCTACGCCGTGTTCCTGACCTCACCCATGCAGACGTTCTTCGACTTCGCGCAGAAGTGGGTCCAAGGCCTCGTGGCCGCGCAGAAGACGCTGGCCTTCCTGGGCTCCGAGGTGCCGTGGGCGCCGTCGGGTGCACCGCTCGGTCCGGACCCGGTGCTGCATGACGAGGTCTCCGGCGTCACCGTCCAGCCCGGACGGATGCTGGGCGTGGTGTCCGCTGACCCCGACGCCACCGCGGCGCTCGCCGACCGGCTCGGCCGCTACCTGCCCGATGGCGCGCCGGAAGCGCCCGATGAGGAGGAGTTGACCGGGCGTGCGCGCCGGCTCGCCCGGCGGGAGCGGATCGCCGCCCGCGCCCGTCGCGCGGCGGAGGACGCCGAACTGGCGGCCAGACCATGGGGCGTCACGGCCGACGGCGTCGACTACGCGAGCCTCGACGTGGCCGATCTCAGGCGGCGTGTCGTGGTGTCCCACACCGGGGCGTCGCTGTTCTCGGGAACCCTGCAGACGGCCGTCGATCCGTGGGGGACCCACAGCCGCGAGCAGGCGGAACGTGCCCTCCTGGCGGCCGCCGCGGAGGACATCTACGAGTCTCTCCCCGGCGGGTGGCAGGGGCGCATCGACGAGAAGGGCCGAGGGCTCTCCGGCGGCCAGCGTCAACGGCTGGTGCTGGCGCGCGCCCTGGTACTGGACCCCGACGTCCTCGTGCTCGTCGAGCCCACCTCCGCGGTCGACGCCCACACCGAGGCCAGGATCGCCGTCCGGCTCGCGGGGCACCGCCGCGGCCGCACCACGGTCGTCGTGACCGCATCCCCACTGCTGCTGCGCCACTGCGACGACATCTCGCTCCTGGTGGACGGCCGCGAGGTGGCCCGCGGCACCCACGACGAGCTGCACGACCATCCCGACTACCGCCGCGTCATCACCCGCGGCATGGAGCACTGACATGAGCGACTCACTGCTGGGGACGACGTCCCCCGCCACGTGGCGCGACGGGCCCGCGACCCCGCGGCTCCCCGACGGGCTGGAGGTCCCGCGGGGCGTGGGGCTGCGGGATCGACTGGCCGCCCTCGTCCGGCGGCACCACATCCGCACGGCCACGGCGCTGGCCGTCTACGACGACGCCCGCGCGCCGCGGACCGGGTTCCCCGTGGCGTCGTCGACGCAGGCGCTGGGTTTCCTGCGCCGCCTGCTCGGCGGGCGGCGCCGCGCGCTGGCTTTGGCCGTGCTGCTCAACGTGGCGGCGGCGGGGGCCGGCCTGGTGGCGCCGTTCCTGTTGGGGCGCCTCATCGACCGCGTCACTGCGGGGCTGGTTGGACCGTCCGGGGTCTCGACGCTCGTCGCGGTCATCGCCGGTGTGATCCTCGCGCAGGCGGTCCTGACATTCGCGGCGCGGCGCGCCTCCGCGGTCCTGGGCTACGACCTGCTGGCCGCTGCCCGGGAGGAAGTCGTCCGCATCGTGCTGCGGCTGCCGCTCGGTCACGTGGAATCGTCCGGGTCTGGGGATCTCTTGACGCGGATCACCTCCGACGTGGGCAAGATGGCCACCGCCGCGCGCTGGGCGTTCCCCAACCTCATCGTGTCCATCGTGCTGATCGGCGCGACGCTCATCGCCATGGCCGTCAACTCCTGGCTGCTGGTGCTGCCGATGATCGGGACGGGCCTCGTGATGTGGCTGGGCGGCCGCTACTACCTGTCGCGCGCCACGGCCGGCTACATCACCGAGTCGCGGTCCTACTCCGTCATCAACTCCACCACCACGGAGACGGTGGAGGGCGCGCGCACGATCGAGGCGCTGGGCCTGGGCGAGGGGAGGATCGCCCAGATCGACGAGGACACCGAGGTGTCCGGACAGGCGGAGCGCTACACCATGACGCTGCGCAACATGCTCTTCGCCATGGTCGACTCGTCGTTCCAGCTGCCGCTCGTGGGCGTCGTCCTGCTCGGCACGTGGGGCCACGCCCAGGGGTGGGTCACGATCGGACAGATCACGACGGCGGCGCTGTACGTCTCGCAGCTGCAGGGCCCGCTGGACCGCGTCATCGCGGTCCTGGACCACCTGCAGCTGGGCATCGTGTCCACGGCACGGCTCATCGGCGTCGCGCAGCTCGACGACGACCGGACGCCCGGAGAGGCGGAGCCCGACGGCGTCAAGCTGACCGGCAGCGACCTGCGCTTCGGCTACCGGGAGGGCGTCGACGTCCTCCACGGGGTCGACCTGGACCTGCGCCCGGGGGAGCGGCTCGCGATCGTGGGGCCCTCGGGGTCCGGTAAGTCGACGCTCGGGCGGCTCGTGGCCGGGATCAACCGGCCCCGGATCGGGAGGTGACCGTGGGTGGCGTCGACGTCATGGACCTGCCGCTGGACCGGCTGCGCACCGAGGTGGCGCTCGTCACCCAGGAGCACCACGTGTTCGTCGGCACGGTCCGCGACAACGTGGTGCTGGCGCGGGAGACCACCGCGTCCGACGACGAGGTGGTGCAGGCGCTGCGCGCGGTCGACGCGTGGGGCTGGGTGTCGCGGCTGCCCGGAGGCTTGGACGCCGAGCTCGGCCACGGGAAGGCGACCCTGACGCCGGCACAGGCGCAGCAGGTGGCGCTGGCCCGGCTCATCATCGCCGACCCCCACACGCTGGTGCTCGACGAGGCCACGTCGCTCATCGACCCCTCGTCGGCCCGGCACCTCGAGGGGTCGATGGCGGCACTCCTGGACGGCCGTGCCGTGGTGGCCATCGCCCACCGGCTGCACACGGCGCACGACGCTGACCGGATCGCGGTGGTCGAGGGCGGACGCATCGTGGAGCTGGGCTCGCACCACGAACTGCTGGAGCGCAACGGCCAGTACGCCGACCTGTGGCGGACCTGGCGCGACTGACGCGGGTCAGCCGAGGGTGAACTCGGCCGTGCCGGGCGCGGCGGCCCGCTCGGCCGGGCCCCACGCCGCGTCGTCGGCCGACCACTCCCGGTCGCCGACGACGGCCGACGTGACGCCGCCGGCGTAGCTGTTGGCGATCACCATGTGCGTGGCCGCCCACAGCGCCGCCGGATCCGACGCGGTGACGGTGGCGACGCCGTCGCCGAGGGAGAACTCGACGCCCTCCAGCGCGGCGAGCTGCCGCTCGAACTGGCCGGGGTCCGCGGCCGCGGCCTCGAAGCCGAGGCAGCCCAGGGCCTCCTTGCGGGCGCCGCTCAGCGCGGCCGCCACGGCGAGCGCCTTCTCCTCGTGCTGCCGGTAGGCCTCGGGGTGCCCGCTGCGCTGCACCTGCTGCGCCACATCGTTGACGTCGCCGGTCTCCCAGCCGTCGAACTTCACGAGCTCCTCGTAGAACCGGGCCGACGCGTACCAGGGGTCGAGGATCTGCTCCTCGGTGCCCCACCCGTAGGAGGGGCGCTGCTGGAACAGCCCCAGCGAGTCCCGGTCGCCGTAGTCAAGGTTGCGCAGGTCCGACTCCTGATAGGCCGTCGCCAGCGCGATCACCGCCGCCTGCCCGGGGAGCCCCGCCTCGACGGAGGCCGCGACGATGATCGACGCGTTGCGCGCCTGCTCCGGGGAGAGGGTGGTCACGCCGTCGTCCATCAGCACGGTGCAGCGCTCGGGCGTGACGCGCTCGTAGACGTAGCGGTAGACCCGGACCCCCACGACCGCCAGAGCGGCGATGACCGCGACCGCGACCAGCGCCGCGATCACAGACCGGCGCATCAGTTGGCGTGGAGCTCGGAGTTGAGCGACACCTTCGACCCGCGCCGGTTGCGAGCCATGACCGCGCCGGTGACGGAGTCGCGCAAGAACAGCAGGTCGTCCTGACCCGACAGCTCGCGGGCTTTGACGACGTTGCCATCGGGCAGCGTGACCTTGGTGCCGGCGGTGACGTACAGGCCCGCCTCCACGACGCAGTCGTGCCCGAGCGAGATGCCGACGCCGGAGTTTGCGCCCAGCAGGCAGCGTTCGCCCAGACGGATGATCTCCTGGCCGCCGCCCGAGAGGGTGCCCATGATGGACGCGCCGCCGCCCACGTCGGTGCCGTCGGCCACCACGACCCCGGCGGAGATGCGGCCCTCGACCATGGACGTGCCGAGCGTGCCGGCGTTGAAGTTCACGAAGCCCTCATGCATGACGGTGGTGCCGTCCGCGAGGTGCGCGCCGAGCCGCACGCGGTCCGCGTCCGCGATCCGCACGCCGGCCGGGGTGACGTAGTCCACCATGCGCGGGAACTTGTCGATGCCGTAGACGGTCAACTGCTCGCCGCGGGCGCGCAGCAGCATGCGGACCCGGTTGACGTCACCGATCCGGACGGGTCCGCGCGTCGTCCACGCGTTGTTCGGCAGCACGCCGAAGATGCCCGTGAGGTTCAGCCCGTGCGGCGCGACCAGCCGCGCGCTCAGCAGGTGCAGCCGCAGGTAGGCGTCCTCCACGGTGGCCGGCGGCTCGTCGAGCGCGATCTCCACCCGCACGGCCTTCGTCTCGACCTGCCGGATCTCGTCCACGTGCTGCGCCTCGGCCAGCAACGACGGCGGGTCGTCGGTCACCCCCGAGCCCAGCCGCGGCTCCGGGTACCACGCGTCGAGGACGGCGCCGGTGGTGTGGACGGTGGCCAGGCCCCAGGCCCAGGCGGTGCGGGTCTCGTTGGTCATGGCGTCAGTCTAGTGGCGCACCCCGAGCTCCTCCCCGAGGTCTGCCCGGCGGAGCGCCCTGACCAGATCGCCGTAGGCCGCCGCCTGGCCCTCGTGGTACTTCACGACCCCAGCCTACGGGCGGATCCACGGTCGCGGATGTAGACGATCGGCCCGACCGCATACCCTGTGACGCATGAGCGCACTGTTCGACCACTACCCGCCGGGGGAGGCCTTCGACGAGATGGTCGGGCCGGAGGGCGTGCGGGCGTCCGCGACGTCAGTGGTCCAGGGGCTCGAACGGTTGGGGCTCGACGAGCTGCGCTCCCGGGCCGACTACCTGCGCACCACCTACATCGACCAGGGCGTCACGTTCGACATCGGCGGCGAGGAACGGCCGTTCCCCCTCGACATCGTGCCCCGCATCCTGCCCGCCGACGAGTTCGCGCACGTCGAGGCAGGCAGCAAGCAGCGGGTCCGCGCCATGGATGCCTTCCTCGACGACGTCTACACCGAGGGGCGCTGCTTCACCGAGGGCGTCATCCCCCGGCACGTGGTCGCGTCGTCGCCGCACTTCCACCGGGCCATGTGGGGCGTGACAACCCCCAACGGCGTCCGGGTGCACATCGCGGGGATCGACCTGGTGCGCGGCCACGACGGCGTCTTCCGGGTCCTCGAGGACAACGTCCGCAGCCCGTCCGGGGTGTCCTACGTCATGACGAACCGCCGCGCGGTCAACGCCGCGCTGCCGGAGATCGCGGCCCAGCACCGCATCCGCCCGGTGGAGGACTACCCGTCGGAACTGCTCAAGGCGCTGCGCGCCGCCGCGCCGTCCGGCGTGGCGGACCCGACGGTGGTCGTGCTGACCCCGGGCGTGTACAACTCGGCGTACTTCGAACACGCGATGCTCGCCCGCATGATGGGCGTCGAACTGGTCGAGGGCCGCGACCTGGTCGCGCACGCCGGCCACGTGTCGCTGCGCACGACGCGCGGGCTCCGGCCGGTCCACGTCATCTACCGCCGCATCGACGACGAGTTCCTGGACCCGGCCGTGTTCCGCGCCGACTCGCTCATCGGCTGCGCCGGCCTGCTCAACGCGGCCCGCGCCGGCACCGTCACCATCGCCAACGCCGTCGGCAACGGGGTCGCCGACGACAAGCTCGTCTACACCTACCTGCCGGACCTCATCCGGTTCTACCTGGGCGAGGAGCCGATCCTCGCCAGCGTCGACACGTGGCGGCTCGAGGAACCCGAGGCACGCGAGGAGGTCCTGGACCGCCTGGACGAGCTCGTCGTCAAACCCGTCGACGGGTCGGGCGGCAAGGGCATCGTCATCGGCCCGCGCGCCACCCCGGAGGAGCTGGAGCGCCTCAAGCGCCAGATCCTGCGCGACGCCCGCGGCTGGATCGCGCAGCCCGTCGTCCAGCTCTCCACCGTGCCGACCATGATCGACGGCGAACTGAGGCCCCGGCACGTGGACCTCAGGCCCTTCATCGTCAACTCCGGCAACGACAACATCTTCGTCCTCCCCGGCGGGCTCACCCGGGTGGCCCTGCCCGAGGGTGAGCTCATCGTCAACTCATCGCAGGGCGGCGGCTCGAAGGACACATGGGTGCCGGCCGGTCGCCCTCCGGTGATCGCACCCGTCGCCGCCGCCCCGCCGCCGCGACCCTCGTCGGTGCCGCTGTCGGAGCAGATGCTGAGCCGCGTCATCCGGCACCAGCACGAGCAGCAGCAACAACAGGAGCCGGCAGGGGAGGAGGCGCCGTGCTGAGCCGCATCGCCGACTCCCTGTTCTGGATCGGCCGCTACCTGGAGCGCGCCGAGGACACCTGCCGCATCGTCGAGGTCCACCTGCACCAGCGGCTCGACGACCCCGGCGCCTACCCCGCCCAGGCCGCCCGGGACCTGCTGCTGCTCATGGGGCGCGAGCCCGACAGCGACGAGCCGGACGTGCTGCAGGAGCTGTGCTACGACGAGAAGTCGCCGGTCAGCTTCCTGGCAGCCCTCGGCAGCGCCCGCGAGTCCGCCCGCCGGGCCCGCGAGACGGTGTCGACGGAGGTGTGGGAGTCGATCAACACCACGTGGCTCGCGATGCGCGGCGGCCGGCTGCAGCGCATGCGCCCGGCGTCGATGTTCAAGCTGGTCCGGGAGCGCTGCGCCGTCATCGCGGGCCTCGCCGATTCCACGATGAGCCACGACGAGGGCTGGCTGTTCCTCACGCTGGGGCGCAGCATCGAACGCATCGACATGACCTCCCGCCTCCTGGCCACCGCCTCGCTGGCCGGCAACTCGCCGCGCGCCTGGGACCACGTGCTCAGCGGCTGCGGCGCGCACCACGCGTTCGTCCAGCGCTACGGCGCGATCGCGTCGGATCGGGACGCCGCCGAATTCCTCATCCTCGACCGGCTGTTCCCCCGGTCGCTGATCTACACGCTGAACACCGCGGTGGACGCGCTGTCGCAGCTGGGACCGGTGAACCAGCGGATCCGCCCCGACGACCCCGCCACCCGGCTCCTCGGCGCGGCCCGCGCCACGCTCGAGTTCCTGCCGGCCGAGGAGATCCTCCTGGATCTGCCGGAGCAGATGGCGCGGCTGCAGGTGGTCTGCTCCGAGACGACGCAGGCCGTCTCCGCGCGCTACTTCGAGGGCTCGGCGGCCGCCGCCTGGGTGGGCGGTGCCTGGTGACCAGCAGCGGAAGGACCCGGCCGTGAGCCAGTACCGCATCGTGCACACCACCGGCTACCGGTACGAGGGTGGGGCGACCGACTCGTTCAACGAGGCGCGCATGACGCCGCTGACCAGCAGGCGGCAGCTCGTCCTGTCCTCGAAGCTGGACATCACCCCGGTGGCGTGGACGCACGCCTACCGCGACTACTGGGGGACCTCGGTGGTGGCCTTCGAGATCCACGAGGCGCACGCCGACCTCAACGTGGTGGCCACCTCCACCGTCGACATCCACGACGTGTCGCGGGCGGCCGAGCCGCTGGGCTGGGACGGGCTCGCCGACGCGGCCCTGCGCGACCGCTACGTCGAACTCCTCACGCTCACGGGCTACGTGCGGCCGCACCGCGACGTCGCCCGCCTCGCCGAGCAGGTCCGCCGGGCCGCAGACACGCCGGCGGACGCCGTCGGCGAGCTCACGCGACGCCTCCGCGAGCGCGTGGGCTACCTGCCGGGCGTCACCCAGGTGCACACCACGGCCGCCGAGGTGTGGGAGCACGGGGCCGGCGTCTGCCAGGATCTGGCCCACCTGACCCTGGGCGGCCTGCGCGCCATCGGCATCCCCGCCCGCTACGTGTCCGGATACGTCGTGCAGCGCGCCGAGCCGGAGATCGGCGAGGCCATGGTGGGGGAGTCGCACGCCTGGATCCAGTTCTACGACGGCGAGTGGCTCGGGTTCGACCCCACGAGCCAGGCGGAGCCCCGCGGATCGCACGTCGAGGTCGGCTTCGGGCGCGACTACGCGGACGTCGCCCCGCTCAAGGGCATCTACACCGGCTCCGGAGGCTCCGAGATGTACGTGTCCGTGGAGATGACCCGGCTGACCTGACTAGGCTCGCACCATGAATCAGCTGGTTGCGGTGCTGCAGGAGATCATGGATGTCGAGTCCGTCTCGGGTGCCGAGCGCGAGCTGGCCGATCTCGTCGAGGGGTGGCTGGCCTCGTCGCCCCACCTTCGGCTCCACCGCGACGGCGACTGTGTCGTCGCCCGGACTGAGCTTGGCCGGCCCGAGCGGGTCGTCATCGCCGGCCACCTGGACACGGTGCCCGTCGCCGGCAACCTGCCGTCGCGGCTCATCGAGCACCCCGAGGGGCAGCGGGTCTGGGGCCGCGGCGCCTGCGACATGAAGGGCGGCGTCGCAGTCATGCTCACCCTGGCGCGGGAACTCACCGCGCCCAGCCGGGACATCACCTGGATCTTCTACGACCAGGAGGAGGTCGAGGCCACCCGCAACGGCCTCGGCCGGCTCGCCCGCAACCGTCCGGACCTGGTCGCCGCGGACTTCGCCGTGCTCATGGAGCCCACCGGGGCGCGCATCGAGGGCGGCTGCCAGGGGACCATCCGCATCGACGTGACCACCCGCGGCGTCGCGGCCCACAGCGCCCGAGCCTGGATGGGCCACAACGCCATCCACGACCTGGCACCGGTGCTCGCGCGCCTTGCCGCCTACGAGCCCGAGGAGATCGAGGTCGAGGGGCTCACCTACCGCGAGGGCCTCAACGCCGTCGCCATCACCGGCGGCATGGCGGGCAACGTCATCCCGCCCTCGGCGACCGTGCAGATCAACTACCGCTTCGCGCCGGACAAGAGCGTCGACGAGGCCCTCAGCCGGCTGCGCGGCTGGTTCGCGGGAGTCGAGTTCACCGTCGCGGACGCGTCGCCCGCAGCACGCCCGGGCCTCGACCGGCCGGCCGCGCGGGAGTTCGTCGCAGCCATCGGCGAGCCCGCCTCCCCCAAGTACGGCTGGACCGACGTCGCGCGGTTCAGCGAGCTCGGCATCCCGGCCGTCAACTACGGCCCGGCCGACCCGTCCATGGCCCACCGCGACGACGAGTTCTGCCCCGTCGCGGACCTCGACGCCTGTGCCGCCGGGCTCAGGCGATGGCTCAGCACCGAAGGAGATCCCCGATGAGCGACCAGTTGCGCCGCGCCGGCGCCGTCGTCCTGGGCGGCGGTGAGCGCACCCGCCAACCCATGGCTGACGAGGCGCTCCTCCAGCACACCGGGCAGCCGTGGAGCCACCTCGACCCGTGGCGGGTCCTGCGGATCCAGTCGGAGTTCGTCGAGGGCTTCGACGCGCTCAAGGAGCTGCCGCCCGCGGTCAGCGTCTTCGGATCTGCGCGGACCTCGACCGATCACCCGATGTACCAGGCGGCCGTGGAGCTCGGCCGCGGCCTGGTGCACCGTGGTTTCGCGGTGATCACCGGCGGGGGGCCGGGCATCATGGAGGCCGCCAACCGCGGCGCCTTCGAGGCCGAGGGCACCTCGGTCGGGCTGGGCATCGAGCTGCCCAACGAGCAGGGGATGAACGAGTTCATCTCGCTGGGGGTCAACTTCCGGTACTTCTTCGCCCGCAAGACCATGTTCCTCAAGTACAGCCAGGGCTTCATCACCATGCCCGGCGGCTTCGGCACCCTGGATGAGCTTTTCGAGGCGCTGACCCTCATCCAGACGGGGAAGGTCAAGAACTTCCCCATGGTCCTGTTCGGGCGCGCGCACTGGGCGCCGCTCATGGAGTGGGTCCGCGACACCATGGCCGAGCACGGCTTCATCGCCCGCTCCGACCTCAGCCTCGTCACCGTCACCGACGACGTCGAGGAGGCCCTCGACGCCATGGGCCGGCCCGGCGAGATCCCGGGCTGACCGCCGTGTGGATCCTCGCCGTCGTCGTCGCGATCGTGGTGCTGGGGCTGGCGGCCTTCGCGGGACTGGGTCGCCTCGGCCAGATGCCCCCCGACGCCGTGACGGATCGCCCCAAGGGGCGGATCCCCGCCGGCCCGGTGACCGCGCAGTTCCTCGCGGAGGCCCGACTCCCCACGGCCGGCACCGGATACGACCGCGCCCAGGTGGACCACTACCTGGCGCGTGTCGTCGACGGGACCGCGCCCCCGGCGGCCGAGACTGTTTTCGACGTGGTGCGGGGCGGCTACGACATGCAGGTCGTCGACGAGGTGCTGCTGCGCGTCGACTACGAGCGCCCCACGGCGGCGCCGCCCCCCGCGGACACGCCGCCCCCCGACGACACAAAGTTTCCTGGGTGAACGAACCTTGCTTGGTGCGATGCGGAATAATAGACCTCGTCCACAGTTCGACGAGCGAGAATGAGAGTGGCAGATGGCAGCGATGAAGCCCCGCACGGGTGACGGTCCGATGGAGGTCACGAAGGAGGGTCGCGGCATCGTCATGCGCGTCCCCGTCGACGGAGGCGGCCGCCTCGTCGTCGAGATGAACGCCACCGAGGCCACCGATCTGCTCAACGCGCTCAAGGACGTCGTCGGCTGACACACCCCCCACTCCGTGCGCACAGGGCCGCCCCGCTGGGGCGGCCCTGTCGCGTCTCAGCCCCGGGCGCCGATGGCGGCCTCGTAGACGGCCACCGTCTCGCGCGCGATCTTCTCCCAGGAGAACTCGTCGATGCAGCGCTGCCGCCCCGCCCGGCCGAAGCGCTCCGCCAGGTCCCGGTCGCGCGTGACGCGGTTCACCTTCGCGGCGAAGTCCGACTCGAACCCCGCGACGAACTCGCGGTCCCCGGCGCGCGCGGGGTCGTACGCAACCAGCAGGCCCGTCTCGCCGTCGACCACGACCTCGGGGATGCCTCCGACGGCGCTGGCGACCACGGGCGTCTCGCACGCCATGGCCTCCAGGTTGACGATCCCCAGCGGCTCGTAGATGGACGGGCAGGCGAACACCGTGGCGTGCGTGAGGACCTGGCGCACCGAGGCGCGCGGGAGCATCTCCGCGACCCAGACCACGGGGGCGGAGCGCTGAGCCTGCAGCGCGGAGAAGGCGGCGTCGAACTCCGCGGCGATCTCCGGCGTGTCCGGGGCCCCCGCGAGGAGGACGACCTGCGTGTCCGGATCGAACTCGGCGGCCGCGCGGACCAGGTGCACGAGCCCCTTCTGGCGCGTGATGCGTCCGACGAACACCACCGAGGGCTGCTCGGGGTCCACCCCGAGCCCAGTGAGGACGTCGGTGCCGTGATCGGGCCGGAACTCGTCGGTATCGATGCCGTTGCGCACCACGTGCACCTTGTCGGGGTCCAGGGCGGGATAGCTGTCGAGCACGTCGCGGCGCATGCCGGCGCTGACGGAGATGACGGCGTCGGCGGCCTCGTAGGCCGTCTTCTCGGCCCAGGAGGAGACCCGGTAGCCGCCGGCGAGCTGTTCGGCCTTCCAGGGGCGGTGCGGCTCCAGAGAGTGCGCCGTCACGACGTGCGGGATGTCCCGCATGAGGCCGGCCAGGTGCCCGCCCATGTTGGCGTACCAGGTGTGCGAGTGCAGGATGTCGGCGTCGTCGGCCACGGCTGCCGCCATGGAGAGGTCCGCGCCCAGGACCCGCAGGGCGGCGTTGGCGCCCGGGGGGAAGTCCTCGGCATGCGCGGTGGCGCCGTCGCGCGGCTCGCCCATGCAGTGGACCTCGACATCGATGAGCTTGCGCAGCTGGGGCACCAGCTGGGCCACGTGGACACCGGCGCCGCCGTAGATCGTCGGGGGATATTCACGGGTCAACAGCGACAGCTTCATGGTCATGCCCGCATCGTTCCACACCATGGCTGCCCACGGGCCGGTCATTTGCGGGAATTCCTTGTGGGGGTGGTCCGTTTGGCAATAGGTTCGGGCCATGGCTGCACGTCCCAAGATCTTGTCCATCGTCCTGGCCGGGGGTGAGGGAAAGCGGCTGATGCCGCTGACGGCGGACCGGGCTAAGCCGGCTGTCCCCTTCGGCGGAACCTATCGCCTCATCGACTTCGTCCTGTCGAACCTCGCGAACTCCAACCTGCGGCAGATCGCCGTCCTGACCCAGTACAAGTCGCACTCGCTCGACCGGCACATCTCCAAGACGTGGCGCTTCTCCACCATGCTGGGCAACTACGTCGCCCCCGTGCCGGCCCAGCAGCGCCTCGGGCCGCGCTGGTACCAGGGCAGCGCCGACGCGATCTACCAGTCGCTCAACCTCATCCGCGACGCCGACCCCGACTACATCGTCGTCTTCGGGGCCGACAACATCTACCGGATGGACATCGAGCACATGATCGACGCCCACATCGACTCCGGGCTGGGCGCCACCGTCGCCGGGATCCGCGTGCCGCGCAGCGAGGCGTCGGCCTTCGGCATCATCGACGCCGCGGCCGACAAGAAGATCAAGAGCTTCCTGGAGAAGCCCGCCGATCCGCCGGGCCTGCCGGACTCGCCCGACGAGTCGTTCGCCTCCATGGGCAACTACGTGTTCTCGAGCAAGGCTCTCGTCGAGGCGCTGCGCGCCGACGCCGAGGACCCGACGGCGCGCCACGACATGGGCGGCGACATCATCCCGTGGTTCACCGAGCAGGGGCAGTCGCAGGTCTACGACTTCAAGGACAACGTCGTGCCGGGCGCGACCGAGAAGGACGTCAACTACTGGCGGGACGTGGGGACCATCGACGCGTTCCACGAGGCCCACATGGACCTCGTCAACGTGGAGCCGGAGTTCAACCTGTACAACGACGAGTGGCCCATCTGGACCGACCAGGTCCAGGCGCCGGGCGCGAAGTTCGTCATCCGGGGCCGGGCCGAGGACTCGATCGTCACGGCCGGCTGCATCATCTCCGGCGGCGAGGTCGACCGCACCGTGCTGAGCCCCAACGTACACGTGGACAAGTGGGCGCAGGTTTCCGACTCGGTCCTGATGGACTCGGTGAAGATCGGCAAGAACGCCGTCGTGCGCCGGGCGATCCTCGACAAGTACGTCGTCGTGCCCGACGGAGTGCAGATCGGCGTGGACCACGAGCATGACCGGGCCCGCGGGTTCGTCGTGTCCGAGGGCGGCATCACGGTCGTGGGCAAGAACGTGGAGGTGGTCCGGGACTGACAGCGGACCCCTACGACATCGGCCCCCTCACCCGTCGCGGGGGAGGGGGCCGATTCGCGTCGGTGAGTCAGTTCTTGACAGCCAGGAGCAGCCCGTTGCCCACCGGCAGCAGCGCGCGCGTGTAGGCCTCCGTCGTGGCGACGGCGTCGAGCGCCTCGCGGATGATGATCGCCTCGTCGGACTCGTCCGCCTCGTCGGCGACCCGGTTGTACCAGAGGACGTCGTGGACCAGGAGCAGCCCGCCGGGACGCAGCAGGCGCAGGGCGCCCGCGACGTACTCGACGTACTCGAGCTTGTCGCCGTTGATGAACACGATGTCGTAGGCGGCATCGCGCAGCTTGGGCATGATCTCGATCGGGGACCCGGCGATGAGGCGGAACCGCGACGACGGGATGCCGGCCGCGACGAAGTACCGCCGGGCGGGGAGCTGGTTATCGGCCTCGACGTCGATCGACGTCAGCACGCCGTCGTGCCCCATGCCCTCCAGGAAGGCGAGGCCGGAGGCGCCCATGAGCGTGCCCACCTCGACGACGGCGCGCGCCCCGACGGCACGCGTGAGCGCGGTCAGGGTGGCGGCGACCCCGGGCGTGATGGTGCTGAGGCCGGCGAGCGTGGCTTCGTCGCGCGCGGCGGCGACGTGCTCGCTCGTCGGCGCGTGGTCCTCGGCGAAGGCCCAGCTGTCGGCGGTGGGGGGCTCGAGGTGATTTCCAGGCGTGTTCACGCCGCCAGCCTAGCGAGTGGTCAGGCGCGTGTGGCGCGTGGCCGCGAGACCCGACCCCGGACCCGCCCGCCGGTTCGCGGTTAAGATGACGCGCATGACAGACGACGACATGCAGCCGGTCTTCGGGCGCGTCCTGACGGCGATGGTCACCCCGTTCACGGCGGACGGCTCGGAGGTGGACTACGCGCAGGTCGCGCGCCTCGCGGCGCATCTGGTCGACGACCTCGGCAACGACGGTCTCGTCGTCAACGGCACCACCGGTGAGTCGCCCACCACCACGGACCTCGAGAAGCAGCGGGTGCTCGACGCCGTCGTCACCGCGGTGGGGGACCGGGCCAGCGTCGTGGCCGGTGTCGGTACCTTCTCCACGCGGCACTCGATCGAGCTGGCGCGCCAGGCGGCGGACGTCGGCGTCGACGGGCTGCTCGTCGTCACCCCGTACTACTCGCGCCCGCCGGCCGACGCCCTGGAGGACCACTTCGTCGCGGTCGCGGACGCCACTGACCTCCCGGTGATGCTCTACGACATCCCGCACCGCGCGGGCATCGCCATCCCCGAGGACATGCTCATCCGGCTCGACGCGCATCCCCGCATCCGGGCCGTCAAGGACGCCAAGGGCAGCATCGTGTCGAGCGCGGTCGTGTTGGCGCGCACCAACCTGGCCTACTACGCGGGGGACGACGCCTTCCTGCTCCCGCTGCTGAGCGTGGGCGGGGTGGGCGTCGTCGGGACCTCGTCGCACTTCACCGCGGCCGCCGCGCGCCGGATCATCGACCTCTACCTGGCGGGCCGGGTGGAGGAGGCGGTCGAGGCGAACCGGGAGGCGCTGCCGGCCTTCCAGGGCATCTTCGCCACCCAGGGTTGCATGATGGTCAAGGCGGTCCTGGCCGAGCGCGGTTTCGACGCCGGCCCGTGCCGGGCGCCCATGGGGGTCCCGGACCCGGAGGTCGTGACGCGCTACGCCACCCTGCTGGAGAACCTCGGCTTCCACGCCTGACGGGAACAAACCCGGCCCTCCGGGCGTTTAACTCTAGAGGCCGCGGGTACCTTCACAGGTGCGGCACAGGTTCGGCTGTCAGGCTGGGTTCATGGAGAGGCGAGGCATGTTCGGAGGCACTCGATCGGCGAAGGCCGTTCAGGAGCCCGGCTGGACCGCGCCCACCTGGCAGGAGCTGGTGCGCGACCACTCGGCGCAGGTGTACCGCCTCGCCTACCGCCTGACGGGCAATCAGCACGACGCGGAGGACCTCACACAGGACGTCTTCGTGCGAGTGTTCCGCTCCATCCACACGTTCCAGCCCGGCACGCTCGAGGGCTGGCTGCACCGCATCACGACCAACCTCTTCCTCGACCAGGCCCGCCGCCGGCAGCGCATCCGCATGGACGCGCTCAGCGCCGCCCCGGACCATGTGTGGGGTTCCGCCAGCGGCCCGGACGAGCTCCACGACGACGCTGAACTCGACGCGGATGTCGCCGCCGCCCTCCGCTCCCTGAACCCGGAACAGCGCGTCGCGGTGGTCCTGTGCGACATCGAGGGCATGAGCTACGAGGAGATCGCGAAGGTCCTCGACGTCAAGCTGGGCACTGTCCGCAGCCGGATCGCGCGCGGCCGCGCGGCCCTCCGCGACGCCCTCGCCCACCGCGCACCGACCGACGGCCGCACCAGGTACCTCGGAGTGTCCTGATCCGCCGTGAGCCGCTGCGACCGCATCCGACCAGACCTCTCGGCGTTCGCCGACGGGACCCTGCCGCCCCGGCGCTGGGAACAGGTCAGCTACCACCTGGCCGGATGCCGTAGCTGCCGCGATGAGGTCGCCGAGATCAGCCGCGTCTGCAGCACGCTCAGCCTCTGCAGCCGCTCGGTCGCGCCGGAGACGCTGACGGCCCGCCTCGAATCCATCGCCGGGGAACACTCCGCCGCCCCCCTCTACATGGCCTCCGGCCCCGGAGACCTGCCCTCGACCCGGCGGCGCCGGGTGCGGCTCGCGGCCCAGTCCGGAGCCGCGCTCCTCGCCGTGATGCTGTCGGCCGTCATGCTCGCCGTCCTCGTCGCACCGGATCCCGTCCGCCTGGCGGATCCCGTCAAGGCCGCCCGCGAGCAGTACTCGATGTCCACCGCCGCCATCAGTAGCACGGAGGCGGTCGGGGCCGTCCTCCTCGCGCACGAGCGCGGCGCCGATCTGGGCGAACCCACCTCCTACGCGCGCCGGGCCGCGCCCGGCGCGGGGACGCGGCTGACGCCCGAGGAAGCCGCAGCACTGCTGCGGACCGCCACCGCCGCCGACCTCACCCTGAGCGGCGTCCAGCGCGTGTGGATCTCCGACGGGGAGGGCCGCTACCGGACCGCCGACGTCCGCACCACCAAGGTGCGGGGGGAGGGTGCCCAGCTGGAGGTCATGGACGCGCGCGGTGACCGCTTCAGTTCCAGCTTCCTGCCCCAGTTCGGCGCAACCCCCGTGGACGCGCCCGACGGGTGGCGGTTCTCGCTCGGCACCCTGCCCGAGCAGGTGGCGGGCCGCGCCGCCGTGCGACTCGTCGCCACCGACGACGGCCGCGCCGTCGCCAGCTGGTGGATCGACGCCGTCGCGCACCTCGTGCTGTGGGCCGAGCGCTACGACAGCGGCGGCGCCGTGAGCCTCGCGGCCGGCTACACGCAGCTGACCCTCGGCAGCGCGGAGTTCCACGACGACGGCCTCACGCAGCTCATCTCGGTCCAGCCCGCCAGCGCGAGCCAGACCGAGGGGTGGTGCGTCGGACCCGCCAGCTGCCCCCTGACCCTGGCCGGTCTGCCGATGGTCGCCTACTCGTCCACCGAGCGCCGTGGGGCCACCTCCATGAACCTCGTCTACTCCGACGGCTTCCAGACGGCCGTCGTCGGGTGGACCGACGGCGTGCTCGGCGACGACGTCACGTCGCAGGCTGACCAGTCCGCCGGCCTACCGGCCGTCAACGTCTGGCAGTCGGGTCCCGCCGTGATCTCGGTGACGACCAACGGATCCCCGGAGCTGATGGCGGCGATCCGGGAGGAACTGCCGGGCGAGGAGCCGTGCGTCCTCACGCTCCGCGACCGCGTCGCCGCCGGCCTGGTCCGCCTCCTCGGCGGGGAGTGAGCCGCGGCCGACGCGCTACCCTAGGCCCTGTGTTCGGCATCGACGCGGTAGACCTGGTCATCATCCTCGTGCTGGGCGTCGTCATGTTCGGACCTGAGCGGCTGCCCGAGTACTCGCGCAAGGCGGCGCGCGTGTTCGTGTATCTCCGGGACGTGGCGAACAACGCCAAGACCACCCTGCGGGGCGAGCTGGGCCCCGAGTACGCGGACCTGGAGCTGCGCGACCTGCATCCCAAGACGTTCATCGCCAAGCACATGCGCGAGGAGGTCGCCGCGATCGACGAGGCCCGCCGCGAACTCGACGAGGCGCGCCGCACCGTCACCGACACCGTGCACGACGCGGGCGCCCAGGCAGACACGGTCATCGCGGCCGCACACCTGGAGCTGCCCGCGCCGGTGGCCGCCTCCCCGTTCGACCCGGAGGCGACCTGACGCCGAACCGCTCAGGTGTTGAGCGGGAGCCTGGTCCCGACGAGCCCCCGCCGCCGCGCCGCGACCTCGCCCGCGAGCGCGACCATCGCCTGGGCCGCCGGATGCTCCGGATGCGTCTGGACGATGGGCCGGCCGGTGTCTCCGCCCGCGAGCAGCGTCTCGTCGAAGGGGATCTGGGCCAGTAGCGGCACCTCGTAGACGAGGCGGTCGGTCAGTGCCTCCGCGACGACCGTGCCGCCGCCCGACCCGAACAGCTCCAGGCGGTGCGTCTCGCTGCAGTGCGGGCAGGTGGTCTCCAGCCAGCTCATGTTCTCCACCACACCGAGGACGCGCTGCTCCATGATGTGCGCCATGGTGCCGGCGCGCTCCGCCACCTCGGACGCCGCCGTCTGGGGGGTCGTCACGACGATGACCTCGGAGGTCGGGATCTTCTGTCCCAGCGACATCGCGACGTCACCCGTGCCCGGGGGGAGGTCGAGCAGCAGGTAGTCGAGGTCGCCCCAGTACACGTCTGCGAGCAGCTGGGTGAGGGCGCGGTCCAGGATGGGGCCGCGCCAGGCGACGACCTGGTCCCGCGAGGGCTTGAGCATACCGATCGAGATGACGCGAAGGCCCCCGACGGCGGGCACCGGCATGATCATGTCGTCGACGACGGTGGGGCGGGCGTCGCCCAGGCCCAGCAGATCCGGGATGGAGTGGCCGTAGATGTCGGCGTCGAGGATGCCGACGGAGCGCCCCTGTGCCGCCAGGGCCAGCGCGAGGTTGACGGTCACGGACGACTTCCCGACGCCGCCCTTGCCGGACGCGATGGCCAGTACGCGGGTGAGGTTACCCGGCTGCGCGAACGGGATGACCCGCTGCGCCTGTCCGCCGCGCAGCATCGTGCGCATCGCCTCGCGCTGCTCGTCGTCCATCACCCCGAGGTCGACGGCGACGGAGCTGACGCCCTCGACCGCGGACACGGCCGTGGTGACGCGGGTGGTGATCTCGGAGCGCATGGGGCAGCCGGCGACGGTGAGCAGCACGCGCACCCGCACCGCCCCGTCGTCGGTCACCGCGAGGTCGTCGACCATGCCGAGGTCGGTGATGGGGCGGCGGATCTCTGGGTCCTCCACCTGGTGGAGGGCGGCACGGATGTGGGGCAGGAGCGGATGTTCGGTCACGATGTCCTTACTACGCGGCGACGGGCGTCGAGGCAAGTCTACGGATACCCACCCAGGGGTATAGACGGGGGTCAGCGCGAGCGCTCGTCGAGTGCGTCGCCCAGCAGGGCCACGCTGGTCGCCACGATCGACGGCAGCCAGAGGCCGGCGAGGCTGCCCAGGATGACGACGGCGGTGCCCAGCACCAGGGACAGCGCCAGCCGCTCGCGGTAGCGCAGCCGGGCGGGGGATCCTGGGGCCAGCAGCCGGAACCACAGGGCCGCGACCACGGCCACCAGGAGGGCCGCGCTGGCCGCGCCCACCCACCATCCGCCCGCGATGCGCCACAGCGACACGGCTCCGAGCGCGGCGATCGCCAGCTGGCCCACCAGTCGCACGATCCCGAACCAGCGGATCCGATCAGTTGTCATCGGTCAGGACTCGTCCCTCTGCTCGGCGGTGCGCTCCAGCCGTTCGGCCAGCTCCCGCAGCTCGGTGCGCAGCTCGCCGCGGACGAAGTCGCGGGTCGCGAGCTCGCCGAGGTTCATGCGGATCGACGCGATCTCGCGGGCCAGGAAGTCCATGTCCGCCCGGGACTGCGCCGCGATGCGACGGTCCTCGTCCAGGCTCAGCTTGTCGCGCACCTCCTGGCGGTTCTGCGCCAGCAGGATGAGGGGCGCCGAGTAGGACGCCTGCGTGGAGAAGAACAGGTTGAGCAGGATGAACGGGTAGGGGTCCCACCGCAGCCCGAACAGCCCGATGAGGTTGATCGTCACCCACACGATGACGAAGACCGTCATGTAGACGAGGAACTTCGCGGTGCCCATGAACCGGGCGAAGCTCTCGGCGAACACGCCGAAGGTCTCGGAGTCCACCGACACGCGCGGCAGCCAGCCGCGCGTCCCCGGCTGCGACAGCGGGTTGCGCTCAGCCATGGCTCACCTCGGCGTTGCCGAGGTCGGTGGCCTCCACCTCGTCCATCTGCTCGCCGCGCCAGTCGTCGGGCAGCATGTGGTCGAGCACGTCGTCGACGGTCACCGCGCCCAGCAGGTGCCCGTCCTCGTTGACGACGGGCGCCACGACCAGGTTGTAGGTGGCGAAGAACCGGCTCACCTGCGTCAGCGGGTCGGCGGGCGACATGGGTTCGAGGTCGCGGTCGAGAAGCGTGGCCACCAGCGTCGTCGGCGGCTCGCGTAGCAGGCGTTGCAGGTGGGCGGCGCCCACATAGCGGCCCGTGGGGGTCTCCAACGGCGGGCGCGTCACGAACACCATGGAGGCGAGCGCCGGGGTCAGGGACTCCTCCCGCGCCAGCGCGAGGGCCTGCGCGACCGTGGCGTCGGTGTCGACGACGATCGGTTCGGGGGTCATCATGCCGCCCGCGGTGTACTCCTCGTAGACCAGCAGGCGCCGCACGTCGGCGGACTCCTCGGGCTCCATGCGCTGCAGGAGTTCCTCGGCCACGTCGGAGGGCAGGTCCCGGATGAGGTCGGCGGCGTCGTCGGGGTCCATCTCGGCGAGCACGTCGGCCGCGCGCTCGGTGTCCAGCGCGGAGATGATGTCGATCTGCTCGTCCTCGGGCAGCTCCTCGATCGCCTCGGCCAGCGTCTCGTCGTCGAGGGCCTCGACGACGGCCGCCAGCGACTCGGGCTCCAGGTCGTGCAGCTCCTTGGCGACGTCGGCGGGCTTCATCTCCGAGAACTCGGCGATGAGGTTAGCGGCGGTCCGGCCGGTGGACAGGATGAGCCCCGGGATCTCGCGCCAGGACACGATCTGCGGCGCACTGCGGCTGCCGAACCCGAAGCGCCCGGCGCCCCCAGACGAGCGCAGCGCCACGGAGTCCAGCTCCCACTCCCGGTTGCGGACCATGTGCATGGACACGTCGAGGATGCGGGTGGGCCGCGCGCGCTCCAACGGCCGGTCGAACAGGTCGGCGGCGACCAGCATCTCGGCCTCGCGCCGCTGGAACCGCCGGGCGTCGACCTGGCCCGTGATCGCGACCTGGTTCGGCGTGATGTCGTGGACCCGGATCATGGGCACGAAGATGCGCGCCCGCGCGAACAACTCGGCCACGAGGCCCTTGACGCGCGGGGCGCGGCCGTCGCTGCGCAGGTAGCACACGACGTCCTTGACGCGGCCGACCTGGTCGCCGGCGGCGTCGACGATGGGAAGGCCGATGACCCGCGAGACGAAAACCTGCGTATCTTTGGCGACCATAGGGCAAATCTAACCGCAAGGACCCGCCGCCATGACCCACCGACCCGCCCGCGGCCGTCGCACCGTGCTGTCGGTGCCGGCGTCCAGCGACCGGTTCATCGACAAGTCGCGTCGCCTGGCCGTCGACCAGGTGTTCCTCGACCTTGAGGACGGTGTCGCGGCGGCGGCCAAGGACGACGCCCGCGCCCGCGCCGTCGCGGCGCTCCGCGCCGGGGGCTGGACGGCGCCGACGGTGTCGGTGCGCGTCAACGGCTGGGCCACCGTGTGGACGCACCGGGACGTGATCGACCTGGTGACCGGGGCCGGGGAGCTTCTGGACACCGTGCTGCTGCCCAAGGTCGAGGGACCGGGCCATGTGGAGGCGCTCGACCTGCTCCTCACGCAGCTCGAGCGGGCCGCCGGGCTCGAGGTCGGCCGCATCGGCATCGAGGCCCTCATCGAGGACGCCGGCGCACTGGTCCGCGCCGACGCCATCGCGGCGTCGAGCCCGCGGCTGGAGGCGCTGCACCTTGGCCCGGGGGACATGATGGCGGCCCTGGGCATGCCCTCCCTGCAGGTCGGCGGCCTCGTCGACGGCTATCCCGGGGACGCGCTGCACCACGTGTACGGCCGCATCCTCGTGGCGGCGCGCGCCCGCGGGCTGCAGGCGGTCGACGGGCCGTACGTCGCCGTCCGCGACGAGGAGGGGTTCCGCGCCGCTGCCAAGCGCGCGGCGGCGCTCGGCTATGACGGCAAGTGGGTGCTGCACCCGGCCCAGGTGGCGGCGGGGACCGAGATCTTCACGCCCGACGACGAGACCGTCGCGCGGGCCGAGGCGATGGTGGCCGTGGCCGCCAGGGCCGCCGACGAGCGCGTCGGGGCGGTCATGCTCAACGACGAAATGGTCGACGAGGCGGGCGTAAGCTTGGCGAAAGCCACCCTGGCACGCATACGGAGGACCTGATGACCGAGCCAATGAGCAGCCGACTCATGCAGTTGAACTACCCGCAGCACGTCGCCGAGTTCGTCACCTACGAGGAGGCGCAGTCGGCGGTGGACTACCTGGCGGACCAGAAGTTCCCCGTGGAGAACCTGCTCATCGTCGGGACCAACCTCAAGCTCCTGGAACGCGTCACCGGCCGGCGCACGTGGGCCACCGTGCTGGCGGAAGGCGCGCTGTCCGGCCTCACCACCGGCCTGTTCGTCGGCGTCATGCTCATGCTGTTCAGCGGCAACGGCACCTTCGCGATGCTGTACGTCGGCCTGGCCATGGGCGTGGCGTTCGGCATCCTGGCCCGCATGTTGGCGCACGCGCTCACCGGCGGAAAGCGGGACTTCAATTCGGCGCGGGTCACGGTCGCGACTCGCTACGAGGTGCTGGCCGAGCACAAGGTCGCCCAGCAGGCCCGCGACATGCTCGCCGAGCGCCCCGGCGCGCGCGCCGCGATGTTCGAGTGAGCGACGCCGCCACCGCCACGTACTGGGACGTGCGCTACGCGCACCCCAACCACGTCTTCGGGTACCGCCCCAACGACTTCCTCCGCCAGGAGGCCCGGTAGGGCCTGGCCTCCGTTGTCCAGGCCTTGGGGCTCAAGGCCTGAGGCCCTCCGGTAGGTTCTTCCTCAACACCCGTGTCGCCCTGAGGAGTTCACGATGGATCTGAACTGGACGTACTACAACCCGGACACCCCCGCCGAGCGGGTGCTGCTCGTCGGCCCCAGCCTGGGCGGGAACGCGGCCCACCAGTGGACGCGGGTGGCAGCCGAGCTCATCGACGACGCGCGGGTGGTGTTCGTCGACCTGCCCGGCACCGGCCTGGGGGCCGTCTGGGACGATGCCGACGAGCCGACGCTGGACGCCGTCGCGGCCGGGATCGCCCGCGTGGCAGCCGAGGTCCGCGCGGATCTCGGCGCCGACCTGCCCGTCTACTTCGCGGGGCTGTCCATCTCCGGCGCCACCGCGCTGCACCTGGCCCGCGACCACGCCGACGAGTTCTCCGGCGTCGTGGTCGTGGCGTCCGCCGCGACGGTCGGCGAGCCCGCCCGCTGGCTCGAGCGCGCCGACCAGGTCGAGGCCACCGGCACGCAGCAGCTGGTCGAGGAGACCACCAAGCGCTGGTTCACGCCGATGTTCCGGGCGCAGCAGCCGGCCGTCGTCGACGTCATCATGGAGGGCCTGTCGGTGGCCGACGACCACTCCTACGCACAGCTGTGTCGGGCGCTCGCCGCGCACGACGTGCGCGACGACCTGCCCTACATCACCCTGCCCGTCGTCATGGTGGCCGGCGAGCGCGACACCTCGACGCCCATCGCGAACGTCGAGCTGGTGGCCGAGACCGTGCAGCGCGGCGAGCTGCACGTCGTGCCCGAGGCGGCCCACCAGGTGACGGTCTGCCGGCCGGCGGACGTGGCGCGGATCATCCGCGGCCTGTTCACGCGCGGGCAGACCTCGAAGGTCGTCTCTGAGTCCGCGGACTGACCCGGCGCGGGCCGCGGGGCCTCAGCCCCGCAGCCCGGCCATCCACCTCTCGACGTCGTCCGCGTCCCGCGGGAGCGCGGCCGAGAGGTTGACGGGGTCGCCGTCGGTGATGAGGATGTCGTCCTCGATGCGCACCCCGATGCCGCGGTACTCCTCGGGGACCAGCAGGTCGGTCGACTTGAAGTAGATGCCCGGCTCCACCGTGATGACCATGCCCGCGCGCAGCGTCCCGAGCCGGTAGTTCTCCGCCCGGGCCTGCGCGCAGTCGTGCACGTCGAGGCCGAGGTGATGGCTGGTGCCGTGCACCATCCAGCGGCGGTGCTGCCCGCCGTCGACCGACAGTGACACCTCCGGCGTCACCGGCAGGATCCCCAGCTCGGCGAAGAACTCGGCCAGCACCGTCACGGCGGCCTTGTGCACGTCGGCGAACAGGGCTCCGTCGCGGCACGCGGCGATGCCGGCGGTCTGCGCGGCGAGCACGGCGTCGTAGACGCGGCGCTGCGCGGTGCTGAACCGGCCGCCGACCGGCAGCGTGCGCGTCACGTCGGCGGTGTAGAGCGAGTCGACCTCCACGCCGGCGTCCAGCAGCAGCAGGTCTCCGTCGCTGAGGGCGCCGTCGTTGCGGATCCAGTGCAGCGTGTTGGCGTGGTCGCCGCCCGCCGCGATGGTGTCGTAGCCCACCGCGTTGCCCAGGTGCCGGGCGTGCAGGCCGAAGACGCCCTCGACCCAGCGTTCGCCGCGACCCAGTTCGACCGCACGGGGCAGCTCGCGCGCCACCGCCTCGAAGCCGACGGCCGTGGCCGCACAGGCCCGCTCGAGCTCCGCGATCTCGAACTCGTCCTTCACGAACCGCGCCTCGGAGGCCGCGCGCTCCAGTTCGGCGTCGACGTCGGTGTGCGGGTCCCCGTCGACCCCGGCCGGGTGCGCCACCCGCGCCGCGTCGACCTGGGCCGTGACGGCGGGATCGGCCCCGCGGATCACCCCGAAGGGGCCGCCGGACTCGCGGAGGGCCGCGTCGAGTTCGCGGATGTCTCGGCAGGTCAGGCCTGTGGCGGCCGACATCTCCTCGAGGGAGTCGCGCTGACCGACCCACATCTCCCCGTAGCGCGCGTCGGCGTAGAACTCGCGGTCGGTGCGGGGGGCGCGCGGGCGGAAGAACAGCGTGGCGTCGTCGTCCCGGACGACCAGCACGGCGTCAGGCTCGCGGTCCTCGCCGAGGCCGGTGTAGTACGCGAAGGCGCTGTGCGGCCGGAAGCGGTAGTCGGTGTCGTTGGAGCGGGTCTTCAGCGGGCCCGCCGGCAGGACGAGCGTCGCCGCGGGGAACTCGGCCACGAGCCGGCGCCGGCGCTCGGCGGCGTACTGGGCGGCCGGCAGGCGCTCGGGCAGCCGGTCCGGGTACGGCGCCCAGTCGCTGACGATGAAGGCCTTGAACTCCTCGGAGTACGGGTCGCGGCGGTTCTCGGAACGGTCGTCGGTCATGTCGCCACTGTACTTCGCGGCGTCGGGCGCCCCGCGGCGGTGACGCCGTCGCCTGTACGATGGCCGATCGACGCCGACGAAGGAGTGCAGGTGACCGGACCGTACGTGACGCTCGACCGACCCGCCTGGGCGGCGCTGGCCGACGCCACGCAGATCGACCTCGACGAGGCCACGCTGGACCGGCTGCGCGGCATCGGCGACCCCACCTCGAGTCGCGACATCGAGGAGGTCTACCGGCCGCTGACGCAGCTGCTGCACCTCTACATGGTCAACACCGGGCGGCTGTACTCCCAGAGCAACGACTTCCTGGGCCTCGACGTGGCGCGCACGCCGTTCGTCATCGCCGTGGCGGGGTCGGTGGCGGTCGGGAAGTCGACGGTGTCGCGGCTCCTGCAGGAGCTCCTGCGCCGCGCCCCCGGCCATCCGAAGGTCGACCTCATCACCACGGACGGCTTCCTGTACCCCAACGCCGAGCTGGAGCGTCGCGGGATCCTGCACCGCAAGGGGTTCCCGGAGTCCTATAACCGGCGGGCGCTGCTCGACTTCGTCGTGGACGTGAAGTCGGGCACCCCGCGCGTGCTGGCGCCCGTCTACAGCCACATGGTGTACGACATCGTCGAGGGCGAGCACATCGCTGTGGAGAGCCCCGACATCCTCATCATGGAGGGCCTCAACGTCCTCCAGCCGGCGCGTGTGGAGGCGGACGGCCGGCCGGGGCTCGCGGTCAGCGACTTCTTCGACTTCTCGGTCTTCGTCGACGCCGACGAGGCGCACATCCGCCAGTGGTTCCTCGAGCGCTTCCTGACGCTGCGCCGCACGGCGTTCACCGACGAGCGCAGCTACTTCCGGCGCTACGCCGAGCTGTCGGAGGCCGACGCCGTGGCCTTCGGCAGGCGGGTCTGGGAGGAGATCAACGGGCCCAACCTCCGGCACAACATCGCCCCCACCCGGGACCGCGCCACGGCCATCCTCGTCAAGGACGAGACGCACGCCGTCGACTCCATCCTCATCCGCAAGGTCTGAGCCCTCCGCCGGAGCCCGCCGCGCGGGGATGTCAAGAAACGCGCAATCATCATGTACGGTTTTCCGCGTGTGTGGAATCGTGGGATATGTCGGACAACGTGACGGACTCGATGTCGTACTGAGCGGCCTGCGTCGCTTGGAGTACCGCGGCTACGACTCGGCGGGCGTCGCCCTGCCCAGTGCGGGCCGCATCGAATGGCGCAAGAAGGCGGGCAAGATCGCCAACCTGGAGGCGGCCATCGAGGCGAACCCGCTCCCGTCGGGGCAGGTCGCCATCGGCCACACCCGGTGGGCCACCCACGGGGCGCCGACGGATCAGAACTCGCACCCGCACGTCGCCGACCGGGTGGCGATCGTCCACAACGGCATCATCGAGAACCACGACCAGCTGCGCGAGGAACTGCCCGGCGTCGAGTTCTCCTCCGAAACCGACTCCGAGGTGGCGGCCCACCTGCTGCGCCGCGAACTCGACGGCGGCGCGGACCTGCTCGCGGCCATGCGGACCGTGGTGGGCCGCCTGGAGGGCGCCTTCACGCTCGTCGCCGTCGACGCCCAGGACCCCGAGCGCATCGTGGCGGCCCGCCGCAACTCGCCGCTGGTGGTCGGGGTGGGCGAGGGGGAGTACTTCCTCGCCTCGGACGTCGCGGCGTTCATCGCCTACACCCGCGACGCGGTCGAGCTGGGCCAGGACCAGATCGTCGAGCTGACGCGCGACGGCGTCTCGGTCACCACCTTCGACGGCGCCCCCGCGGAGACCAAGGAGTTCCACGTCGACTGGGACCTCGAAGCCGCCCAGAAGCAGGGCTACGACTGGTACATGCGCAAGGAGATCTTCGAGCAGCCGCGCGCGGTGGCCGACACCCTGCTGGGCCGCCTCAACGAGCGCGGCGAGCTCATCCTCGACGAGATCCGGATCAGCCCCGAGACGCTGCGCCGGATCGACAAGATCGTCATCGTCGCCTGCGGCACCGCCTTCTACGCCGGCCTCGTGGCGAAGTACGCCATCGAACACTGGACCCGCATCCCCTGCGAGGTCGAGGTGGCCTCCGAGTTCCGCTACCGGGACCCGATCATCGACCCGATGACGCTGGTGGTCACCATCTCCCAGTCCGGTGAGACGGCGGACACGCTCATGGCGATCCGCCACGCCCGCGAACAAGGGGCCAAGGTCATCGCCATCTGCAACACCAACGGGGCCACGATCCCGCGCGAGTCCGACGCCGTCATCTACACCCACGCCGGCCCCGAGATCGGCGTCGCGTCGACCAAGGGCTTCACGACGCAGCTGGTGGCCTGCTACCTGCTGGGCCTCTACCTGGCCCAGGTGCGCGGCATGAAGTACGGCGACGAGATCGCGGCGCTGCTGCGTGAACTGGAGCGGATGCCCGAGGCCATCCAGGGCATGCTCGACAACCAGCAGCAGGTCCTCGATCTGGCGCGCGAGTTCGTCAACGAGCCGTCGGTGCTGTTCCTCGGCCGGCACGTGGGTTACCCCGTCGCGCTCGAGGGCGCCCTCAAGCTCAAGGAACTGGCCTACATCCACGCCGAGGGCTTCGCCGCCGGCGAGCTCAAGCACGGCCCGATCGCGCTCATCCGCGAGGACCTTCCCGTGTTCGTGGTCGTGCCGCCGCGGGGCCGCGACCAGCTGCGCGACAAGGTGGTGTCCAACATCGCCGAGGTGCGGGCCCGCGGCGCGAAGACGATCGTGCTGGCGGAGGCCGACGACGAGGAGGCGCGGGCCGCGGCGGCCGTGTTCATCGAGCTGCCCAAGCTCTCGACGCTCCTGCAGCCCGTGGCGGCGATCATCCCGCTGCAGCTGTTCGCGTGCGAACTGGCCACGGTGCAGGGCCACGACGTGGACCAGCCGCGCAACCTGGCCAAGTCGGTCACCGTCGAATAGCCCCGCCGCCTAGAGTGGCGCCCATGATCGTGGGCATCGGTACCGACCTCTGCGTCATCGAGCGCTTCCGCGAGATGCTCGCGCGCCGTCCGGGCCTCGCGGAGCGGCTGTTGACACCCGCGGAGCTGGAGCTCTCCATCGAGTCCCAGGCCGCGCGGTTCGCGGCCAAGGAGGCCCTCGCCAAGGCCCTCGGCTCGCCGGGCGGCATGCGCTGGCTCGACTGCGAGGTCACCAAGAACGCCGACGGCGACCCGGGGTTCGTCAACACGGGCTCGGTCGCCGCCCGGGTCGCGGCGATGGGCATCGAGAGCATCCACCTGTCGATCAGCCACGACGGGGGCTTCGCGACCGCCATGGTGGTGTGCGAACGATGAGGGCGGTCATCAGCGCGGCCGAGATGCGTGCCGCCGAGGAGGCCGTCTTCGCGGCCGAACCCGGAGTCGACCTCATGGGCCGCGCCGCGGCCGAGGTGGCCCGGATCGCGCGGGTCACGTCGCCCCCGGGACCCGTGCTGGTCGTGGCCGGGCCGGGCAACAACGGCGGCGACGGCCTGTTCGCGGCGGCGGATCTGGCGGCCGACCGGCCGGTGGTCGTGTGGCTCGCGATGGAACGGGGGCACGAGGACGGGCTGGCGGCGGCACGCGCCGCCGGCTGCGCCGAGGTCGATGCGCTGGGAGCGCTCGACGCGCTCGCCGACGCCACGCTCGTCATCGACGCCGTGACCGGGCTGGGTTCCCGGCCGGGCCTGCCCGACGAGGTCGCGACCTTCGCCGCGGCGTGCGAGGCGGCCGCGGTGCCGGTCCTCGCCGTCGACCTGCCCAGCGGACTGGACGCGGACAGCGGACGGGCGCACCCGAGCTTCCACGCCCACGACACCGTGACCTTCGCCACCGTCAAGCCGTGCCACGTCCAGGCACCCGCGGCGGACCGTTGCGGCCGCGTCCACGTCGTCGACATCGGGGTGGACGTGCCCGCGACGTCGCTGCGCCAAGCGGAGGAGTCCGACGTCGCGGCCTGGTGGCCCGCGCCGCACTCCGCCTCCGACAAGTACTCCCGCGGCGTGGTCATGGTCGACACCGGGTCGGCGCAGTACCAGGGCGCCGCGCTGCTCAGCGTCTCCGGCGCACTGCACGCGGGGGCCGGCATGGTTCGCTACACGGGGCGCGTGCCGTCCGGGCTGGTGCTGAGCCGGTTCCCCAGCGTCGTGATGGGGGAGGGGCGCGCCCAGGCGATGGTGTTGGGTTCCGGCTGGGGCGACGGCGAGGGCAGCGAGGGCCGCGTGTCCGCCGCGCGGCTCCATGGCGTGCCCGCGGTCGTCGACGCCGACGCCCTGCACGCTCTGCCCGCCGGTCGGCTCGACGGCTGGCTGCTCACCCCGCACGCCGGCGAGCTCGCCCGCATGCTGGGGTGCACCCGGGCGCATGTGGAGGCCGAGCCGCTCGTGTGCGTCCGCGAGGTGGCGCGTCACACCGGCGCGGCGGTGCTGCTCAAGGGGGCGACGCAGTACGTGGCCGAACCGTCGGGGCGCGTGACCGTCGCGGTGGCGGGGCCGGGCTGGACCGCGCAGGCCGGATCCGGAGACGTGTTGGCCGGCATCTGCGGCTCGCTCCTGGCCGCGGGGCTCCCCGCGTGGCGCGCGGGCGTCGTGGGGGCGAGCGTCCAGGCCATCACCGCGGCCCGCAACCCCGGTCCTCATCCGCCGGACGAACTGGCCCGGCGGGTGCCGGCCACCGTCGCGGAGTTGCTCGCCTCAGTCCCCCAGTAGGCCCTGGGCCAGCCAGGCGCCCTCGGCGAACCCGGGCGGGATGACGAAGACGGCCGAACCGATGGCCGTGGTCCACTCGTTGAGGGCGTCGCCCTGGTCGAGCATGCGCTGCACCGGGATGAACTGGTCCGCGATGCTGGCCTGGAACGCCGTGAAGATGAGCCCGGCGCTGCTGGTCCAGGAGCCGTCGATCCACTCCTCGTGGGTGTAGTTGAGTCCGCGGCGGAGCATCCGGCGCCCGGAATTGTGCGAGGGGTGCGCGACGCGGGCGTGGGCGTCAGCCGCGATGACGGGTACGCCGTCGACGGCTGCGGTGAGGTCGACGTCGTCGTGCTCCGCGGTCCCCGTGAGCGGCGCCCCCGTGTCCAGGGCCCGGCCGATGACCCGCTCCTGGCGGTCCCGCGTCAGCTCATCCCACGTGGCCAGGTTCATCTCGATGCGGCGCACGACGAGCTGGGTGCCGCCGGCGAGCCAGCCGTCGGTGGAGAACACGGTGGCGGTGAGCGTCTCGCCGCTGGGATTGGCGCTGCCGTCGAGCTGCCCGAACAGGTTGCGGCCGGTGACGGGATTGCCGTCGGCGTCCACCGGACGCCAGGACCCGCGCTGGGTCCACCGCGGCCGGGCGAAGGGCGCCGCGTCGGTCGTCAGCCGCCGGACGGCGTGGGCCACCGAGGTGGCGTCGTCGGCCGACACCCAGGCCAGCAGGTCGCCGCCGCTCCACCGGTCCTCGAGCCGGTCGTGGGCCATCGGGGGGATCTCCTGGAACCCCGTCGGGCGGGCCGCGGCGAGACCGGGAAGGTCGAACACGCGGGGCCCCAGCCCGATGAGGATCGACAGGGACACGCCGGCCTGGGCGAGGTCCGGGGCCGCGTCGCCTGGGACCGGGCGGCCGGCGGCGAGGGCCGCGACGTCACCGCTCCACACGCGCATGAGGCGACCGAGCGCGGTGCGGTCGACCGAGGGGAGCAGGTCGAACGCGACGAGTTCGCCGACGGCCGGGGTGGGGGTGAGGATGCCCGACTGATGGTCCCCGTGGGCGGGGTACGTGCGCCCGCCGACGCGCTGGGCGGCGGCGTCGTCGTCGGACCCCGCGGTGGCCCGGCCGGCGACCACCCCGGCGGCGCCGCCCAGCCCCGCCGCGCCGGCGTAGCCGAAGACGTGACGTCGACTGAGGCGAGGATCGGGCATGGTGCCGAGTCTACGAGAGTCTGTCCGGGTGCCAAGGATCCCCCACCGGGTATGGGTACCCCCTGGGGTATGCGATGTCGGTTACGCTGGCCGCGTGAAGTGGACCAGCATCCCCGTCGCCGCCGCCGTCGTCGCTCTCGCCGCCTGTTCCGGCCCGGCCGACTCCGCGACCCCGGGCATCCTCGCCGCCGACCCGTGGGTCCGCGCCACCGTCGGCACCGAACGGCCGGACATGACCGCCCTGTTCGTCAACCTCACCAACCCGACGCAGGAGGACCGCACCCTGGTCGCGGCCGACTGCGGCGACGTGGCTGGGAAGGTCGAGCTGCACGAGATGGTGATGGTGGACGGCGAGATGCTCATGCAGGAAGTCGACGGCGGCCTCCCCGTCCCCGCGGGGGAACACGCGCACCTCGCGCCCGGCGGTCCGCACGTGATGCTCATGGACCTGGCGCGCGAGCTGCCGGCGGGCGGCGAGGAGATCGACTGCACGCTATCGTTCGACGACGGTCAGGTCATCGAGCTGACCGCCCCGGTGAAGGAGTTCACCGAGGAGCAGGACACCTACCACACGCACGCGCCGTCCGACGACAGCTGAGGCCCGGCGCGGGAGAGGACACGCCTCGATGTTCGCCATGTCTGACGGAGTCCCCGCGCCAGCCCATCCCGACGCCGTGGTCGCCGGTCCCACGTACCGCTTCACCGTCCTCAGTGAGCGGCTCATCCGCATGGAATGGGACGAGGCCGGCCGCTTCGTCGACGAGCGCACCCAGGTCGTCGTCGAGCGCGACTTCGGCCTGCCGGACTTCTCCGTCGAGCGCATCGGCGACGGGCTGGAGATCCGCACCTCGCACCTGCGGCTGCGCTACGACGGCGGCCCCTTCACCGCGTCCGGCCTGAGCGTCACGCTGACCAGGGGAGCCGCGGACCCCCACTACGCCACCTGGCGCTACGGAGAGAGCTACCCGCAGGACCTGCCCGGCCGCGGCAACCTGCTCGGCACCGCGCGGACGCTCGACGAGGCCGACGGGGCCTGCGAGCTGGAGCCCGGAATCCTCGCCACCTACGGGTTCGCCGTGCTCGACGACTCGACGTCGGTGCTCTTGGGCGCCGACGGCTGGATCCAGGCCCGCCCGGGACGCGGCCAGGACCTCTACCTCTTCGGCCACGGCCGCGACTATCGCGCCGCCCTGGCGGACTTCCACCGCCTCACCGGCCCCGTCCCCCTCGTCCCGCGCCACGTGCTGGGCAACTGGTGGAGCCGCTACTGGCCGTACCGGGCCGACGAGTACGTGGGGGTCATGGACCGCTTCCGAGCCGAGCGGATCCCGCTGTCGGTGGCGGTCATCGACATGGACTGGCACGTCGTGGACGTGGACCCGGCGATCGGGACGGGGTGGACCGGGTACACGTGGAACCGCGACCTCTTCCCCGACCCGCCCGCGTTCCTCGCGGCCCTGCACGACCGCGGTCTCGCCGTGACGCTCAACGTCCACCCGGCCGACGGCATCCGCCGCCACGAGGAGGCCTATCCGGAGGTGGCGCGCGCCGTCGGCATCGACCCGGAGTCCGGAACCGCCGTCGAGTTCGACGTGACGTCGCGAGAGTTCGTCGACGCCTACCTGCGGCTGGTCCACCACCCGCTGGAGGAGCAGGGGGTCGACTTCTGGTGGATCGACTGGCAGTCCGGCGGCGCCACCGCCGTGCCAGGCCTGGACCCGCTGTGGATGCTCAACCACATCCACTACGTTGACTCGGGGCGTGAGGGCCGGCGCCCGCTCACGTTCTCCCGCTACGCCGGGCCGGGCAGCCACCGCTACCCGGTGGGTTTCTCAGGCGACACCATCACCACGTGGGCGTCGCTGGACTTCCAGCCGTACTTCACCGCGACGGCGGCCAACATCGGCTACCCGTGGTGGAGCCACGACATCGGCGGCCACATGTTCGGGTCGCGGGACGTCGAGATGGCGGTGCGCTGGTTCCAGCTGGGGGTGTTCTCCCCGATCAACCGCCTGCACTCGTCGTCGAGTCCCTTCGCCTCGAAGGAGCCCTGGGGCTACGGCCCCGCGGCCGAGCGGGTGATGGCCGCCTTCCTGCGGCTCCGGCACCGGCTCGTGCCCTACCTGTACACCGGGGCCTGGGCCGCACACCTGGAGCAGGTCGCGCTGGTGCGCCCCATGTACCACGACCACCCAGACAAGGGTGACGCCTATCAGGTCCCGGGCCAGAGTATGGTGGGCGACCACCTCCTGCTGGCGCCGATCACCAGCCCGGCGGAGCCGAGGACGCACATCGCCGCCGTGCGGGCGTGGCTCCCGGAGGGGGCCTGGTTCGACCTGTTCACCGGGCGCCGCTACGACGGCGGGCGCCGCGTCCAGCTCCACCGCGACCTCGGCCGCTACCCGGTCCTCGCCCGGGCGGGCGCCGTCGTGGCGCTGCAGGCGGACCCGATGGCGGACGTGACCACGGCGCCGCGGGCCCTCGAGCTGCGCGTGTTCCCGGGCGCCGGGGAATCGAGGCTGGTCGAGGACGACGGGTCGGCCGAGCCGGGTCCCGAGGAGCGGCGGCAGACGCGGATGCGGCAGACGCTGCACGTCCTGGCCGACGGCACGGCGGACCTGGAGCTCCACGTCACGCAGGACCGTCCGGGACCGGACGTGCGCGCCGTGGCGGTCGACGTCGTCGGCGTGGCACGCGTGGCGGCCGTCGAGGTGGTCGTGGGGGAGCGGCGGCTGGACGTCGCTGAGCCGCGCGAGGTGGTCGACGAGCTGCTCGCCCCTGCCTTGCGCGTCGACCTCGGCGACGTCGACCTCGCCGCCGGTGTGTCGGTGCGCCTCGTGGGGGCAGTGCCGCGGCCGCTGGACGTCGCGGGCGAGGCCTTCCGGGTCCTCGATGCCGCGGAGATCGAGTTCGCGGTGAAGGAGGCCGCGTGGCGCGCGGTCACCAGTCTGGAGGGCCTGGCGCTGGTGCAGGAGTTGGCGACGGTCGACGTGGAGCCGCGGCTCCGCGACGCCCTGATCGAGGTCGCGGCCGCCCGCCGGGCCTGGTAAACCTCAGGCGATCAGCTGACCGCCACGCACCGACTTGGCGATCGCCTTGCGGTAGTGGCCGACCAGTTCGGAGCACACGCGCTCCCACGTCCGGTCCAGCGTGGAGGCGCGCGCGGCGCGCCCGAAGGCGGCGCGCTTGGCGTCGTCGCCGATGAGGTCGACCACGTGGGCCCGCATCGCTGCGAGGTCCCCCGGGCGGTAGAGCCAGCCCGTGCGCGAGTGGTCGACGAGGTCGATCGGCCCGCCGCGCCTCGGCGCGATGACCGGCAGACCCGAGGCCTTCGCCTCCTGGATCGACTGGCCGAAGGTCTCCAGTTCCCCGGGGTGCACGAACAGGTCGAGGCTGGCCAGCGCGTCGGCGAGCTCGTCGCCGCCCAGCTCGCCGAGGAAGCGGGCGCGGGGGAGCGTGGCCTCGAGCTGCCCGCGCAGCGGCCCGTCGCCGATGACCACCAGGCGGGTCCCGGGGAGGTCCGCGATCGTGGCGAGATCCTCGACCCGCTTCTCGACGGCGAGCCTGCCCATGTAGCCGATGAGCCGCTCCCCGCCCGGCGCGTGGCGGCGGCGGAACGCGGAGCTGCGGCGCGCCGGGTCGAAGCGGGCCGAGTCCACGCCCCGTCCCCAGACCCCCACCCGCGGCACGCCCTGGGCGAGCAGCTGGTCCCGGGCGAAGGTCGAGGGCGCGAAGTTCAGGGACGCCAGCGAGTGCACCTGGCGAACGTGGTGCCACAGGAGCGGCTCGGCCTGCGGGAAGCCGTAGCGGGCCGCGTACGTCGGCACCTCGGTCTGGTAGATGCCCACCATCGGGATCCCCAGCCGGGCCGCCACCGAGGCCGCCTTGAAGCCCACGACGACCGGCGAGGCCAGGTGGATCACGTCGGGGGCGAAGCCCGTGATGATGCGGGCGATGGTCTGCGACGGTGTGGTCACGACCCGGACGACGTCGTAGCCCGGCAGCCCGACGCTGGCGACGGTCTCGACGGGGAACCCGCAGTACTCGCGCGGCGTCCGGTCGCCGACGGCCGGGGCGATGACCATCGCCTCGTGCCCGGCGGCACGCAGGTGCTCGAGGACACGCAGCACCGAGTTCGTGACCCCGTTGACGCTGGGGAGGAACGACTCCGCGACGATGGCAACCCGCACACCTCGATCCTATGCAGCGAGATGACCACCGCCCCCGGCTGCGGCGAACGTCCCATGAACAGCCGGTGACGGTTCTGCCCGCCCGTCACGGGCGTCGATTCGGAGAATCTCGCGGCATCCCGTAGACTCGACGGGCCCGGTAAGGCGATCAACGCCAGCGTGTGACAGATGAGCGGGCATGTTTCAGTGGCCCCGCATGTGGGCCCGTGGCCCGGTTCCTGGGCCCCCATCACCCGCAGAGGATCTCTTACATCATGAATGCACCACGCCGAAAGCAGCGCTGGTCCGCCGAGCAGCGCGCCGCCAAGGGCCACTCCCCGCAGCGTCGGGCCAACCGCCGGGACTCGAACGAGTCGGGCGAGCCGTTGAACCGCAAGCAGCGCCGCGCGCTGCAGTTCGGTCCCCCCGCCTCCGCCGCACCGGGAGAGGACCGCGCTCCGCGGCAGGACCGCGACGACCGCCCGCGCTACCGCGACCGCGACCGCGACGACCGCCCGCAGCGCGAGGACCGCAACCGCGACGATCGGCCTCGCTACCGCGACGCCGACGACCGCCAGCCGTCGCGCGACGATCGTCCGCGTCGCGATGACCGGTTCCAGTCGCGTGATGACCGTCCGCGTCGTGATGACCGGTTCCAGTCGCGTGATGACCGTCCCCGTCGTAACGACCGGTTCCAGTCGCGTGATGACCGTCCGCGTCGTGATGACCGGTTCCAGTCGCGTGATGACCGTCCCCGTCGTAACGACCGGTTCCAGTCGCGTGATGACCGTCCCCGTCGTGACGACCGGTTCCAGGACCGCGACGACCGGCCGCGCCGCGACGACCGCGGGCACCACCGCCCCGCGTCGCGCCCGCCGCACCTCGACATCCGCCGCCCGCACGAGCCCCGTGGCCACGACGACCGCCGCGGCCGCCACCACGACACGCGCCCGGACTCCCACGACGTCGAGACCGACCAGATGAGCTGGACCGCGGGCGTGGCCGAGGAGGTCCAGGGCGACGTCACGTCGGGATTCTTCGAGCTCGGCGTCGCCGAGTCGCTCGTGCGCCAGCTCTCCGCGCAGGGCATCACGGAGCCCTTCCCCATCCAGGCCGCCACCATCGGTGACGCCATCGCCGGCCGGGACGTGCTCGGCCGCGGCCGCACGGGCTCCGGTAAGACGCTGGCGTTCGGCCTGCCGATGCTCACGCGCCTCGCCGAGGGCAGCCCGGTCGGTTCGCCCCGCGCTGTCATCCTCACGCCGACCCGCGAGCTGGCGCTGCAGATCGCCGACGTCCTGTCTCCGCTCGCGGCCGCCGTCGGGCTGGACCTGACGCTGGTGGCGGGCGGCATGTCGTACGGGCCGCAGCTGCGCGCCTTCGAGCGCGGCGTCGACGTCGTCGTGGCCACCCCCGGCCGCCTCATCGACCTCCTGGAGCAGGGGGCCGCCGACCTCAGCCAGGTCGAGGTCACCGTCCTCGACGAGGCCGACCACATGGCCGACATGGGCTTCCTCACCGAGGTCCGCTCGCTGCTGGACGCCACGCCCGAGCACGGGCAGCGGCTGCTGTTCTCCGCGACGCTGGACAACGCCGTCGGGGCCCTCGTCAAGGCCTACCTGCACGACCCGGTCACCCACGAGGTCGACTCGGGCAAGAACTCGGTGGCCACCATGGTGCACCGGCCGCTGCTGGTGAAGCCGCACCACAAGAACCAGGTCACCGCCGAGATCGCCAACCGCGACGGCCGGACCGTGCTGTTCGCCCGCACCCAGCTGGGCACCGACCGCATCGCGGGCCAGCTCCGCGACGCCGGCGTGATGGCGGGGGCGCTGCACGGCGGCCTCACCCAGGGAGCCCGCGCCCGGATCCTGGCGGCGTTCCGCGAGGGCACCGTTCCGGTGCTGGTCGCCACCGACGTGGCGGCGCGCGGCATCCACGTCGACGACGTGACCCTGGTCCTCCAGGTAGACCCGCCCCGCGACTCCAAGGACTACCTCCACCGCTCCGGGCGCACCGCCCGCGCTGGCCAGGAGGGCGTCGTCGCGACCATCGTCCTGCCGCACCAGCGCAAGACGGGCCGCCGACTCCTCGACCAGGCCGGGGTGGGGGCCGCCTTCATCGAGGCCGAGCCCGGCTCGCCCGAACTCCGCGACGCCACCGGCGCCCGGCCCACCTCCGGCGTGGCGATCGCCGAGGAGGACTACCTGAGGCTCATCGCGCCCAAGCCGCAGCAGCGCAAGCGCCCCGAGGGTCAGCGACGCGGCCGCGACCAGGGGCGGGGCCGCCGTGGCGGCTACCGCAACGACCGGTGGTGAGAGCGTAGGATTCTGCGCCGATGGACACTTCCGACGTGAGGGTGCGGGTCGCCGATCCCGCCGACGCCCCTGAGCTGCTGCGAGTCATCCACGCCGCGTTCTCGGCCCGCCCGGCGGTCGACCCGCCGGCGGAGGCGCTGGCCGACGAGGTCGCCGACATCGAGCGCGCGCTGACCGACGGCTACGGCATCGTCGTCGAGCGGGACGGGGCGATCATCGCCGGCCTGCTCGTCGACATCGCCGACGACACCGCCACCCTGCGCCGCGTCTCGGTCCTCCCCGAGGCCAGCGGGCAGGGCGTCGCCAGGGCGCTGGTCGAGAGCGCGCTGACCGTGGCCGCGGACCTCGGTGCCCGGCGAGCGGCCCTGTTCGCGCGCGAGGAGTTCCCGCAGTTGGTCGCGTGGTGGAAGGACCACGGGTTCGACGTGGTGGCGCCCGCTCCCTACGGCTTCCACATGGGCCGCGACCTCCCCGTCGTGGTCGACGTCCCCACCGCCGACGACATGCAGCGGCTGGGCCGGCGGCTCGCACGCCTGCTCCGGAAGGGCGACGTCATCGTCGCGTCCGGGGACCTCGGGGCGGGCAAGACGACGCTCACCCAGGGCATCGGCGCCGGGCTCGACGTCGAGGGACCGGTCATCTCCCCGACTTTCGTCCTGTCGCGGGTGCACCCCGCCCGCGGCGACGGCCCAGCCCTCGTGCACGTCGACGCCTACCGCCTGGGCGGCTCCCTCGAACTCGCCGACATCGACCTCGACGCCTCGCTGGCGGACTCCGTCACGCTCATCGAGTGGGGCCACGGCCTGGCCGAGTGGCTGGCCGACGACCGGCTGGAGATCGACATCGTCCGCGGCGTCGACTCGGACCAGCGCACCGTCTACCTCACCGGCTTCGGCCCCCGCTGGGCCGGGGCCCTCGACGCACTCAGGGAGACCCGATGACCTGGACGCTCGGCATCGACACCAGCCACGCCGTCGCCGTCGGCCTGGCCCGCGACGGCCGGCCCGTCGCGCGCGTGGTCGTCGACGACACCCGCGCGCACGCCGAAGAACTCATGCCGTCGATCCTGCGGGCGTGCGCCGACGCGGGCATCGCGCTGACGGACATCGACGAGTTCGCCGTCGGCATGGGCCCCGGCCCGTTCACGGGGCTGCGGGTCGGCGTCGCGACGGCCTGGACCCTCGCGCACACCGCGGGGCGCCCCGTCCACGGCGTCTGCTCCCTCGACGTGGTGGCCCGCCAGTGGGCGGACCTCGGGGCGCCCGACGACTTCCTCGTCGCCGCCGACGCGCGCCGCAAGGAGCTGTACTGGGCGCGCTACGGCGCCGACGGCGTCCGCGTCGACGGACCTCGCGTGACCGCCCCCGATGAGCTGCCCGCGCTCCCCGTCGCGGGCGCCGTGCCGGAGGCCTACCGCGCCGGGCTCGACGTCCAGGGGCCCGACGCGCTGGACCCCGCCGTGCTGGCGGCCCGCTGGGCCGACCTCGCGCCCGCGGGGGACGAGCCGTTCTACCTCCGCCCGGCGGATGCGACGGTGCCCGGCAGGCCGAAGTCCGCGCTCCCGCGGCTGCGGGTCCGACGATGATCGTCGAGACCGCGGCGCCGTCGGACCTGTCCGACATCCTGGCGCTCGAGGCCCACTTCGGCACGCCCTGGTCCGCGGAGTCATGGCTCCAGGAGCTGTCCGGCCCCGGACGCCTCATCCTCGTTGCGCGGGGGAGGGAGGGCGACACGATCGGGGTGGCCGCCTTCCAGCTCGTCGACGACGTGGCGGACCTGCACCGCATCGTCGTGGCCCCGCACCAGCGGCGCCTGGGGTTCGCCCGCGTGATGCTCGTGGCCGGCCTGCAGTGGGCGATCGGCGAGGGGGCGCACCGCATGCTGCTCGAAGTCGAGGACTCCAACGATGCGGCCATCCAGCTGTACCGCGGGTTCGGCTTCGCCCCGGTTGCCACCCGCCCGGACTATTACGGCCCCGGCGCCGACGCGCTCATCCTGGAGCGACGGCTCGAGGGCGTCGACGCCGACTCGGTCGGCATGTGGGAGATGGAGGAGAGCGGCGATGAGTGAACCCCTGGTGCTCGGACTGGAGTCGTCCTGCGACGAGACCGGCGTCGGCATCGTGCGGGGACGCACGCTGCTGGCCAACGAGGTGGCCAGCTCGGTCGACCTGCACGTCCGCTTCGGTGGCGTCGTGCCCGAGGTCGCCAGTCGGGCACACCTGTCGGCCCTCATTCCGACGCTGGAGCGCGCGGCCGCCAAGGCCGACGTCGATCTGGCCGACCTCGACGCCATCGCCGTGACGGCGGGACCCGGCCTGATGGGCTCCCTGGTCGTGGGTCTGGCGTCGGCCAAGGCGCTCGCCGCCTACCTGGGCAAGCCCCTCTACGGCGTCAACCACCTCGTCGGGCACGTCGCGGTCGACCTGCTCGACCACGGCGAGTTGCCCATGCCGTCGCTGGCGCTGCTCGTCTCCGGCGGCCACACGCAGCTGCTGCACGTCGAGGACATCGCCACCCGCATCACGGAGGTCGGCTCCACCATCGACGACGCGGCCGGCGAGGCGTACGACAAGGTGGCTCGCCTCCTAGGACTCCCGTACCCCGGCGGGCCCGTCATCGACAAGGCGGCGCAGGAGGGTGACCCGACGTTCATCCGGTTCCCGCGCGGCCTCACGGCCCGGCACGACCTCGACCGGCACCGCTTCGACTTCTCCTTCTCGGGGCTCAAGACGTCCGTGGCCCGCTGGGTCGAGCAGCGCCGCCTCGACGGCGAGCCCGTCCCGGTGGCCGACGTCGCGGCCAGCTTCCAGGAGGCCGTCTGCGACGTCCTCACCGCCAAGACGGTCGACGCGGCGCAGCACCTGGGCGTCAGCTCCATCCTCATCGGGGGCGGGGTGGCGGCCAACTCCCGGCTGCGGACCCTGCTCGAGGAGCGGGCCGCGGCAGCCGGCATCGAGCTGCGTCGACCCAGGCCCGCGCTCTGCACCGACAACGGCGCCATGATCGCCGCCGTCGGCAGCGAGGCCATCCGGGCCGGCCTTCCGCCCTCCGGGCTGGGCATCTCGGCCGACTCCGGCCTGCCCGTCGGCACCGTCGTCGTCTGATTTTGGTGCGCTAGGCCACAGATTGGTAACGATCTGGTGTCAAACACCGCGTGGCCCTAGCCGATTTGAACGTGCCTTGGCTATGTTCCTGGAACACATGGCCCGTCGGGCCGCTTTTCCGTCGGTCTACGACTTAGGAGAAAGAATGAAGTTCCAGGGAACCAAGGCGTCCCTTGGTCTGGTGCTCGGCAGCGCACTGCTGCTCGGCGCCTGCACCAGCCCCGACGCCACCGATCCCGACGCCACCGCCACCGGCTCGGCGTCGGCATCCGCGTCCGCCAGCGGCGGCACCGACGGCGACTCGGCAGCCGCGGGCTGCCTGCAGGACGTCGGCATCACCGAGACGAAGGACGGTGAGGTCCGCTACACCGCCGGCCCCGGCGACTGGAGTGGCTACAACTCGATCACCAACGCTACGTACTCGACCTACAACTCGGTCATCGCGGCCCACATGTTCTCCAGCTTCGTGTACTTCGGTACCGACGGCACGATCTGCGACAACACGGACTTCGGCACCTACGAGGTGACCTCCGAGGACCCGCTGACGATCAAGTACACGATCAACGAGGACGCCGTCTGGTCCGACGGCACCCCGGTGACCATCAACGACTACCTCATGGACTGGGCGGCCCAGAACCCCGAGTTCATCGCCCCCGGCTTCGCCAGCGGCGAGGATCCCGAGGCCTCGGCGGTCTTCGACCACGTGTCGACGTCGTTCGCGCAGTACGTCCCCGAAGGCCCCGAGGGTGAGGTCGGCTCCAAGGAGTTCACCGTCACCTACTCGGCGCCGAACCCGGACTACCGGATCATCGTCACCTCGGCGCTCCCCGAGCACGTCATCGCCCGTGAGGCCGGCCTCGAGCCCGGCGCGCTGGCGCAGGCCGTGATCGACCGCGACGCCGAGACCGTGAAGTCCGCCGCCACGTTCTGGAACGAGGGCTGGATCTTCAACCCCGGCGAGCTCCCCGACGCGGCTCTCACCCCGTCCTCCGGCCCGTACGTCCTCAAGGAGGGCAGCTGGCAGGCCGGTAACTCCCTGACCCTGACCGCCAACGAGCAGTACTGGGGCACCCCGGCCGCCACCCGCGACCTGGTCTTCCGGTTCATCGACGACGCGCAGCAGGTCCAGGCCCTGGGCAACAAGGACGTCCAGGTCATCCAGCCGCAGGCCACCGTCGACACCGTCGGCCAGCTCGAGGCCCTCGGCTCGGCCGTCACCATCGAGTCCGGATCGTCCCTGACGTGGGAGCACCTGGACTTCAACTTCCGCGAGAACAACGTGTTCGGCAACCCGGACACCGGCCTGCAGCTGCGCGAGGCGTTCGCCTACTGCGTGCCGCGTCAGCAGATCGTCGACACGCTCATCAAGCCGATCTCCCCGGAGACCGAGCTGATGAACGCGCGCGAGGTGTTCCCGTTCCAGGACAACTACGACGAGGTCATCGGCGAGTCCTACGACGGCCGCTACGACACCGTCGACATCGAGAAGTCGAAGGAACTCATCGCCGCCGCCGGTGTGGCGACCCCGATCGATGTCCGCATCGGCTACCGCTCCGGTAACCAGCGCCGCACCGAGACCGTCGCCGCGATCCAGTCGTCCTGCAAGGACGCCGGCTTCAACGTGATCGACGCCAGCGCCGAGGACTTCTTCTCCAACGCGCTCGTCAACGGCGACTACGAGGTGGCCCTGTTCGCCTGGGCCGGCTCCGGCCAGATCACCTCGGGTGAGAACATCTACGCCACCAACAAGGGACAGAACTACGGCAAGTACTCGAACGAGACCGTCGACGCGGCCTGGGCCGAGCTCGTCGCCACCCTCGACGAGAGCGTCCACCTCGAGCAGACCAAGATCATCGAGAAGGAGCTGTGGGACTCGCTGTTCGGTATCCCGCTGTACGCCCACCCGCTGGTCGTCGCCTACGACTCCACCCTGCAGAACGTGCGCGCCACCGCCACGCAGGACCAGGTGTCGTGGAACGCCCCACAGTGGGTCGCCCAGTGACCCGGCTGACCACACCAGTCAGTAATCAGTAACGGATCGGGGCAGGTGGCCGCGCGTCACCTGCCCCGATTCCCGTGCATACACCATTTCATCCACTCTGCCCGCTGCCGTAGTATGCGGCGGATGGGGCGCCGCTGAAGGCGCCCGGACCATGTCGAAGGACCGATCTTGCTCAAGTTCATCGCGAAACGCCTGGGGATCTCGCTGGCGATCCTCGTGCTCGGGTCACTGTTGCTGTACGTGCTCGTCATCAACTCGGGCGACCCACTGCAGGACCTCCGGGAGTCGAACGACCCCAACCGGGAGAACCGCATCCGGCAGCGGATCGAGAACATGGGCCTCGACATGCCGTGGTACGAGCGGTACTGGGACTGGCTGACCGGCGCGTCGAAGTGTCTCGTCGGGCAGTGCGACCTCGGCACCGCGATCAACGGCCAGTCAGTCAACGCGCTGGTCGCCACCGCGGCGGCGTCCACGCTGCGCCTCGTGGTGCTCGCCTCGCTCCTGGCCATCGTCATCGGCGTCATCCTCGGCATCATCACCGCCATTCGGCAGTATTCCGGCTTCGACTACGGCGTCACGCTCTTCGCGTTCGTCGCCTTCTCGCTGCCCGTCTTCTGGCTCGGCGTGCTGCTCAAGCACTACGCGGCCATCGAGTTCAACAACTGGATCGTCGACGCCGACCTCAGTTGGCCGGTCATCCTCGCGGTCGCGGCCGTGCTGGCCTTCATCCTGCAGGCCGCCCTCGGCGGCGACCTCAAGCGTCGCCTCATCACGTTCGGCGCCGTCGCCGCCGGCATCGCCGCCATCCTCACCTACTTCGACCTGGTCACCTGGTTCCGCCGCCCGGCCATCGGCATCCCCGTCTACGTGCTGGGCGTCGTCGGCGCCGCCGTGCTGGTCATCGTCTTGACGTCGGGCTTCCACAACCAGCGGGTACGCAACGCCGTCGCCGCGACGGCCGGCGTCGCGCTCGTCGGCTACATCGCCGTGCGCGGGTTCCTCATGACCAGCGCAACCATCCCGATCCTGCTGGTGTGCTTCGTCGCCGCCATCGCGGTCGCCGTCGCGGCGGGCCAGCTGTTGGGCGGATTCTCCCGTCGCCAGGCCACCCTCGCCTCCGTCGTGACAGCGCTGCTGGCGTCGCTGCTGGCGATCGCCGATCTGCTGCTGTCCAACTGGTCGGGGTACCTCAGGGAGCAGCCGCGGCCCATCCCGACCATCGGCTCGGCCACGCCGAACTACGAGTCGACGTTCTGGATGCACTCGCTCGACGCGCTGACGCACCTGGTCCTGCCGACGGTGACGCTCATGCTCATCTCCATCGCCTCCTACACGCGCTACACGCGCGCCTCGATGCTGGACGTGCTCAACCAGGACTACATCCGCACCGCGCGCAGCAAGGGCATCTCCGAGCGCAAGGTCATCACGCGGCACGCGCTGCGCAACTCGCTCATCCCGCTGGCCACCATCGTGGCGTTCGACTTCGCCGGCCTCATCGGCGGCGCGGTCATCACCGAGACGGTCTTCGGCTGGCAGGGGATGGGCAACCTCTTCCGCACGGGCCTCGCGGCCGTCGACCCGGCGCCCGTCATGGCCTTCTACCTGGTCACCGGGACGGCCGCCGTCACCATGAACATGCTGGCGGACATCGCCTACGCCATCCTCGACCCGCGGATCGCCCGCTAGGAAGTGAGGGTCAACCATGACTGAACCGAACAACCCCGCCCAGCTCGACCAGGTCCACGAGGCCGACTACGAGCTCGAGAGCATGCCCGACGAGGTCACGACGACCGACAAGTCGTACTCGCAGGGGCGCCTCGTCCTGCGCCGCTTCCTGCGGCACCGCGGCGCGATGATCTCGCTGACCTTCCTGATCCTCATCGCGCTCCTGGCCATCACGTCGATCGGGTTCGGCCCGATCCCCGGCTGGTGGAGCAAGAACCACGTCGACCTCTACCCGATCCAGGAGGTGGGCGGCGCCCCGACCCTCACCCTGTGGCCGTTCTCGATCGGCGAGCACCCCTTCGGCCAGAGCACCATCGGCAAGGACTACTTCGCGCTGGTGATGCTGGGCACGCAGAACTCCCTGGCGATCGCCTTCACCGTCGGTATCGCCGCCACGATCATCGGCACCCTGGTGGGCGCCGCGGCCGGCTACTTCCGCGGCCTCGCCGAGTCGTTCCTCATGCGCGTCACCGACCTGTTCATCATCATCCCGACGCTGGTGCTGGCCGCCGTCCTCGGCCGCATGGCCGGCAACGTCGGCGGCATCTTCGCGCTGGCCGGCATGCTCGCGCTCGTGTCGTGGACCGGTCTGGCCCGGCTCGTCCGCGGCGAGGTCCTCTCCCTGCGCGAACGGGAGTTCGTCGCCGCCGCGCGCGCCGTCGGCACCTCCCCGTGGCGCATCATCGTCCGGCACATCCTGCCCAACGCTCTCGGCACGATCATCGTCAACGCGACGCTGCTCATCTCGGCCGCGATCCTCGTGGAGACCGCGCTGTCCTACCTGGGCTTCGGGGTCAGGCCGCCGAACACGTCGCTGGGCCTGCTCATCTCCGAGAACCAGAACGCGCTGAGCACCCGCCCCTGGCTGTTCTGGTGGCCGGGCGTGTTCATCGTCGCCGTGGCCCTGTGCGTCAACTTCATCGGCGACGGCCTGCGCGACGCGTTCGATCCCCGCCAGCAGATGGACTGAGGAGCCCGACCATGACCACCACCCCCCGCTTCACCGGCGAGAACCCGGTCCTCAAGTTCGACAAGCTCGACGTCCAGTTCCGCACCGAGTTCGGCACCGTGCACGCCGTCAAGGGCATCACGCTCAGCGTGGAGCCCGGCGAAGTGATGGCGCTCGTGGGCGAGTCGGGCTCGGGCAAGTCCGTCACCGCGACCACGGCGCTCGGACTGCTGCCCAAGACCGCCCGCATCCAGGGCGACACCCTGGTCACGGACAAGTCCATCGGCCAGCTCTCGGGCCGCCAGCTCCGCTCCCTGCGCGGCAACCGCGTCGCCATGGTCTTCCAGGAGCCGATGACAGCGCTCAACCCCGTCATCACCGTCGGCGAGCAGCTCACGGAGGCCATGGAGGTGCACGGCGTCGCGTTCGGCCGTGACGCGTGGAGCCGCGCCGTCGACCTGCTCAACGCCGTCGGCATCCCCAACGCCGAGCGCCGCGCCAAGCAGTTCCCGCACGAGCTGTCGGGCGGCATGCGGCAGCGCGTCGTCATCGCGATGGCGCTGGCCTGCGACCCGGACGTCATCATCGCCGACGAGCCCACCACCGCCCTCGACGTCACCGTCCAGGCCGAGATCCTCGACCTCCTGCGGTCGCTGAAGGACAAGCTCAACACCGGCATCCTGCTGATCACGCACAACATGGGCGTCGTGGCCGACATGGCCGACAACGTCGCCGTAATGTTCAAGGGCACCATCGTCGAGCGCGGGCCCGTCGAGCAGGTCCTGCTGCAGCCGCAGCACCCCTACACGAAGCGGCTTCTGGCGGCCGTGCCGCGCCTGGGGGAGGGCCACGGCCAGTTCGGCGTGGCGCCCAACCCGGTGGAGCCGACCGCCGAGGCCGCCCTCGACGTGCGCGACCTCGTCGTCGAGTACCACCGCGCCGGCAAGAAGCCGTTCCGCGCCGTCGACGGCGTGAGCTTCGACGTGCGTCGCGGCGAGATCGTCGGCCTCGTCGGCGAATCCGGATCGGGCAAGTCGACCATCGGGCGTGCCCTGCTCGGCCTCATCCCGTCGAAGTCCGGCGAGGTGCGGGTCCTCGACCAGAACCTGCTCGGCCTGCGCGGCCACGAGCTGAAGTCGCTGCGCAAGCGCATCGGCGTGATCTTCCAGGATCCCGCCGCGTCGCTGAACCCGCGGTTCCCGATCGGCGACGTCATCGCCGAACCGATGAGCGTGCACAAGGTGGGCAACGCCAAGGAACGCGAGGCGCGTGTCCACGAGCTCCTCGACGCGGTCCAGCTGCCGCGCAGCGTCTACAACCGGTACCCGCACGAGCTGTCCGGCGGACAGCGCCAGCGCGTGTCCATCGCCCGCGCGCTGTCGCTCAGCCCCGACCTGCTGGTCGCCGACGAGCCCACCTCGGCACTCGACGTGTCCGTCCAGGCGTCCGTGCTCGCCATGTTCACCGAACTGCAGCGCGAGTTCGGCTTCGCCTGCCTGTTCATCTCCCACGACCTCGCCGTCATCGACTCGCTCGCGCACCGCGTCGTCGTGATGCAGTACGGCAAGATCGTCGAGAAGGGTACGCGCGAGGACGTCCTGCTCCACCCGCAGGAGGAGTACACGCGGCGTCTCCTGGCCGCGGCGCCCGTCCCGGACCCGATCGAGCAGCGGGAGCGCCGCGAGGCGCGCTACGAGCTGCTCAAGGAGCTGGGCGACGAGGTCGTGGAGCTCGACACCCGCGAGCTCGACTACGACGCCCGGGGCCCGCGCACCGAGTCCTGACATGCCGTATGCGCCGGAACTGACGACGCTGGGCTACATCCTCAGCCCGGACCGCCGTCGGGTGCTGCTCGTCCACCGGATCTCCCGGTCCGACGACGAGCAGCTCGGCAAGTACAACGGGCTCGGCGGCAAGGTCGAGCCGGGCGAGGACATCGCCGAGGCGATGCGGCGCGAGATCCGCGAGGAGGCCGGCATCAAGGTCACAGACATGGAGCTCCGCGGGACCGTGTCCTGGCCCGGGTTCAACGGGCGCGACGTGTTCGGGTTCGTCTTCCTCGTCACCGCGTTCGACGGGGAGCCGTCCGAGGCCTCAGAGGAAGGACCCCTCGGCTGGCACGATGTGTCCATGGTCATGGACTTGCCGATGTGGGATGGGGACCGGCACTTCGTCCCCCTGGTGTTCGACGAGACGGTGCGCCAGTTCCACGGCGTCATCCCCTACGACGGCGGCACGAGCGTCGACGATGCATGGCGGATGAGCCTGCTGTGACCGCCACCCCGTCCCGCTGGCTCCGCGGGCTGGGGTGGGTGGTGGCGGTCGGCTTCGGGCTGGTCGCCGTCGCGCTGCTCCTTCTCAGTGTCGTCACCGTCGTCCATACGTGGCACCCCTGGCTCATCGCGGCCGCCACGTTCATCCCGTTCCTGTGGGTCCCGACGCTGCTCTGCCTGCTCGGGCTCGTGCTCGCGCTGACGCACTGGCGCCGCTGGGTGGCGCTGGGGCTGCTCGTGGCCCTGGGCGCGTACTGGAGCTTCCCGCTCTGGCCGCTGCCCCGGCCGCAGATCGACGCCACCCCCGCCGAGCGCGGCATCGGCGTGCTGGCCGTCAACATGCAGTACGGCAACGGCGACCTCGCCGCCGTCGCCACGCGCGTCAATGACTGGGTCGACGTCATCGTGTTCATCGAGCACACCCCGGAACTGGAGGCGGAGTTCCTCGCCTCCGCCCTCGCCGCCGAGTTCCCGCACGCCCAGGGCACCATCCGCACCGACGCCGGTGGCACCCGATTCTTCAGCCGGACGCCGCTGGAGGTGGTCGAGGCGCTCGACACCCGTTCGACAACATCGTCGTGCGCACGACGGTGGCCGAGACCGAGTGGCTCGTCGCCGGCATCCATGCGGCCCCGCCGCAGCTCGGCGCCGACGCCTGGGCGCGCGACGGCGAACTGGTCGCCGACCTCGTCGAGCGCCACCTCGACGAGCGGATGCTGCTCGTCGGCGACTTCAACGCCATCGACCAGCACCACACCATGCGGGGCGTCGTCGACGCGGGCGCCGTCAACACGGCCTCGACCCGCTTATGGGGCGAGACGTGGGACCCGACGTGGCCCGTCGGGCACCCGTGGATCCCGGCGTTCGCGCGGATCGACCACTACCTCATGACGCCATCGGTGAATGGGTGGGCGCCGACGTACTTCGAGGTCGACGGCACCGACCACATGGGGATCCTCGCGACGGCGCCGAAGCCGCTCGCGTGAACCTCGAGGCGCTCGCGGCCGCGATGGCCGAGCCCGACCCGTCGTCGCTCGGCGCGGGCGAGCGGCTGCGGGCGCGGTTCGGTGCCGACGACGCCGCTTGGGCCCTCACCCAGGCGGCGTTGCGCCGTCGGGGACTGATGAAGTTCGGGCGGGCCAGCGAGATGCTGTTCACCTCCGACGGCGTGGAGCAGGCCACGCGCGACTCCGTGCGCCGCTGGCGGGCGGAGCGGTTCCGCGAGGCGGGGGTCGGCGAGGTGTGGGACCTCGGCTGCGGGATCGGCGCTGACGCGATGGCCTTCGCGGAGGCGGGGATCCGGGTGCACGCCGTCGACGCCGACGAGGCGACGGCGCGGGTCGCGGCGTTCAACCTCGCCCTCGTGGGCGGGGCAGCGGCGTCGGTGGGGCTGGCCGAGGACGTTGCCGTGCCATCGACGGGGGCGGTCTTCCTCGACCCGGCCCGCCGCGGCGCCCACGGCCGGACGTGGCGGGTGGCCGACTTCACGCCGCCGTGGTCGCTGGTGCTCGACCACCTGACCTCGGAGCGGTTCACGTGCGTCAAGCTCGGGCCGGGGCTGCCGAAGGAACTCATCCCCGACGGCGTTCGCGCCAGCTGGGTGAGCGACGGCGGCGACGTGGTGGAGGTATCGCTGTGGAACCGGCTCTCCCCTGGCGTCGGGGCCGTGCTGCTGGGCGTGGCCGAGGAACCGGTGACGGTGTGGCGCCCGGCGGGGGAGGCCGCCGTCGAGCTCCCGGTGGCCCCGCTCGGCCGGTTCGTCCACGAGCCCGACGGCGCCGTCATCAGGGCGGGCGTCATCGGCGAGGCGCTGGCCGGGGCCGACGCGTGGCTGCTCGACGGGCAGGTCGCCTACGTCTCCACCGACTCGCCGCTGGATTCGCCGTCGATGACGAGCTTCGAGGTCCTCGACGTGCTCGACTACGACGTGAGGGCGCTGCGGGCCTGGGTGCGCGCCAACCGCGTCGGCACGCTCGAGATCAAGAAGCGGGCCATCGACGTCGACCCCGCCGAGCTGCGACGGCGGCTAAAGCCCTCCGGGCGCGCGTCGGCGACCGTCATCCTCGCCAGGACCAACGACGGCACCCGCGCGATCGTGGCGCGTCGGCTCCGCTAGTGGTCATCTTCGTTAGTTCGTCGGGGGTTTAGGTCCAGGCGGTGGGGTCGCCGAGGTAGAGACCGCAGGCGGTGTCGAGGGCGTCTTCGGCGGGGCCGGCCATGGCGCCGGTGGGCAGGAATGATTCCTGGTAGTCGTCGTGGCTGGCGCGGTAGATCGCGAAACGCCACTGATTGGCGTAGCCGACGTAGTGCAGCCGGCACAGCTTGAGGATTTCCCCGTCAGGGAGCACTCCGTCGACGTAGGCGAACCCCGCCCGGAAACGGACTGTGACGCGGCCCAGGGCGGGCCAGCGTTCCCGGGCTCGGGCGGCCAGCCGGTACTCCAGCGAGTCCTTCGTCGATTCCGGGATCTTCACCATGTCCCCATCGTGGACCCACCGCAGGGTTCCTGCGGCGTGTCGCCACCGCCGAGGCGGCACGGAGGGGGACAAAGGAAGCCATGGTGACGTCTTCCCCGTTTGTCATCGTGCCCACCGCCGCCGACCTCACCGTCTTGACCCGTCGAGCCGCCTCCGCCCGTGGCGAGCACCGCCAGGTCATCCGCGCCCGTATCGTCCTGGCCGCTGCCCAGGGTCACCCGAACGCCACGATCGCCGCCGACCTCCGCGTGCATGTTGACACGGTCCGCAAGTGGCGCAAACGCTACGCCGAACACGGCCTGGCAGGGTTGAAGGATCTGCCCCGATCGGGGCGACCGCCACTCTTCACCCGGGTCCAGATCGCCCAGATCAAGGCGCTGGCCTGCACCCCACCGGCCCACAGCCAGGCGCCGTTGGCGCGCTGGTCCAGCGCCGAACTGGCCGCCGAAGCCGCGACCCAGGGCATGGTCGAGGCGATCAGCCCGAGCACGGTCCGACGCTGGCTGGACAAGGACGCGATCAAACCCTGGCAGCACCGGTCCTGGATCTTCCCCCGAGATCCCGACTTCGCCCCCAAAGCCGCCCGGGTCCTCGACCTCTACGACCGACACTGGGAAGGCGTCGCCCTCGGAGCCGACGAGTACGTGATCAGCGCCGACGAAAAGTCCCAACTCCAAGCCCTGCAACGCCGCCACCCAGGACTACCCACCGGCCCCGGCAGGACCCGCAGGGTCGAGTTCGAGTACCGCCGCGGCGGCACCCTGGCCTACTTCGCCGCGGCGCGGTCGAGGGTGGCTGTGGAGGCGTGGGTGAGGTTGAACAGGTGGGTGACGCGGGGGTAGTCGTCGTGGGGGTGGAGGATCCGCGCTCGACCGGCAACACCAACAACTCCGCCGGCAGCAGAGACTCCCACAACGACGGTTGATCACCTACAGTGCGTAACACGATGGTCTCGTTCCTCTCCCCAGAAGACGGGACCATCATCTCACCTAGTCAGACCTCAATTCAGGGCCGACACCCCTTGGACTTTTTCAGGTCGAAGTAGCTAGACGGTATGGGTGACCCCGATCGGGGGTGAGGCTCTGGCAGGCCGGGGCCTCGCCGCGCAACGATTCGTGGGTTGCCGGACAGGGGCGTCCTGTCTGGCCTTTCCGACATACGTGGGAGGCCCCGGTTGTTTACCGAGCGTACGAGTGTTGGCCTGGACGTGCATGCCCGCAGCGTCGTGGCGCATGCCATGGACGTCCAGACCGGCGAGATCTTCAAAGCAAGACTCTGCCCCGACCCCGCCGAAGTGACGGCATGGATCAAGGCCCTGCCCGGACCAGCGGCGGCGATCTATGAAGCCGGCCCAACCGGCTATGGCCTGGCCAGGACGTTGCTGGCCAGTGACATCAGGACGGTCGTTGCGGCCCCATCCAAACTGCAACGCCCCTCAGGCAGCCGCGTGAAGACCGATGCGATCGACGCCGAACACCTGTCAACGTTGTTGCGGCTGGATGCGTACTCGGCGGTCTGAATCGGCCTGGGTTTCGTTCCTATCGGTTTCCCTGTCCGGCGGTCGCCGGGAGGCCTGATTCGAGGTCAGCGTAGTACGCGTCCTCGATCTCGATCGGGGTGCGCATGCCGAGTTCGCCGTGCAGGCGTTGATGGTTCCACCACCACACCCATTCGAGCGTCGCGAGCTCGACCTGCTCGACGGTCCTCCAGGGGCCGCGCTGGCGGATCAGCTCGGTCTTGTAGAGGTTNATGAAGCCGGCCCAACCGGCTATGGCCTGGCCAGGACGTTGCTGGCCAGTGACATCAGGACGGTCGTTGCGGCCCCATCCAAACTGCAACGCCCCTCAGGCAGCCGCGTGAAGACCGATGCGATCGACGCCGAACACCTGTCAACATTGTTGCGGCTGGATGCGTACTCGGCGGTCACCGTCCCCGACGAGCTCAACGAAGCTGCCCGCGACCTCGTCCGCGCCCGCGAGGACTGCCGCAGTGATCTGATGCGAGCCCGACACCGGTTGTCGAAGCTCCTGCTGCGCCACGGGATCGTCTACTCGGGCGGGCAGGCCTGGGTCGGCGCCCACGACGCCTGGCTCAAGCGGCAGCGCTTCGACTCGCCCCTGGTTCAGGCCGCGTTCGACGAAGCCTACGACAGTGTGATCACGATCACGGCCCGCCGTGATCGTCTCGATGAACGCATCGCCGCGATGGCTGCCGACAGTCCGTGGAGCGACACCGTCCGTCGGCTCGGCTGTTTGNTGAATCGGCCTGGGTTTCGTTCCTATCGGTTTCCCTGTCCGGCGGTCGCCGGGAGGCCTGATTCGAGGTCAGCGTAGTACGCGTCCTCGATCTCGATCGGGGTGCGCATGCCGAGTTCGCCGTGCAGGCGTTGATGGTTCCACCACCACACCCATTCGAGCGTCGCGAGCTCGACCTGCTCGACGGTCCTCCAGGGGCCGCGCTGGCGGATCAGCTCGGTCTTGTAGAGGTTGTTGACCGCCTCGGCGAGGGCGTTGTCATACGAGTCCCCGACGGTTCCCGTCGAGGGTGTTGCGCCAAGCTCGACGACCCGGTCGGTGTAGACCATCGACATGTAGTTCGAGCCGTGATCGGCGTGATGGATCAGCCCGTCCAGCGGGCCGTCCGCGCCCCAGGCGGCCATGTCCAGCGCTTGCAGCGGCAGCACCTCCGCGCGCAGCGTCGCCGCGACGTTCCAGCCCACGATCCGACGTGAATAGACGTCGGTGACGAACGCGACGTATGCGAAGCCCGCCCAGGTGGCCACATACGTGATGTCTGCAACCCAGAGTCGGCGCGGCGCGTCCGCACGGAACCGCCGCTGGACGAGGTCCCGCGGTAGGGCCTGCGCCTTGTCCGGCCTGGTCGTGAACACCTTCTTCGACTTGCGAACCCCACGCACTCCCGCGAGGCGCATGAGGCGCTCGGTCTGGTCGCGGCCGATGTCCCACCCCTGCCGTTTCAGGAGAGCATGCATCTTCCGCCGCCCGTAGACGCCGTAGTTCTCCGCATGCAGCCTGGCGACCTCGGGCACCAGCAGCTCGTCGCGCAGCTGCCGGGCGGAGGCTACGCGGGTCTTCGCGGCGCGATACCCGCGGGACGTGATGAATCCCTGCACTGCCGGGCGCAGCGTCCGGCAGATGAGCTCGACCCCGAACCGCTCTCGATACTCGTCGATGAAGCGGATCATCTCGGTCAGGGCCGGTCGAGCTCCTTCGCGAAAAACACGCTCGCAGCCTTGAGGATCTCATTCGCCTTTCGCAGCTCGGCCACCTCGCGGCGCAGGCGCTTGTTCTCCTCAGCGACATCGCTCGGGACACCGGGCTTCGCGCCGGCGTCGACCTCGCGGCGGCGATGCCACACCCGCAGCGTCTCCGCGCTCATGCCGAGGAGCCCCGCAACATGCCGCACGGCGGACATCAGATTCGAGTGCTCACCGGAGGCCTTGGCCTCATCGAGCATCCGCAGCGCGCGCTCGCGCATCTCGGGAGAGTACTTCTGGTTCATCGTGTTCCATCCTTGCTTCAAGAACGGAACGAAACCCAGGCCGATTCA
>NZ_CAXWGV010000051.1:0-249 GCF_964266725.1 Tessaracoccus sp. O5.2 | reverse complement strand
GTCTGGCTTGGAGGTCTCCCTTGGCCATCCGGAAGGACTCTTCGACGTGCCACAGGTCCCGGTAGGCGGCCACCACTGCTGCGCCGTCCATGACGTCGGTGCTGATGTTGGTGACGTAGCCCTTGAATCGGCCTGGGTTTCGTTCCTATCGGTTTCCCTGTCCGGCGGTCGCCGGGAGGCCTGATTCGAGGTCAGCGTAGTACGCGTCCTCGATCTCGATCGGGGTGCGCATGCCGAGTTCGCCGTGCA
>NZ_CAXWGV010000050.1:0-253 GCF_964266725.1 Tessaracoccus sp. O5.2 | reverse complement strand
CCAACCACGCCTCACCGCCGAAGCCGAAGCCATCCTCGCCAAGATCCCTCGCAGAACGGGGCACTAAATCAGGCCTCAGTTGTGGAACTCAGGTCGAACGGGCCAGGTTCTGCGCCGGGTTCAAGGGTGAATCGGCCTGGGTTTCGTTCCGTTCTTGAAGCAAGGATGGAACACGATGAACCAGAAGTACTCTCCCGAGATGCGCGAGCGCGCGCTGCGGATGCTCGATGAGGCCAAGGCCTCCGGTGAGCAC
>NZ_CAXWGV010000049.1:0-254 GCF_964266725.1 Tessaracoccus sp. O5.2 | reverse complement strand
AGTGCTCACCGGAGGCCTTGGCCTCATCGAGCATCCGCAGCGCGCGCTCGCGCATCTCGGGAGAGTACTTCTGGTTCATCGTGTTCCATCCTTGCTTCAAGAACGGAACGAAACCCAGGCCGATTCAATGGTGAGGTGGGCCTCGATCGGTTCGCGTTTGCGGTGGAAGATCGGTCTGGCTTGGAGGTCTCCCTTGGCCATCCGGAAGGACTCTTCGACGTGCCACAGGTCCCGGTAGGCGGCCACCACTGCTG
>NZ_CAXWGV010000048.1:0-254 GCF_964266725.1 Tessaracoccus sp. O5.2 | reverse complement strand
AGTGCTCACCGGAGGCCTTGGCCTCATCGAGCATCCGCAGCGCGCGCTCGCGCATCTCGGGAGAGTACTTCTGGTTCATCGTGTTCCATCCTTGCTTCAAGAACGGAACGAAACCCAGGCCGATTCATCATAGATCGCCGCCGCTGGTCCGGGCAGGGCCTTGATCCATGCCGTCACTTCGGCGGGGTCGGGGCAGAGTCTTGCTTTGAAGATCTCGCCGGTCTGGACGTCCATGGCATGCGCCACGACGCTGC
>NZ_CAXWGV010000047.1:0-256 GCF_964266725.1 Tessaracoccus sp. O5.2 | reverse complement strand
CCCCCCCCCCCCCCCCCCCCCCCCCCCCCCCCCCCCCCCCCCCCCCCCCCCCCCCCCCCCCCCCCCCCCCCCCCCCCCCCCCCCCCCCCCCCCCCCCCCCCCCCCCCCCCCCCCCCCCCCCCCCCCCCACCCCCCCCCCCCCCCCCCCCCCCCCCCCCCCCCCCCCCCCCCCCCCCCCCCCCCCCCCCCCCCCCCCCCCCCCCCCCCCCCCCCCCCCCCCCCCCCCCCCCCCCCCCCCCCCCCCCCCCCCCCCCCC
>NZ_CAXWGV010000046.1:0-271 GCF_964266725.1 Tessaracoccus sp. O5.2 | reverse complement strand
TGCACGGCGAACTCGGCATGCGCACCCCGATCGAGATCGAGGACGCGTACTACGCTGACCTCGAATCAGGCCTCCCGGCGACCGCCGGACAGGGAAACCGATAGGAACGAAACCCAGGCCGATTCAATGAAGCCGGCCCAACCGGCTATGGCCTGGCCAGGACGTTGCTGGCCAGTGACATCAGGACGGTCGTTGCGGCCCCATCCAAACTGCAACGCCCCTCAGGCAGCCGCGTGAAGACCGATGCGATCGACGCCGAACACCTGTCAAC